>CANLTT010000099.1 GCA_947494115.1 Candidatus Caenarcanales bacterium
AATACATAGAGATTTTCTATAATCGGGAAAGAAAGCATTCAACCTTGAATTATCTGTCCCCTCTTCAATTCGAGGAGCTTTACAATATCTCTAAAAAGTTTGTCTCCTAAATCGGATCAACTTCATTTTATTGTCGATCATTTAAATGCTGCACAATTATATAAAGGTAGTATACCAATTGTCTCGCCCAAAGCTAACCATATAGTTTTTCCAAACGATCAAGGAGATTTTGGAAAAGAATTGCCTGAAATGACCATTTATCATCGTAGTGCAAAAGGGTTTGTTCGAGAGTTTTATCATTATTTTAATAAAGATTCAATTGATGTTGAATGGATTCCAATCGAGCTTAAGTGGTTCAATGATAATGAATTCAAGTTTATCAAAGAGTATAAGCCAGACTATTCTTCTTTAGGAAGTTGTGGAATCTCCCAATTAAAGGCGGAATTTAAAAAAGGTGTTTGGCATGTATTTGATAATGAACTTTGCTATTTAAGTATTAAACCTGAATATGATTATGATATAAACAATAGACAGCATGATTAAAATATCCGAAATCTTGGGATACCATTTTTCATTTTTGCGTATTTTGACAATAACAAAAAAGGCTTTTTAAGCTCTAAGTGAAGGATTCTAGGTTCTAGAATGGAGTTTAAACTAATAGTTTTAATAAATTTTGCTTGTTTGAAGTTTTCGATTTTTAAATAAATAGCCGTGATAGTTTAACTTATAAAATAATTTTGCTTTATGTTTTGGCTTAATTGGTTAATTCACTCCTATAATTTATTTATTATTCAAAAAAATTTATGCAAAATCAAAACTGGATTTCGGTAATAGGTGCTCGGGAGCATAATCTTCAAAATATTAGTGTTAAGATTCCCAAAAACCAATTAGTAATTATTACGGGTGTTTCTGGCTCTGGGAAAAGCTCATTGGCGTTTGATACTATTTTTGCCGAAGGCCAAAGACGTTATGTTGAATCTTTATCGGCATATGCAAGACAGTTTTTAGGGCAAATAGACAAACCAGATATTGATTCAATTGAAGGTTTAAGCCCAGCGATTGCGATTGACCAAAAATCAACTAGTAATAATATTCGTTCAACCGTTGGCACAATCACCGAAATTTACGATCATTTGCGTTTGCTTTATGGACGCATTGGCCATCAACATTGCCCAGAGTGCGGAGCCAGAGTTAATAAACAAACTATTGACCAAATTGTTGAGCAAATTTATAAAAAAGCCGATGGCGAGCGTGGGGTAATTTTGGCTCCTATTGCCGAACAAAAAAAAGGTGAATACGCTGGTTTATTCCAGAAACTAAAAAAAGATGGTTTTTTGCGTGTACGTATAAACAAAGAAATTTTGTCTTTGGATGAGGAAATTAAACTTTCTAAAAATAAAAAACACGATCTCGAAATTGTGATTGACCGCATTATTGTTAAACCCGAAAACCGCTCTCGTATTGCCGATAGTATGAGTTTGGCCTTACATAAAGGAAATGGTTTTGCCAAATTTGCCTTTGTGGACGAAGTATTTCACGACAAAGATCGATCCGAACAAGAAATATTTTTCTCTGAACATTTGGCTTGCCCCAATGGACACGGAAGTTTGCCATCGCTTTCACCTAAATTGTTTTCTTTTAATAGTCCAGAAGGAGCTTGCCCTGAATGTCACGGAATTGGCTCGCATTTAGAATTTAACGAAGAAAAACTTATAAAAGACCCAAATTTGCCTTTGCTCTCTTGTATTGGGCCTTGGGCAAAATCGAGCACTAATTATTATGTTCAGCTTTTAACTTCGGTGGCTAAAGCCAATAAATTTAGCGCAAATATACCGTGGAATCAGCTTAGCGAAAAACAAAAAAATATTATTCTCTATGGCTCATCCGAAGCAATTAAACTTAGTTATGACTCTTTTGATGGGGGTGAATTGCTAACTTTTAATATGCCTTTTGAAGGTGTTATAAACAAGCTAAAGCGCAAATTTCAGGAAACCCAAAACGATAAAGCTAAAGCCGACCTTGAAGAATATATGTCGCAGAATTTATGCAAAACTTGTGAAGGTGGCCGTTTGCGTAAAGAAGCTCTGGCTGTGCAAGTTGGTGGTTTAGGTATTTTTGAATTAACCACTTTACCGATTGAAAAAGCTAATGTGTTTTTTAATAATTTAGCAGAGCTTCTTTCAGAGCAAGAAAAACATATTGCTGAGCGTTTGGTACAAGAAATTAAAAACCGTTTATGCTTTTTGAATGATGTTGGGTTAAATTATTTAACTTTGGGGCGTTCAGCTGGAAGCTTATCTGGCGGCGAATCTCAGCGTATACGGCTGGCTACCCAAATTGGCTCGGGTTTGTCTGGTGTTTTATATGTTTTAGATGAGCCTAGTATTGGCCTTCACCAAAGAGATAATGACCGTTTAATTAAAACTCTTAAACATTTAAAAAGTCTTGGAAATACGCTTTTGGTGGTTGAACATGATGAAGACACTATGCAAGCCGCCGATTGGTTAATTGATGTAGGACCGCTTGCAGGCAAACAAGGCGGAAAAATTGTGGCCGCTGGAAGCATTGAATCTATTTGTTCAAGCGAAGAATCAATTACGGGTAAATATTTATCTGGGGAATGGAAAATTGAAGTACCCGAACAGAGGCGGGAAGGCAATGGTAAAAGCCTAAAACTTTATAATGCCGAACTTAATAATTTAAAAAATCTTAGTTTAAATATTCCTCTGGGTAAATTTGTGGCGATTACGGGTGTCTCTGGGTCGGGTAAGTCGAGTTTAATTATGGAATTACTGTTTCCGTATTTGCAAAGTCAGTTTTTACGCACAAGGCAAAAACCCAAGGGAATTGAACGAATTGAAGGAATTGAAAATTTAGATAAAGTAATTGAAATTGACCAAAGCCCAATTGGACGAACTCCTCATTCAAATTCAGCAACTTATACGGGCGCTTTTACCCCAATTCGTGAGCTATTTGCGGCCACACCCGAAGCCAAGTTTAGGGGTTTTAACCAAGGGCGTTTTTCTTTTAATGTTAAAGGTGGCCGCTGCGAGGCTTGTTCGGGGCAAGGCCATTTAGAAATAGAAATGAATTTTTTGCCTTCGGTTTATGTTAAATGCGAAGTCTGCGCTGGTAAGCGTTATAACCAAGAAACTTTAGAAGTAAAATTTAGAGGCTATTCAATTTCAGATGTTCTAGAGCTTACAGTCAGCCAAGCTAATGAAGTTTTTGCCTCAATTCCCTCTATTCATAATAAGCTTAAAACGCTTGAAGAGGTTGGTTTGGGTTATATTCAACTTGGACAATCGGCTACAACTTTATCGGGTGGCGAAGCCCAAAGAATAAAATTAGCGACTGAACTTGCACGCCGTCAAACTGGCAAAACAATTTATATTCTCGATGAACCGACTACTGGCTTGCATTGGTATGATATTGCCAAATTATTAAATGTTTTACAAAAGCTTGTAGATAATGGCAATACTGTTTTGGTGATTGAACACAATTTAGATGTTATCAAGCAAGCCGATTGGATAATCGATTTAGGCCCAGAAGGTGGTGATGGTGGCGGCCAAATTATCGCCGAAGGCACACCTGAAGAAATTGTCAAAAACAAAAAATCTTATACGGGTTTTTATTTGGCTAAAAGTTTGGCTATGAAGAAAGCCCTTTGCCAAGAGAAGAAAATAATGTAAAAGAAGGTAGTAATGTAGAAGCTACAACTTTTTGATTAGGGTTAGGTTGTTGTAGTTGTTCTAGTTGTTGTTTTAGATGATTATACTCTTGTCTTGCAGAATCACCTAAAGTAGCATTCAGAGTAAAAGGATACAAAGTGGCAATATTGTTTTTTAATGTTTGTTCTGCTTGAAGTTGCTGTTGAGAAGTTTTTAAGTTTTCCTCCGCTTGTTTTTGATCAGCTTTTAAAGTTTTTAAAAATTTAGCTTCCTCTTGTATTTGTTTTATTTGCCCTGCTATCGCAGGTTCTTGGCTTAATAAGTTTTTTAGGGAATTTTCTACTGTAGTACGATTAACATTTTCGATAATTCCGTTTGGCGCAATAATCTCGGCAATTTCAGGCGCAAAGGCTTTTACTCCCACTGCGCAACTAGAATAAACTCCAACTGTTAGCATAATGAAGTTCCCAACCCCTTTTGCCGCATTTTTAATGGTTTCGCCTGCTTGTGCTCTGAGCCTCGCTGAAGGTAAGAACTTTGGGGAAATTTTAAACGTAAACTATAAATTTAATAAAACTCAACTTTACAAATTGTAATTAGATTTTTAGCTTTTGAAAAAAACTCATAAAACCTTAACCTTTAATAATATTTACCAAATCGGCTAAAACGCCATTTACAAATTTTGGTGAATCTTCACTGCCATATTTTTCGGATAATTTTAAGGCTTCGTCTATGATTATCACAGAGGGGTTTTCTAGCTCGCTCATTAGCTCGGCGCAAGCAATACGCAAAACACCCTTATCAACACTTAAAACACGCTCTAAAGACCAACCTTTATTGGCTAAGGCCGTTTTTTTGTTTTCAAGAACCTCAGCAATTAAACTATTAATTTTTTCTTTATTTGTTCTATAAGAATTTATTAAAACAATGGCATATTCAAAGGCTTGTGGTGGCTGGTTTAAAAGTTCTGGCAAATCTAAAGATTCTTTGATTGAAAAAGTGGCAATTTCAAGTTGAGCGACATTCTTTTGCAGTTTTTCAAAGTCAATTTTATATTCAGATTTATGTTCAGAGCTTTCTTGACTGCTTAAAGACTCATTAAAGAAAAATTCGCCAATTTCTTGCAAATCTTTTTGAACTTTTTTAATTTGTTCTTTGGCAATATCTTTTAAAGTGCGTGTGGCCGCCAATATCAGCTTCTCTGGCGACAGTTCGGCCGAACGTGATATTTGACTAATGGCTAAAAAGGCTAATTCTCTGCCTGCGGAGCGGGTATTCAAGGTTATTTATAAATTGCTAGTAAAAAGTGAAATTCTAATTTAGCATATTAAATTAAAACTTTAAAAATTAGATATGTTTCAAGTTTCACCAGAATTTTGCACCACAACAAGAGTAATTTATGCCGACACTGATAAAATGGGCATTGTTTATCATGCAAAGTATTTAGAATATTTTGAAATTGGCCGAAATGAAATGCTAAGAGAAATTGGTTTTACCTATAAATTTTTGGAGGAAAAAGACATTTATTTACCTTTGATAGAGGCTCATTTAAAATATCATTACCCTGCAAGATATGATGATTTATTAACAATTAAAACCGTTTTAAAAAGAGAAAAAAATAAATTTTTGCGTGTTTATATCGATTGTTGTATTTTTCAGGAAAATCGACTTATTACAAGTGGTTCTACGGTGCACGTAATGTCAAATAGCTCTGGAAAACCAGTTAAAGCCGCAAAAGAAATTCAAGTTCCTCTATTTGAACGTGTGTTTTCATTCAATAATGCTTAATTTAAAACCCTTTGATGCTGAAATCGACCAATTGCTAATTGAGCCTTTTGCCGAAATCGAAATAAAAAGCAAGGCCTTGGCTAATAGTTTGAAAAGATGTTTAGACGAAGCTCGTAATTCTAGGCGTTTTGAAGCGGCTTACAAAGCTGGCCTAGAAGCAAAATGGGCAAATTTAAGCCAAGAAGAAATTTTAAGCAATTTAATAAAACCTTTTGAAGAAGAAGACTTTATGCACTTTAGAGAATTTGTAAGGCTTTTACGGGCTTGTTCTTTGCATATTGGCGGTCAAACTTCGGCCAAAATAAAAACCGCTTATAATAAAACCCTCAAAAACGAAAGATTATTTACGGCATATCAACAAGGTCTGAACTTGCTTTAATAATTTAGAGCGAACTTGCTTTAATAATTTAGAGCGAAGTTACTGTAATAATTTAGAGACAAGTTACTGTAATAGTAATACCACCTTGGTAAATGCCAACATCATCAACATTAGAAACACTATGTTCAATTACATCACCTTTTAAATTAAAATTAGCTTTTCGGTCGATAGCACTACTAATATTTGTAGTATTTGTAATTATACTTGCACTACCTTGTAAAGGTGCATTTGTGAGGCCAAAGAAATTACCATTAAAAGCAATATCAATTTCGCCCAAACCACTTATATTCGTAAATTTTACAGAAATAGAATTACTCGGTAAAAAGTTAGTACTTCCAACGCTAATAGGTGAAATACTTAGATTAATTGTTCCTACGCTTGAATAAACTACGCCATTTACTTTTAGAATTTGACTATTAGTTAAAGCATCTATTTCGTTTCCGCTTTTGACAATATCGTTTAAAACATCATTTAAGTTGTTTAAAACCAAATTAGAATTACCGTCGCCCAAATTAAAGCGTCCACTCAATAAACCAGAACCTTGAACAGAAGTAATATCACCATTTGTATAAATTCCTAAAGCTATTGTTTCTGTATTACTTAAGGGATCAACATTACCTAAGGGATCAACACCCGTGCCGCCGCTACCACCATTGCCATTACCATTACCATTATTACCGTTTCCATTACCATTGCCAGTATTTCCATTTGCATTGCCATTATTGCCATTATTGCCATTTGTAAGAGGGGACGGATTAGCATTGCCCGGATTATTAGGATTAGTATCAAAAAAAGGATTGCTGGCTGGCGGGTCGGCCCAAACATTTTGAGCTAAAGAAATTACAATTAAAAAAATTAGTAAGCGCATGATATAAATTTTTGCATATTAACCAGTATATCTTGTTTGTGCCATAGTTATCAATTTAATAAACAAAAAAATTGCGAAGTATATTTAATTAGTACTTCGCAATAATATATATAAAAACAGTCTAGTCTTATGCTTAGAGAGCTGTTATTGTAATGGTCATGGAACCAGTATAAGTACCAATATCATCAGCATT
>CANLTT010000100.1 GCA_947494115.1 Candidatus Caenarcanales bacterium
CTAAAAACCTTGTATCTGTGAGTTCTTCAGAAAAGAAAAATCGAAGAAGCTCAGATTTATATAAAAAGAACTTTCGCTATAATAAAAGTCTAAAATTTTTAATGCCAGCTCAAAAATTTATAATTGGAGCTGGCTTATATTTTTTTGTCAGGGTATATTAGGATTTAGATTTGCCGAAGTGGTGGAATTGGTAGACACGCTACATTCAGGATGTAGTAAGCGCAAGCTTTTAAGGGTTCAAATCCCTTCTTCGGTAAATTTAGGTTAAACATCAAACAGAAAAAATTTATGGCATTAAACAATAATTCTCCAATATCACGCCCTCAGCAACTCAATAGACAACAATCAGGTCAGCAAGTAATTATGAATGAGGCTATTCGTAGCCAAAGCGTTAGATTAATCTCCTCTTCTGGAGAGCAATTAGGTATAGTTCCTACTCGAGAGGCTCTGGACAAAGCCCGCTCCGAAAACTTAGATTTAGTAGTTATCGGTATGCAACAGCCACCAGTAGCCAAGATTATGGATTATGGCAAATTTAAGTTTGAAAAAGAAAAAGAAGAAAAAGAAAAAAAGAAAAAAAGCAAAGCACAATCCATTTTTAAAGAACTTAAACTAAGCCAGCGCATTGATGAGCACGATTTACAAATTAAAGAAAAATGGATTTGTAAATGGCTCGAAGAAGGTAGTAAAGTTCGGGTTATTGTTCAAATGAAAGGTCGAGAAACTCAGCATCCAGACTTGGCTCGTAAATTATTGCAATCTGTACTTAAAGCAACCGAAGAATTTGGCAAACCAGACCAAACACCAGCCATAAAGCAAGAAGGTCGTGTTTTTAGCTTGCAATTAGCTCCTAATATTGCCAAAAAATAAATTAAAAGTTTAAGCAATTTTGTTAATTTAAACTAGCGTTCCGGCCTGTAAAATGTATTTTTGCTCGGCCTGAAATTCGTTTTGCCCAAAATAAATTAAAGTTGGCTTGAACGGCAGTTTATGAGCTAAATCATTAAAAATTACTTGTTTTAAGTCTGGCTCTAAAACCGCAAAAACATCTTCATCAACCAAAAGTAAGCGTGGGCAAGAAACCAAGGCACGAGCCAATAATAAACGACTAACTTGGCTTTCAGAAAGATTAACACCCATATTTTCAATTGTCATTTGCAAGCCTTCGGCCGAATTATCCACAAAGTCTTGCAATTGGCTAATTTCGAGAATTGTACGTAAAGGCATTTTTTCTGAGCGGCCAAGCAAAATATTATCAGCAAGACTAGCTTCAAAAATCAAATTGCGGCCGCCAGCCACTAAACCCAAATTTTCACCCAAACTTATATTCGTAATTTCTTTAATTTCAAAATCATCAAAATAAATTGAACCTCTGCTTGCCGTGTACAAACCAGCCAGTAAGTTTAACAAAGTAGTTTTGCCGCTACCACGCTCACCACTCATGCTTACCCATTGACCAGATTCAACTTTTAAGTTAATTCCTTGCAAAATGGCTTTATTGGCATAATTAAAATAAATATTTTTACATTCAAGCTTTAATCCATGAGGCTTAGAAGATAATGTTTTATTGCCTTTATCTAAATTAATTGGCAATTGTTTTAGCGAATCGAGCTTAACCAGAGCAGTTAGCAAATCATAAACGGTTTCAATTTGGCCAACAAATTTATCAACAGCCGCTAAAATAGCCGTTACAACAAGCTCAGCCGCTATAAGTTGGCCTAAAGTTAAATTGCCCTGAATTACTAACCAGCCACCCAAAGCCAATAAACTACCACTAGCCAAAGTTTGCAAAATTAAACTTAAAATATTTTGCCTGATTAAAACCTTAAAATGAGAAGAACGGGCTTTGAGGTATTTTAAATTGATTGCATCGGTTTTATTATTTGAAAAATCATTATTGCCAATTAGTTTAAAAGCATCATGGCAAGAGCCAGCTTGTTGCAACCAATATAATAAATCATATTTATAATGCGATTCATTAATGCTAGTTTTTAAGCCACCACGCCCACCCAAAGCTATAGACAAGAAAATACCCAATATTAATAAAATATCAAGTATTAAAAAATAAGGATGATAAAGTCCAAGCAAAATAAAACCAATAAAAGCTTGTAAAACCGCACTTAAGCCATCTACAAGCAGTTTTGAATAACTTTTTTGCAAGGATAAAACTTCAAAGAATAAATTAATTTGTTTATTACCAAGAGCATCTTTTTGAATAAGTTTGAGCCTTCCAATGAGATCAAAAGCTGTTTTTACAAAAAGTCTTTGCTGAATAATTTCAACTAAATAACGCTGAAAAACCCGAAAAGCACCTACCAAAAGCAAACCAAAAGCTACCAAAGCGGTCAAAATAAATAAAGGCTGTAAAATAACACCAAAAGCAATTATGTTTACCAGCTCTTGGACAGCCAGAGGCGTAATTAAATATAAAAGACCAATTACAATTGCAAAAATAACCACGACAGTTAAATCTTTTTTTTCGGCTCTAATTGAGTCAAAAAGCAAATTTGTGGCATTTACTTCGGGTTTTTCATTCATAAATTACTAAGCTCCAATTTGGGGGAAAACTCTAAAATAGACCATTCACCGACAGCATAACGATAGTTAATGATCGCTTTTTGATGATCGGTTAAAGCATCTAAAACTTTATTTTCGGCTTCAGCAGAAGAAACTTCACGGGCATTAACCAAGAATAAACTGCTACCGCCAAAATTAAAACGCATTTCTTCACCTTCGGCTAATTGTTCTATTTTATTGAAGGCTTCTTGCGCTGACAAAACACGTTCTTTAGAGGTTTCAAGGTAAGACAAGGCATCACGAACTTCATTGGTAATTTGGGCTTTTACAAGGGTTTGAGCAAGGGCATTTTTTTGCAAATTGGTTTCACTCTTTAAAATTTTGCCACGGGCTTTTAATGGAGCCAAAGGCATTTCTAAATTGACCGAAGCCCTTATATTGCTCCCATTATCAAAACGGTTTAAATCTTGGGTTGGTAAAACTTCTAAGTCTAAAACGGGCAATAATTCTTGCTTGGCGAGGCGCATATTAATTTTTTCTTCTTGGTTGTCAAGCTTTAAAAGCGTAAGTTCAGGCCGAGAATTAACGCTTAATTGCAAATGTTCTTGCCAAATTGCCTCTGGAATCGTAATTGGTTGTGGAATTGAAATAGGTAAATTATTTATAGTTGGTGTTTCAAAGCCAGATTCCAAGTTTTCCCATAAATAAATTGATAAAGCAATTGCTTCTTTTTCAAGGTTGCGACGGGCTTTAGCTAAATTTTCTTGGCGACTTTGAATTTGACCACTCACTTCAACATAATCAATCGGCGGATTAGCCCCAACATCAACTCTTTCTTTAATGCCAACACCCCTTTCTTTAGCTAAATCAACCAATTTTTGAGCAACTTTATACTGTAGCCCAGCGCCCACCCAGTCCCAGTATTTTTCGCCTGCTTTTTTAAATAATTCGGCTCTTTTTTGTCTAATACCAAGCTCAGCCTTTGGAGACAATAATTTAGCTTTTTGCCAATCGCCCCGTTTTTCGTCAATTAATAAGCCACGCAATAAAGGCATCCGAAAAGCAATAGTGGCCTCATCATCTGTAAAACCAGACATCTTAACTTTTTTTACACTGTCAAAAACGGCTTTGCTATTCATATAAGTTAGGCCATCATCGCTTAAAATCGGCCTAGAAGTCGAACGTAAACCCGCCACAATTTCAAGGCCAAAAGGGCTTTGCCAAACAGTTTCACCCGCAAAAGTAAAACCTCTTTTTCTTTTATAATCTTCGTTTAAATAATTTTCTATAAGTAAAGGGCGGCTAACAATTTTAGGTATAAAAACACTCTTCGCTTCAAGCAGAGCCGCATTTGCCGCTTGAATATTTAATTCGCTGGAGCGCAAACTAGGATGAAAACCCTCAATTTTATTAAAAACTTCATTCAATTCCAAAACATCTTTTAGGCCATTATCAGCTCTGGAAGACAAAGAAACAAAAAACAAAACATAAAATACAAATAAAAAAACTATATTTTGGCTGAGATTATATAAAAAATGGATTTTAAAATAGAAATTTTTAAGTATAAAGTCCATCGTGCCACACCGCTTTTAAACTGCTCACTGGCTCTAAGTCTTTAAATGGTTGTAAGTTTTCAACTTGAGAAAAGCCATCTAAAGTATTAAAACCTTGATTCAGCATATTTTTAACTTCTCTGGCAAGTTCTAACGAATAAGGCTGATTAGAGCTTAAATGAATAGTTTTAAAAGGAATTCTTAAGCGGCGGCCACCTTCGGTAATTAATTTATTTTGGTAAATAAGCGATCGAGCTTGAGCCAGACAAAAATCATATGGCAGTTGTTGATTAGGTGTAAATTTTAATAAAGTGCCATCTTTGCGGTAAATTCGGTCTAAATGAACTTCACCAGCCGTTTTTAAACCCGAAGCCTCACCAATTGAATTTAAATAATTGCCCGCCGGCCCAATAAAAACCAACCAGCTCGAAAAACGTGCAACCGCTTTGGCCAATTGTTCAGCAAAGACTGTGTCAATTACACATTTATAATAAAGTGCGCCGTGTGGCCTAAAATGCGCCAGCGTAATACCTAAACCTTTAGCAATGCCAGCCAGCAAACCCAGTTGTGAAGAAACGCACGCATTTAGCTCATCGGCATCTAAGCGCATTTCACGGCGACCAAAACCCACTAAATCGGGGTAACCAATATGTGCGCCAACCGCCAAACCTTTTTCTTTGGCCAATTTTAAGGCTTGCAAAATTAAAGCTGGATCGCCAGCATGGCCACCGCAAGAAATATTTACACTACTAATATATGGTAATAAAGCCTCTTCATTGGCCGAATGTTGATAAGGCCCCCAACCTTGGGCTAAATCACAATTTAAATCAAAACTACGACTATTGTTATAATAAGAGGGTTCGATTTCTTGGTAAAATTCTTTTTTCATTAAGACTCATTTCAGACAAGGCTAAAAAGTATTTTACGCTCTCTAAAGCTTAAATGTTTAAATTAAATGAGAAAATATAGCAAATTGTTAAAAAATTTTTATTAATGATTGCAAATTTAGTGATTAAAATTTTTAAACTTTAAAGTTTTTTAATTAAGTAAGGTTAATTTGGTAATTAAAATATGGATTTAATAAGTCAGCTAAAAGAATTGGCAATTGGTAGCCGCTTAAAGCGTTTGAGCGAAAGATTTTTTCAGGATACTATTTTGATTTATAAAAGTTCTGATATAGAGTTTGAGTCAAGATGGTTTCCAGTTTTTAGGCTTTTAATGCTGAAATCACCACTTTCAATTCTAGATGTGGCCAAAGCACTCCGCATTACGCATCCAGCCGTAAATCAAATTGCTGGTGAAATGATAGAAAAAGGAATAGTTTATGAAATCGATGCTCCAAATGATAAAAGAAAAAGATTAATTGGTTTAACTGAAAAAGGCTTGAGTTTAGTACCAAAATTAGAAAAAGTTTGGAAAAAAATACATAGTTGCGTAATTGAGATTCTAGGTGAAACTGGTTACGATTTTTTGGATTGTGTTGAAAAACTAGAAAAAGTTCTGTATCAAGAAAGCTTGTATCAACGTTTTACGGATTATGATTTAAGCGAAAAATAGACTTAAGATTATAAAAATGCCAACATATTTCAGCTAACCTATGTTTACACATTGGTTTTATACTGGCACTATCTTTTGTGTAAATTATGGTTATATGCAATGCTAATTGGCCCTTTGAAAAAACCTTTGACTTTTGCTCCAAGACCTGTGCCTGCAAAGTATTTGCCTTTATTGGTAAGTGAAAATCCAAAACCAAAACCAGCAAGGTCTGAAGTGTCTGTTTTTTGCTATCCGCCTTTGCCTAATAAGGGTTTTGAAAAAGTAAAAGAAGTACCAAAAGAAATTAAAAAGGCTTTCTATAAAACAAGTAAAGAATGGATCGAAGAATATGGAATTCAAACTGTAAACAATCAAGAGATTCAACAATACCTAGATTCTGCACTCAAGCTTATTGTACAGAATGGACATTTAATTTTGATTAAAACTAAGAGGGGAGAAATTATTGGAGTTGGCGGACTTAAATATCAAAAAACAATTTCAGAGTTAATAGGTTCAATTGTTCAAGAAGTTGGAAAAGTTGGCATTCTTAAAGAGTATAGAGGGTTTGGCTTTGGAAAGTTACTTTTGAAAGAAATTTTGAGAGAGGCTCAAAAAACAACACAACCTTCACTTGTAGGATTGGAAACGACAACTGCTTTAGGTGCAGCTTGTAACCTTTATGAGGATTTGGGCTTTAAAGATTTAATGAAAGAACTAAAAAGGCAATTAGAAACAATCAGTCTTGAAAACACACAAATAAAAACTTTACTAGAAGAAATTCAAGCTATTTTCCAAGTTCAAACTTCACAAACTTACAAAGAACAACCAGCTCCAATATTTGACAAAGCAGAATTTACACAAATCTTAGACAAAATCAAAGAGCAAATAGGACTTAATGAACCTTCGATAACAGAAAAACTTATAGAACTGCTAAAAACATTTGTTCATCCAAATACAAATTTATTTATGAGTGTATCAGTGGAAACTTTAAGGCAAAAAGCGGTGGCTCGCAAAATATTTGGAGTTTAATTAATTTTGTTGTTTTAGGGAATTTACAATAGAATTAAAAAGCCTTTATTTAAACAAGCTATTAATCAAGAAAATTGAGTATATTTAAAGAACTGTGTCAATTAATGACTTAGTTCATTGTATCAGCTTGAGAGCTTAATTGTCAACCTCCCTTCAAAAAATATGGCTAATTGAGATATGGTCATTGCCCAGTTCTGAAG
>CANLTT010000101.1 GCA_947494115.1 Candidatus Caenarcanales bacterium
TTCCAATAATAATGAATGCTCTACAAAAACTATTTTGTCTTGAATTTGATTTATTTTGAAGTTTCGTCAATTCTTAAGAAATTCTTTACTTTTTTTGCTTTTAAAAGCTATACTTGTATTAAGATAATTTTTAGAAATATTTAAAACTCTCTTATATAACTTCCTTTTAATAAATTAATAAAATGTGGCCTAGAACTATAAATAATAACTATAGTCGTGCTTCCTCTGTTTTACCTGCAATTGGTGGAGCAAGGGGAACTGGCAACAATATTAGAGCACAAGTATCTAGCGCAATCTGGAGACTGGCTCCTAAAAGCTTTGCCGCTGGTTTTACAATTGCAAGCCTTATCGATGTAATTAGAAATTCTATTTCGGCTGTTTTTGATAAACGCTATTCAGAGACAACAAGCAATAAAGTTTCAAAGGCAGTTTTTGATACTAGATTCTGGAGCCATTTAGCCGCTGAATTACCAGGAGCCATTTTAGTAACTATACAACTAGGTTCTTTATTTGCCTTACCAACTTGGGCTAGCACCATAATTTGCCCAATCTTAAAACTTGCACTCGACTGGATGAGAAACGGTTTGGGTGTTGATACCGAAGAAGCTGGTTATTTGAATTTGAATGAAGAGGATACTGATAAAAAGAATGCCGAGAAAGCGAAAGAAAATAGCGGAAATAATAATGAAAACCAAAACCCACAACCAGCAAATGATCAAAACCAAATACCAAATCAAAATACGGGCAATGGCTCTGGCGATGATAAAACTAAAAAACAAACTGGTGATGGCTCTGGCGATGACGCAAATAAACAACAAACAGGTAATGGAAATCCAAATGGATATACTCCTGCTATCCCACCTAAAACTTTTGATGGAGCCAATAATATTGTGCCCACTGGTGGTTTAACTGGTGGTTATGGTGGTTATGGCGGCGGTCCACTCCCTGTTACTCTTGTGGTTAATAATAATAATGGAGCACCCATAACACGAAATGGATAAGGAGAAAACGCTTTAATACAGGCTAAGCACCTAATTGAAAACCCGCCCGCTTGAAAGGGGCACTCACAAATATAAATGATTTTCTTTAGCGTTTTTTATGTTTTGATCTAGATAAAAGCGGGGAGGCAATTATTTAGATTAAATATATAACAATGACCATTAAGGAAACTAAAATGAAAGAAAAATTAAATTTTATAAACTTTAATCATGAACAACACAAAAAATTGCGCACAAAGGTTATTCTTTTTGTGAGCTTGTCAAAAAATTTTTCTTTTATAATGTTCCCTATAATTATTCTGGGAATTGTAGATCGTAAAAATAAAAAACGCAAGAGGCATCTTTATAAGCGTAGATACTCGTATACACATACACATGACGGGGGCTTAGGCTAATTTCATGAGTGTAGGTGCAACAATACAAAAAACGTCTGCTCTACAAGCCTCCCAAGCCAGTACACCTATATCAATTTACCAATCAACAACTACACCAGCTTTTTTTGGTGCTCCAAGCATCACTTCAGACAGCACAAACGATTCAAAAAACACCGAAAAACCTACAAACAATTTACCGCAAGGCTTTCTTAAATTAGGCCTAGATGCCTTTTTTAGTGGCGTTGTTATGTATATAACCTATTTGGGTTGCGGCTTGCGCATTATATCTGGGCGTGGCAAAAAAATAAACTCTGCAATACAAAAAATATTATCCGAAAAAGGACTAACAACAGAACGTAAGAGATTTGAGGATACTATAGGTCAATTGACCATAATGGGTCCACATTCGCAACGTGCCTTTCATGACTATTGGGGTTTTGTTAAGGAATATGAGCCTGAGCTAATCAACAAGGGATTTACCGAGAAACAAGTTGAAAACCATACACTTCGCAATAAAACTTATAGAAAATTGGAAGCAGGTTTATTGATTTCGTTTATCAGCTGGGCAAGAACGGTCTTTTTTGCCTCAAATGCTAATTGGAATAATTTGAGTTTTTTCTCTCCTCAAGCTTTATTAGCGGCTGGTCTTCCTTTGGTTGCTAATACTGGTTATTGGTATGTTTATGATAAACACCTAGCGGGGCAAGCTCCTAAGATTTTGGGCTTTTTAAACCTAACTGCCGCAAACTTGAATCATATTTTGGATGCATTAAAAGCTTTCTTAAAAGGCTCTAAAAGATTTATTTCAACTGATAATTTAGTCAAAGATTTAACATTTTTGAGTGCTTTAGTTTTAACGGCATATGGTGTACGTCGGTTCAGAAATAAATTAGAAGACCCAATTTTGAATAGAGTTTTTAAAACCGAAAATTTTGGCCCAAAAAATCTAAAAGAGGCTTTTTTGGCTTGTGCGATTAGAACTGGCCTAAAGCTTGCAGCTGATACCAGTGCTTTTGCTGGCATAATTGGGGCTTTGACCATTTTAATAAACCAAATATTCCCCAATGATGAACGACGAACTGGCTTTAGCCATTTAAATTTCAAGCAAGGCCCTAATGGTTTAACAACACAGCAATATTCAAATGCCACCGCTTAAATTTTGACGACTGGCCAAGGCTCTGGAAGCATTACCTAAGGAATAAATTTCAATCGGAACCGCAATTAATATTTCTTCTTTATTGGTTTTTATTTTAACCTGCGCCACCATTCGATCGCTTTTGAAGCCAGAAGGAAATAGAACCTGAATATTATCCACTTTTTTTAAATTTTGTTTGGCAAAAGCTGGTGTTTTAATTTGCCACTGAGAGCCACTTGGTAAAATTGCCGAAATTGAATTATTTACCGCTTGCTCAATTAAATTATCTGATTGAGCCAAGGTTGCCAAACTAATTAAAGACAAACTTCCAATTAATAAAAACTTTTGAAAATTCATAAAATTCATAAAATCAACTTTTTCTACTAATTTATTCGGTTGATTTTGTTTTTCATGAAAACACCTTAGTGAAATACCCAATTTAGAGCGGGTTTAACTTCAAACTGTGCTCTGAGCGATTTTCAACAAACCTCTTGCAAAATAATACAGCCTCACCCCCAACCCCTCTCCACAAACAGAGAGGGGGGTTTTTGTTTCTCCTGAAAACCGCTAGCTCCCTCTGTTAAGAGGCGAGGGGAGTACACTTGGTGAAATTCTACAAAAAATCCCTCTCTTAATAAGGTGCTTCACGTTTTTATAATTTATTTTGCAAGAAGTCTAATGTTTTAGAGATTGAGTATAATGAGAATTTAGCCAGCCCAAATAAAAATAAATAAAGCCTTGTGCAAGCAATAAAAACACAAATTCCTAAACTTTTGATTGAAGCTTTAGGCCAACAAAACGCTTATTTAGTCGGCGGTGCTATTCGTGATTATTTATTGGGTTGCTCTGAAATAAAAGATTTTGATTTTGTAATTTTTGATTTAGACAATTTAGAAAACTTTTGCCAAAACTTAGCAGACCAAACCGATTCGTCTTTTGTAAAGCTAGATGTCGAACAGGGCATTTATCGAATTGTGAACCATGGTTGGCAAGCCGATTTTGCAAAACCACGCGGAATTGACCTTAAGCAAGATTTATTAGGCCGAGATTTTACAATTAATGCTTTAGGATATGATTGGCGGCAAAACCAAATTATTGACCCGACCAATGGCCAAACCGATTTGCAAAATAAAATAATTAGAGCCATTTCAGAGCGCAATTTACAAGATGATCCTTTGCGTTTATTGCGGGCTTTTAGATTTGCTTGCCAAAAAGAATTTGAAATTGAAGAAAAAACTCAAAATTATATTATTAAAAATGCTCATTTAATAAGCCAAACTGCCGCAGAAAGAATTTCTTTTGAGCTTTGGAGTTTGCTTGAACAAGAACAAACTTATAAATATCTTCAATCTTTATTGCAAGTTGGTTTGCTCGAAATTATTTTCCCTGAATTTACGCCTCTAAGACAAGTTCCACCAAACGATTTTCACCATTTACCGCTTATAGAGCATACTTTTGAATTGGTTAAACAATATGAAACTCAAGTAAAAACTAAATTACCTAAACTTTGTCTTGAAAATTTGCAAAACACCAATTTAAGCGGTTTTCAGCTTTCAGCAATTCTTAAAATGGGCTGTTTGTTTCATGATTTGGGCAAGCCCGCCACTTGGAAAATTATAGAGGGCAAACATACTTTTTATGGACATGACGCTCTGGGTGAAGAAATTACCGAAAATATTGGCAAACGCCTGAACTGGTCCAAGCAAATTACAAATTGTTTAAAGCAGCTTGTGCTCCATCATTTGAGGCCTTTTAATATAGCGCCACAAGCCGTAGAACCAACCGAAAAAGCCGAAAGAAGATTTTTTAGACAATTAAATATTAATTTTTATCCTTTAATTGCTTTGGCTTGGGCCGATTTACTCTCTATCAGAGGGCCAGCGGTTACTGAAGAAATTATAAATAATAATGAAAAACGCTTAATTAATTTACTAGAAAACTATTATGCTTTCACGCAAAAAGAAGAAACAGAGCCTTTATTATTGAGTGGTAATAAACTTGTAGAGGCCATCACAATCGCTCAATTGCCACCTTCTAAAGTTATTAAAGAATTATTATTTGAACTGCGTGAATTACAATTTTCTAAACAAATCAACTCACCAGAACAAGCTTTTGAGTGGTTTGTGCAAAAAGGCCAAAGTTTAAAAAAAGTTTGAAATTTTACTCAAATTAATACTCTGTTTTTTGAAGAATTTGATCTAAAAGTTCTTCGGCGGCTATTAGTTTTTTTAAATTATCAGAAATTAAAGTTATATGCCCCATTTTGCGTTTTGGGCGGGCTTCTGATTTATTGTACCAATAGTAAAAAATTTGCAAATCTTGGTCAGCTAATTTATTTAGTTTTTCTTTTAAATCTTCATATTGATCTGGTTTATAGCCGAGCAAATTGGTCATAGAGAAAAACTCGGCTTTATTTATTGGTTCAAGACAAGGCAAATTACAAATGGCTCTTAAATGAGCATCAAATTGATTGGTATTTTCGCAAAAATCAAGCGTAAAATGCCCAGAATTATGTACACGAGGAGCGGCTTCATTCACCAGTAAAGAACCAGTTTTGCCTTCAATCTGAAAAACTTCAAGCGCAAAAGTACCAATATAATTTAATTTTTCTAGAATTTTTTTTAAGTTATTTTGAAGAGTATTTTGCAGTTTTTTACTAATTTTACAAAAACGTGAGCGATACAAAATGCCGTTCTGGTGAATGTTTTCAGGGATTGGAAAATAAATAATTTGGCCATCTGTAAAACGTGCCGCAATAATTGAAAGTTCACGAAAAATATTAATTTCTGATTCAACTACACATTCGCCGCCGCCCAAATAAGGCCAAGCCAAACGCAATTTTTCGGGCGAATCAATAACTTGTTGTCCGTGGCCGTCATAACCAAATTCGCAAGTTTTAAGACGAAATTTTTGCGGTATTTCTTTACTAATTTCAATAATTATTTTTTCTAAATCGTCTTTGCTTTGAAGATGATAAAAAGAGGGCAAATCAAAGTTTAAGCTTTTAAAAAAGTTTTTTTCTTGTTTACGATTACGAAAAATATTTAAAGCTTGCAAATTAGGTTTTAACTTTTCGGCAAAAATATCTCTAAAACGCTCACTCAAAGACTCAGTTTCATATGTGATAATTTGACTTTGTTTTAAAAAGGTCTTCAAATCATTTTCGGTAAGATCAAAATTTTCATCGCTCCATTCTGGCGAAGCCTCTGAGCCAATAGTTTTAATCGAAAAATTAGCTTCGCCCGCACAATGAAGTTTATTTGCCGCCCAAGCCAAAAGCATTCCAAGTTGCCCAGAGCCTTTTTCAGAGCCAATAATGCCAAGTTCAATCATATAATCAAAAAACAATAATACAGTTATTATGCCCGAAATTAATCTTTTTTATTTTAACTGATATTCAAAAGTTTTATTTTTCACTATTAGCGTACATTTATATTTATTTTTCATTTTTGATTGCCAAGATTGAGTTGTAGAGAGTATTTTGGGGCTTAAAGAGACTGGAATAATAAAAGCAAAAAATGGTTTTTCATTTCGATAGTTTTTACTTAATTTTTTGATAGTTTCTTCAATTTGTTCACAAGCAGAAATCACTTTTTTACCTTTCAGCTCAATAAAATATTCAATACCACTTTCATCAATAATCAAATAATCACAAATTTTACCTTTTTTAGTCGGACATATTTCATTAGTTTTATAATCGCAATCTTTTTCTTTTCTCTCTTTGCAAGCATCTAAATCTATTTTAATAATTTTTTGTTTATTTACATTCTTGAATCGCATTTCTGATGGTCTTTTGGGAGCTTTTAAAACAATTTCACTATTTGAAGTAATTTCTTGGCAATTCATAAACTACTCCAAATCTAATAAATCACTAAATTCACTACCAATATCTTCTGAAACAGAATCAAGATATTCAGCATAAATTAACTGCGTTTCTGGATCTATAATTGAATCAGCTTTTCCATCTATGAAAGCGTAAGCCGAAAGACAATTGGGATTAAGATGTAATTCTTTTGGGATAATTTGATTAATTTTTTTCTTATTTTTTGTATTAGCTGAATTATATAAAATACTGGCTTGTACTAAATTATTAAATGAACTTAGTATATAAGGACTATGCGTTGTAATCGTAAATTGTAAATTATCCTCACCATTACGGTTAAAAACCAAGCTAATTAATTCAGTAATCTTTTTTTGTGCCGCTGGAAATAAATGTGCTTCTGGTTCTTCAATAAATACTGATGAGTTACTTTTTGCTTTAGAAAAATATTTTAAAATTAATAATAAAGGTAAAGTTTCTTGCTGTCCAGATGAAGCAAAA
>CANLTT010000102.1 GCA_947494115.1 Candidatus Caenarcanales bacterium
ATATTCTAATTAATAAAAGTATTAAACCAATAGCAACTAAAAACATCCAAATCAGGGCGGCAATGCGTAATCTTGTGAGCATAAAAGTTTCAATATATAAAGAAGTTCTCCAAATGGAAGAAATAACCAGCATTATATTTTGTAATATCCAAAAATATACTAAGCTTTTAACTATTTTATTTTCAGCTCTTTCGGTTTTTGGTTTAAGTACAATAATTACAAATAAACCAGCAATTAAAGCAGTTGCAATTAATGAATAAGCCCCTCTGTGAGCGTATTCAGCATATGTGAAACTACTAGGTAAAGTTTTGCCGCCCCATAAATAAATTAAATCTAAAATTGTTTGTCCTAAAAAAATAAGATTAAAAATAATAAGTGAATATATTAAAGATAAAGTATTGAAAAAAGTATTATTTTCTGATTGTTGTGTATTTGGTTTTATATAATAACTATTTTGTTTTTTTGATAATAATTTAGGTCTTAGAAATGCCCATAAAACGATACTAATACACAACCAATAAAAAATATGTTGAATACCTTGAAAAAACTCTAAAAAATCCAGATTCCAATCAAAAAGTTTATTTACCCAAGACATTATAATTGGGTTTGCTGAGGCAAATAAACTAATAAACAAAACCGAAAGTATTAATGGAAAACAAAGTAAAAGCAAAAATTGTTTTAAATTAAAAGAAGAATTTTTTTTGATAATAATGTCAGTAGTTTTTAATAAATCACGTGGCAAATCAACGGGAATTAAAGCGCAAAAACGCCATACTTTTGAAATCCAATTAAAAAAATCATTTTGTAATTTAAAAGCTGGTTTATGCAAAATAAAAGTAATTAAACCTACAACTACTAAATTATTTGCAATTGGGTTTGTATCTTTAATTAAGGCAACCGAAAGACCAATTAATAATAAAAAAAACAATTTACTTTTGAGTTGATTAATAATATTTATATTAAACAAAACAATGGTAGAAGCCATTAAAAAAGTAAATAAACCTGCCGTCCAGCCGACTTTTTGCTTGTAAAATAAAAAATCCGAGATTGTGATTAAAATAAAACAAAATAATAATTTAAACCACAATTTTGTAGTTAGATTTTTGAGCATTGCTATTTCTTTCTTTCTAGAAATTTTGGTGTTTTCTAAAAGATATTGTGCCAAGGCAATTTTTCAAAACCGCTCAATTCTTATGAAAAGTTTTAGGCTTTTTTGTGCAAATTTTGTGCAATTGTTTTTAATTTAATCCAAAATCAATTCAGTGCCAGTTGGCAAGTCTTTAAGCTTATAACCAGCGGTCTCAAATTGAATTCTGATTTTATCGGCTAAAGCAAAATCTTTCGATTGACGGGCTTTTTCACGCATTTCTAAAAGTAAATCAAAAAGAGGTTTTAAATTTTGTTTTTGATTTTTGCTCTGTTTTGTTTCGGCCAAATTAAAACCCAAAATCTCAAGCATTTGTTTTAAAGTTGGCAATAATTCTTTTTGGCCTTTATTTATGCTTTTTGCGGTTTCAAAGGCTAAAGCCAAAGCACAAGGAGTATTTAAATCTTGGCTCAAGGCCGTATAAAATTCGCTCATAATTTCGGGTTTAAGTTCGCCTTCAAAAGTTTCTTCGGCTAAAACGTGGGCCAATTTTTTAAAACCATTTTCGGCCGCCTCTAAAGCCTGCTCGGTATAGTTTATGGGTTGGCGATAATGGGCATTGAGCACAAAAAATCTAATTGCATTCCCCGAATAGCTTTGCAAGGACTGTTTAATCGTTATAAAATTACCCAAAGATTTTGACATTTTGCGGCCTTCAACCATCACCATGCCATTGTGTAGCCAATATTGGGCAAACTTTTGACTGTGCAAAGCCTCTGATTGAGCAATTTCGTTTTCGTGGTGCGGAAAAATCAAATCTTCGCCGCCGCCATGAATATCAATTGTTTCACCAAAGAGGGTTTTAATCATAGAAGAACATTCTAAATGCCAACCAGGGCGGCCATAACCAAAAGGACTTTCAAAACCATATTCACCTTTATTTTTATCAAAAGCCTTCCAGAGAGCAAAATCATCTGTCTGTTCTTTGCAAGTTTGGTGATCAATACGTGAAATATTTTCTTTACAATCTTGCAAGTTTTTAAGCTGGCCATACGCTTTAAAACGGCCAACCTCAAAATAAATATCACCATTTGAGGCTTGGTAAGCACTTTTATTATTAAGCAAACCTTGAATAAAATCAAACATCTGCGGCAAATTTTCGGTGGCCTTCGGCTCATAATCTGGCCAAGAGACATTTAGGTTTTGCATATCTCGCCAAAAATTATAAGTTTCACTGCGGGCAAGCTTTTCAGGCGAAATTTGCAATTCTTGAGAACGCTTAATTATTTTGTCGTCAATATCAGTAATATTACGCGCCCATAAAACCTGATAATTGACAGCCCGCAAAAAACGCACCAAAATATCCCAAACAATACAACTGCGGGCATGGCCGATATGAGCCGCATCATAAACAGTTGGGCCGCAAGTATATAAAGTAATTTGGCTGTTTGAAAGAGGAATAAACTCTTCAAGAGAGCGACTAAGACTATTTAAGAAAAATATTTTATGCATGATTTTATTCTTTATATATCGCACATACAACTATAGCAAGCTCACAAATAAATGCTTAGCCCTAGCTGTTCCAGAAAATTCAATTTTTATCTTGCATGATGTAGGAAGTTATTGGTTTTTAATTTAATTCCTCAAAAAATAATTCACTTAACAAAAAATGTTCAATTCAAAATAATTAGTATCAACAGAAGAGTGGAGTACATCAAAAAAGGCTCTAATTAATTTATTATTTGTGTTTAAATTAACTTTAGTAAAATAATAAAATTGTTTGATTTATGAGTAATAAAATTAATCAAGATGAAATAAATAATATTCTTTGGAAAGCTTGTGATACTTTCAGAGGAGTTATTGATGCAGACAGTTATAAGAATTATATTTTAGTATTTTTATTTTTGAAATATGTTAGCGATATTCTTAAGGAAAAAAAAGAAGAGTATCTTAAGCAATTTGACGGTGATGAACAAAGAGTTGAAAGATTCTTAGCAAAAGAAAGGTTTATTGTTCCAAAAGAAGCTGATTTCTATTCAGTCTATGAAAAAAGGAATGAACCTAATATTGGCGAAATAATTAATATTGCTTTAGAGCAAATCGAAGATGCAAATAGAATAAAATTAGAAAATGTTTTTAAAAATATTGATTTTAATTCTGAAGCTAATTTAGGACAAACCAAAGAAAGAAATAATAGACTAAAACATCTTATAGAAGATTTTGCCGATCCAAAGCTTGATTTAAGGTCTTCAAGAATAGGATCGCTTGATGTTATTGGTAATGCTTACGAATATTTAATTGGTCGCTTTGCTAGTGATGCTGGGAAAAAAGGAGGAGAATTTTATACTCCAAGTGAAATTGCTACTTTATTAGCCAAGCTTGTTAAACCTAAAGCTGGACAACGGATTTATGATCCGACTTGTGGATCGGGTTCTTTGCTGATTAGAGTTGCCCATGAATCAGAAAGTCAAAACTATTTTTTATATGGTCAGGAACGAAACGGTAATACTTGGGCTTTGGCTAAAATGAATATGTTTTTGCATGGTCTGGATAATGCCCAAATTGAAAGGGGAGATACTATTGAAAATCCTAGATTAATTGAAAAAGACCGTTTGATGAAATTTGATATTGTGGTGGCTAATCCTCCGTTTTCCTTGGATAAATGGGGTGCTGAAAATGCCAGTAATGATAAATATAATCGTTTTTATAGAGGTGTTCCGCCAAAGAGTAAAGGCGATTATGCTTTTATAACCCATATGATTGAAAGCCTGAATGAACACGGTAAAATGGCGGTCATAGTTCCTCATGGAGTTTTATTTAGAGGTTCATCAGAAGGCAAAATTAGACAGGCTTTTTTGGAAGAAAACTTATTAGAAGCGGTAATTGGTTTACCCGCTAATTTGTTTTATGGAACTGGGATTCCAGCCGCAATTTTAGTTTTTAATAAAGCAAAAATACATAAAGATGTTTTATTCATTGATGCAAGTAAGGATTTTGAGGCTCAGAAGAATCAAAATAGGCTTAGAAAAGAAGATATTGAAAAAATAGTTCAAGTTTATGAGAAATTTGAAAGTACCGAAAAATATTCTCACAGAGCTACTTTTGACGAAATTGAAAAAAATGATTTTAATTTAAATATTCCTCGTTATGTTCACACTTTTGAAGAGGAAGAAGAAATTGACATTGGAGCTATTCAAAAAGATATTGATTCACTTGAAGCAGAGCTAAAAGAAGTACAAGGTAAAATGAAAGATTATTTGAAAGAGCTGAATTTATTGGAGGTTAAAGGATGAAACTTCTAAGGTCACAATTTGTGATTTCAAGATATAAACTTACCTCACCAAATAAATCGATGAGTCGTCCCGAAGGAAATTGTACTTTTATTCTACTACAAAACGATATTTCACAGACGGGGGATTTCTCTCAAAAGGAAACTAAAAGATGAAACTTCTAAGGTCACAATTTGTGATTTCAAGATATAAACTGATCCCACGGAGGAGCATTAATTTATGAGTTCGGAGAATTTAATACCTTTAGACTTGATAGAAAACCAAATTCATATTATTAGAGGGCATAAAGTGATGCTTAGCACTCATTTGGCAGAACTTTATGAAGTAGAGGCAAAAGCCTTGATTCAGGCGGTTAAAAGGAATATTAAGAGATTCCCCGATGATTTTATGTTTCAACTGACGAAAGAAGAAGAGCAAGCTATAAGGTCACAAATTGTTACCTTAAAAAGAGGTGAGCATTCTAAATATTTACCTTATGCCTTTACTGAGCAAGGTGTGGCTATGCTTTCTAGTGTTTTAAGGAGTTCAAGAGCGGTTCAGGTAAATATTCAAATCATGAGAACTTTTGTTCAAATCAGGCAATTAATCGGAAGCAATAAAGAAATTGCCTTAAGGATTGACGAATTGGAGAATCGTTATGATCATCAATTCAAGATTATATTTGATGCAATTAGAGAATTAATGATTCCTCCAGAGCCTAAGAAGAATCCAGTGGGTTTTAGGAAAGAGGTAAATCAATGACTTTAGACTATACAACTTTAGAAAATGCAATTGCCCGATTGAAAGAAGGGCTTAAAACTTATGAGAAGTATAAAGAAGACGAAGAACTACATGAAACAGTCAGAGATTCATTGGTTCAGCGTTTTGAGTTTACTTATGAACATTCAATTAAGCAATTAGCTAAAACATTGAGAGAACAAGGGTATGAACCTGCTAAGGCTGATCCTGATAATAAAAAAGTGCTTTTCAGAACAGCAAGAGATACTGGCTACATATTAGATTTTCAAAAGTGGAATTCTTTCAATAAAGCACGAAATACCACTTCCCATGAATATGATGAAGAGTTTGTTGCTAGTGAAAAATACATTGATTTTGTTAGAGATTTTTATGATGAAGTGCGAATCCTTCTTAAAAACATGAAGGAAATAGAATTATGAAGAAGCCCCCCAGTCAAGCCCCCCAGCCCCCTAAAGGGGGAGTGAACCCCCAACCCCCTGAAAGGGGGCTTAAGATGAATGAGCTTGAGAATAATTTGGGTTCTTTTGAGCGTCCTTCTTCTTTTCTCCCCTTTCAGGGGCAGGGGGTTTCTTCAAGTCCCCCCTCGGGGGATTTAGGGGTTTCCTCCATTAACCTGAAACCTGAACATTTAAAAATAGTAAAGGAAATACTTTTTAAATTTATTCCAAATACTGAAGTTTGGGCTTTTGGTTCACGGGTTAAGTTTACTAATGCTGAGTTTGCTGATTTGGATTTAGTGATAGTGGGTGAGAAAAAACAATCATTAACCACGATGGCAGACCTTGAAGAGGCTTTTGAAGAGAGTGATTTGCCCTTTGAGGTGGATATTTTGGATTATTGCAGTATTGCCGAACACTTAAAAAAAGAAATAAATAAAAAATATATGAAATTAATTGATCCAAAGAGTGTGAAAGAGGGTTATAAAGATACTCCACTAGGGCTTATTCCAAAAGACTGGGAAGTTGTGCGGTTGGGTGATGTTTGTGATGTACGAGATGGTACACATGATTCACCTAAATATCAATCTTTTGGAATAAAACTTTTAACTTCTAAAAATATAAAAAATGGTGCAATTGATTGGATGGAAACGAATTGTATTTCTTTAGAGGATGCATCTAATATAAATAAGCGATCTCAGGTTCATAAAGGCGATATTTTAATATCTATGATAGGAACTGTTGGAAACGCAGTTTTAGTAAAAGAAGAACCCGATTTTTGTATAAAAAATGTTGGATTATTTAAACCTCAAAACATTCAATCATTATTTCTTTTCTATTTCTTTCAATCACCTTTATTTCAGGAAAATATTCAGAAAAAACTAGGTGGAAGTACTCAAAAATTTCTTGCTTTGGGTACGCTAAGAGACCTTACATCTCCACTACCCCCGCTAGAAGAACAAAAGAAAATAGCCGAAATACTCAGCACTTGGGATCAGGGGATTGATAAGTTAAGCGGATTGATTGAGAGAAAGAAACACCTCAAAAAAGGCTTAATGCAAAAACTGCTCACTGGGCGGGTGCGAACCCCCAACCCCCTGAAAGGGGGCTTTAAGGAAATTGAGCGTCCTATTTCTTCAAGTCCCCCC
>CANLTT010000103.1 GCA_947494115.1 Candidatus Caenarcanales bacterium
AAATGCCTCTATTACTTTTTTCCTTAAATCTTTAGAATATGTCATTTTATTTTTATTATTCACATATTCTAGATCTCTTTAGCGGGGGTTTGCTATAATGAATACTGAAACTAAAGAAATTTTCAGTGATAAATTAAATTTTATATATCTCGAAATTCCAAAGTTTAATAAGCAACAAGCCGAACTAGAGAGTCATTTTGAGAAGTGGATTTATATAATAAAAAACTTAGCAAAACTTGACAATATACCACCAGAATTACAGGAAAAAAATATTTAAAGAAGTATTTGAGCTTAGCGAAATTGCAAAATATGACCGAAATAATCGAGATATTTATGAAGAAAGTTTAAAAGCCAAAAGAGACTGGAAAAACAGCTTGGATACTTCATTTTTTAAAGGTCTCGAAGCTGGAAAATTACAAGGAATTGAAGTTGGAATTGAAAAAAACAAACTAGAAATGGCCAAAAATGCAAAAGCAATGGGTTTAAATATTTCTGATATTATCAAACTAACTGGCTTATCCAAAGAGCAGATTGAAAGATTATAATTCCACAAAATATAAACAATTTGCTCACAGATTTGGGCTTAAAAAATACTTAAAACTCTAGTTAATAAAAATTACAAAAAAACTTTATTTGTCTTCGGAATGCAAAACTGTATAAAAAAAACTAACAATATTTTTAAATAAATTCATAATCGGTTTACTTACAATCACCCAAAGACCAGAAATAAAAGCAGTTACAGCGGCCGCATTACGTATAACAGATTTAGCTCCAAAATCAGATTTAACTCCTGAACCACTAGATGTTACAGAAGAAGTTTGAAAGCTTCTAGTTTCTGATCTTCCTATAGACGGAAAAATTCTAGCTAGATTTTTTATTTCAGGTAATTTCATATTTTTTAGCTCTTAATTTAATTTTAAATATGTAAAGTACAAAACTTCAATATGTAAAGTACAAAACTAACAAAAAAAGTTTAAAACTGATCATCAATACAGGTTTAAAAGTTTAAAACTCGGTCAAAAAACGTTTTAATTTAGATAAACCTTAATTTATTTTAACACAAAAAAGTTTAAAACTCAGACTTTTGTACTTTACACATTAAGCTACACTTCAGATACCACAAGGCTTTTACACTTTTAAACTTTTAAACTTTGCCCTACTACTTCTACTATTTTATATATATAAATAAAAGAATATTAGATCTATTAGGGTTTAAAACTTTGGCTGAAAATTTTCAGGGGTTTTTGTTTTTTAAATTTGCATTGCTTTAAAATACAATTAATTAAATTTGCAAAAATGAATAAATTTACAATATTTTTATTATTGATATTTAGTTTTATGTCTTCGGTTGCGGCAGAAGAAACAAATAAAAAAATATTAAAAGGCCAAATTCAAGAGGTTTTACTCGATAACTTCACCCAATTACCAGATGGTGAAAAACAAAGGCAACAATTGCTTTCAGTTAAGCTCTCAAATCAAAAAAACCTTGAGGTCGTTAATAATATTCCCACTCAGCTTTCATATCAAGTTGTTCTCAAAAAGGGCGACAAAATTCTTTTAAGCGAAGACGAAAACGGGGCAGTTTTTATTGAAGGTTATTATCGTGAGCCGATTGTTTGGTTTTTGCTAATTATTTTTGTGGGTTTAGTAATTTTTATTGGTGGCCGAAAAGGCATTTATGCTTTTATTTCTTTAATTTTAAAAGGAAGTTTATTATTATTTGGTCTTATTCCAGCTATCAAGGCGGGCGCTTCACCGATTTTAATGGCTAGTTTATTTTGCATTGCGGCAACTTTTATGACCATAAGCTTGGTTAGTGGCTGGAACTCAAAAACTTTGGCCGCTTGTATTGGGACTATTTTTGGCGTTATTATAGCTGGCATTATTGGGGCTTGGGCAGTGCAGGCAAGTCATTTAAGTGGTTTGCTTGAACCAGAAATGGAGACTTTGCATTATCAATTTCCGGCTTTAAAACTAACAGAGCTAATTTCAGCAGGTGTTATTATTGGCTCTCTGGGAGCTTCTATGGATGTTGGTATTTCGATTGCAAGTGCTTTACATGAGGTTTATTTAGCCGCTCCGCATAAAAAGTTTTTAGAACTGTATGAAATTGGCTTAAATATTGGTCAGGACGTAATGGGTACAATGGTAAATACTTTAATTTTGGCATATGCTGGAAGTGCCTTGGCCACTATTATTTTAATTTCGCAAATTGCGCCAAGTTATTTATTTAATATGGAGCTTTTTGTGAAAGAAATGATTTTGGCGGTGGTTGGCAGTATTGGTTTAATTTTAACTATTCCGAGTACAGCCCTGTTAAGCAGTTATTTATATACAAAACAAGTTCAAATCGATAAATAAAACTTTGCAATGAATAAAAAGGTGAAATATAATCGAAAGAAAATAAGAGGAATTTAAAATGTCCATAAAAAAAGTAGAAAATAATAATTGCAAACAAAATATCAGAGGCATAATTTTTGCAGTTGTGGTCTGTGCTCTGACAGCGGTTTTTGTTAATTCTTTAAATTTAATTACCCCATAATGCAAAATATTTTTATTTATAAAAGTCCCGAAGAAATTGATTATTTTCGTAAGGCTGGAAGATTGGCCGCCAAGGTTTTAGATGAAGCTTGCAAAAGGGCGTTTGTGGGTGTTTCAACTTGGGATTTAGATGTTTTTGCCGAAAATTGGATTCTTGATCATGGCGCAATTCCAACTTTTAAAGGTTATTTAGGTTTTCCTTGTACTCTTTGTACTTCGGTTAATCATGAAGTTGTACACGGAATTCCGCATAAAAACAGAATTTTGCAAGCTGGCGATATTATTAGTATTGATGTTGGAGTTACGCTTAAAGCCAAAATAGACGGTAAAGAAACCAATTTTGTAGGTGATAATGCTAAAACTGTCCCCGTTGGTGCAACAGCAGATAAAGCTATTAAATTAATTGCCGATACAAAAGCCTCTCTAGAAGCTGGAATTGAACAATGTGTTGCTGGTAAATATATTAGTGATATTGCTAAAGCAATCGAAAAAGTTGCCCGAAAAGATAATTATGGTTTGGTTGAAGAATTTGGTGGACACGGTATTGGGCCAAATTATCATACTGCGCCTTTTATTCCGAATTTTAGTAGTTATTTTAAAATGTACCCCGACTGCAAAATTGAAGAAGGTATGGTTTTGGCGATTGAACCAATGCTTAATCTTGGCTTAGGTGCTATACGCAAGCTTAAAGACAATTGGACAATTATTACAAAAGACAATAAACTTTCGGCGCATTATGAGCATTCTGTTTTGGTAACCGCCGAAGGTCCTGAAATTTTAACTGTTTTGGAATGATAATTTAAGCTTTTAGTTTAGCCAGTTTTTTTTCGGCTAAAGATGGTAATCCGCCAAAGTCGGGGTGAATATTTGGAAAAGTTGAATTAATGTTTAAAACCTTAAAACAATGTGGTTTTTGACACATAATTGATTTTGCATAATCTTGTGCTGATTTTGCGACCAAATCCCAAGCAGTTTTATCATCTGAAAGTAAAGCTGTGGTACTGCCATCGCTTCTTAAAAAGCCTAAACCAGAGCTACGTATTTCATTTGGTCCGATAAAAGTATTTAAAGGCGGATCTGGCATTTCTCCGATTGCAAAGTGCATATGCGCAAGTGAGCTACCTAAGGCCATCGCAAAAGCATTCCGTAATTCGATCGCCAATTTACTGCCTTTTTGCACGGCTTGGCCTAATTGCAATAAAGAAGAAGCTTTTTCGGTGGATATTTCGGTTGTTAAAATGCCGTGTTGGCCATCGGCTTGACGTAATTCTTGATAATTTGCAAAACCTAAAACTTGTGCTAAACCTTCAACATCTGGGTTTTGTGGCTGATTTAAAATATCTAAAACGGCATTTAAAATTTTTGTAAAATGTCTAGCTTCACGGCGATCTGGGCCGCCCGCAATTAGACGCTCGATAGAACGGTTTTGTCCGACAATTGGAAAACGTGTAATAAATTTATAAAATGGATTTAATTCATACCAAAGCAAATTTGGCTTAAGATGACCTTTTTCGGCGGTAACTATTTTATTATTATCCGGATAAATGGCCGCTTCACCCGTTCCAGTGCCATTAATCATATAAACTACTGCATATTTAGAACGCACATCATCTTGAATTTTTAACTGAGCTTCAAAATCTTTTAAAACTTCTTCGGTATTATTTTGGCTTAAAAGCGCAGTCAAGGCTGGAACAGCATCATTATAGCCAAAAGCTTTTATCTGAGAATAGCCACGGTTTTCTAATTCTTCTTCGATTAATTGTCTAAAAAATAAATTTGGCATTCCTCTTTGTAAGGCATCTTCTCTTACACGATGAAAATTAGGCGGCAAGCCTGCAATGGCACCCTCATTTTGAAAAGCCCCTGGAGCCGCTACCAACAAAACACCCGGTTTTTCTTTTTCTAATCTACCATTGCTTAAGGCCGCCTCTACAATGCCTTTAATATATTCTTCAACATTGGTTGGGTAAAAAGGATGTTTTTTTACTTCGCCACCTTGTGGGCTTAAAGTTGTTAAACTGCTTCCGCCCAAAACTACACAGGCCGTTCCTTCGGCAAGAGTTAAGGCTTGTTTGTATATCGTGGCTGATTTTTGAGTCATAAGAGATTTTTATAAGGGCTATTGCATAGTTTAATTCTAAACATTCCCTTTCTTAAACGCTAATAAAACTAAAAATTAATCATTTTTCTAAATCACATAATTAGAGCGCAATTTGATGGAATTTGAAATTGTAAACCAATAAATATTTAAACAAATTTAGAAAAAAATATAAATTCTTTTGAAAAACTTTACTATTTGTGTTATATTTTTTAGCTCTAGCCCCCATCGTCTAGTGGCCTAGGACACTTCCCTTTCACGGAGGCGACACGAGTTCGAATCTCGTTGGGGGTACCATCTTTCATTTTTGCGTATTTTGACAATAATAAAAACGGCTTTTTGAGCTCTAGATGAACTTGTCCGTCTTTAACAAAACAGTTCGAACTGATAGTTTTAATAAATTTTGCTTGTTCGAACTTTTCGATTGATGAAAAGAACTTATAAGCGTCTTTAGCAAAGTCTAGAAGCTGAATTGCCATCTCAACATTCTCAAAACTTACACGGGTTAGATTGCTTAATCTTGCTTCTAATTCATATTGCTTGTCTCTCAATTCTCTTGCTTTGTTTTTGTAAAACTTTTCGTCAATTACGCCTTCCAATTTGTCATCATAAAGAGTTGAAAGTTTTGTATTTATTCTTTTAATTTCACTTGTTAGATTGCCTATGTCTTCAGCGACTTGAACATCTCTTAAACCATTAGCTTCTTTTATTGCGTTAGAAATCCATGAATAGAGGTTTTCAGGAATAACAATGCCTTTTACAATTTCAGTTAGTTGTTCTTGAATTACTTCTTCTCTAAGATGTTTTTCAGGACTATTAGGGGCTTTGTAATAAATATATTTCCCTTTCTTTTCCTCCCCAGTAAGTGATTTTCCTGTATGGTGGCAAACAATCAAATTACTATAAGCAAACTTGTGAGTTGTGTATCTTGGCTTATTATGACGCTTAAGCTGTGATTGAACATTTTTAAACAAGTCAAAACTTATAATAGGCGGGTGATGACCAATTCGGCTTATGTCTTTAAAAGTGAAATAACCTGTATAAAACTTATTTGTGAGAATCCTATAAATCTCAGTGTGTCTTGCTTTTGGTTGAGAAGGTCTAAAAACAAACCTTTGCTCAAGAAGTTCAGTTGCTAAGGTCTTTAAAGAGTAATATCCAGTTGAGTAAAGTTCAAAAGCCTTTTTCACATATGGAGCTTGGCTTTCATTTAATTCTATGGTTTTCTTTTGAGGAATATTTCTGTATCCATAGGGAGCCTTAGATGGATAATGACCTTGTGAGGCTTTTTCAATCATGCCTTTTGCGGTTTCTTCTGAAAGATTATCAATGAAGTTTTTAGCCAGAGCGACTTTAATACTGTGAATTAACTTTGTATGGCTTTTTGCTTGCTTAGAAAGGACTTCACCTTCTTTCACTAAATGTACTTCAATGTCTAAATCATTGATTAATTGGTCGATTAGAACATAATCATTAAAATTTCTTGTTAACCTATCAGTTTTTTCAACCAAAATAATTTTGACTTGCTTATTAGTTTTTAAATAATCAATTAAGCCGTTGAATTCTTTTCTTCCAATTTTTTTAGCTGTCTCTGATTCAGTAAACTCTTTCGTGATGGTGAGACATTTCTTTTCAGCATAATCCTTGAGAAGCTTTATTTGAGAGGGTATAGAAAAACCTTCTTTTTGTTGCTCTTTTGTTGAAACCCTCGCATAGATTACGGCTTGATTCATAACTTTTGCATTTCACTTAGGGGTTTTATTTTGGATAAAATTTCTTTGCTTTTTTCTTCATCTAATCCAAATTTTTTAGGATTATGAAGCCTTCTATAAATCTCGTTAATTACTAAAGGTTTATATTTGTTGCATCTATAGCAAACCCCCGCTAAAGAGATCTAGAATATGTGAATAATAAAAATAAAATGACATATTCTAAAGATTTAAGGAAAAAAGTAATAGAGGCATTTGAGGGAGGAATGTCTCAGGAAGAGGTAA
>CANLTT010000104.1 GCA_947494115.1 Candidatus Caenarcanales bacterium
GAAACCACCACTGGCGGAAATGCGCTTAAGTTTTATGCTTCGGTTCGTTTAGATATTCGCCGAATTGAAACTCTCAAAAAAGGTGATGTCGAATTTGGAAACCGTGCAAGAGTAAAAGTGGTCAAAAATAAAGTTGCTCCTCCGTTTCGCAAAGCCGAATTTGACATTATTTATGGTGAAGGCATTGCCCAAGAAGGTGAATTGGTAGACATGGGTGTTCCAATTGGTTTAATTAAAAAAGCTGGAACTTGGTATTCATGGATTGACCCAGAAACTGGAGAAGAAAACAAAATTGGACAAGGTCGTGATTCAGCCATTCAATTTGTCAAGGATAATCCAAGTTTGGCCGCTAAATTAAGAGCACGTATTGTTGAAAGTTTTGCGCCATCTCGCCTTGATGAAGAAGACCTAAAAGAAGTTGCCGACGAAATTGAAGAAGCCACCGTTTAAATTGCGTTGATTCCTAAATTTTTGATAAAGTCTTCTGGCTTAAATTCTTGCAGTTGTTCTATTTGTTCGCCAAGACCAAGATATTTAATGGGTATTTTTAAATTATGGCTAATTGCAAATAAAATGCCGCCTTTTGCACTACCATCAAATTTAGAAAGTATAATGCCCGTTAGCTCTGTGGCCGAATTAAAGAGCACTGCTTGACTATAACCATTTTGTCCAGTGGTGGCATCAATTACCAAAAGCCGCTGGACACAAGTGTTTTCTTGAGTGTGTTTATCAATTACATTAGACAATTTCCCCAATTCGTCCATTAAACCTTTTTTGTTTTGAAGCCTACCGGCCGTGTCTACAATTAAGACATCAACTTTATTTTCTTTGGCTTTGGCTAAAGCTTCATACAAAACAGAATCGGCTTTTTTATTTTGAATATTAGCTTGCAAAATGTCTACATCTGCCCGCTTTGCCCATTTCTCTAGTTGTTCGCAAGCGGCCGCTCTAAAAGTATCGCAAGGCGCAATTAAAACTTTTTTATTTTGTTTTTTAAATTTATGCGCTAATTTACCAATCGAAGTTGTTTTGCCAGCTCCATTCACTCCAACAATTAAAATAATATTTAATTTATGGTTTTCTAGTTCAGGTTTATTATTTTGGGCTTGTTTTAAGGTTTGAGAGCACAAATTAATAACCTCTTCTTGGGCTTGCTTTAGGTTTAAATCAGCTTTAGAACGCAAATTGTTTACAATATATTCACTAAATTCTAGGCCACAATCGGCACGCAAAAGCTTTTCTTCTAATTCAAATAAATATTCTTCATCGATTAATTTATTTTCTTCTTCTTTTATTGAGGGTTTTTCGGGTTCATCTTGTCCAGTAATGCGCTTGAAAAAACTATTTAGCCAATTCATATAATTACAATTATTTAGTTAAAAAGATTTTAAGAGGAAAGCCAAAAATAAGAAAGAATAATATTTAAGCAAAATTCTATTGTTATTAAAGTGCAAAATATGTTAATTTTGAGAAGTCTTGCTAAAATAAGCCGGTGTAGCTCAGTGGTAGAGTGGCGGTTTTGTAAACCGTTGGTCGGGGGTTCAAATCCCTTCACCGGCTTTTCAAATAAGGGTAGATGTCCGAGTGGCTAAAGGAGGCGGTCTGTAAAATCGCTCGCGCAAGCGTACGCTGGTTCGAATCCAGCTCTGCCCAAACTTTAAAAAATATATTTTATGAAATTCCTCTAATTAATTGAGTAAATTTGCTTATTTTACTAGCTTCTTTCGGGTAGATATACCTTGTCTGAAAAATGAATCTTTTCAATTAATTAGGAGCCAGCACACAATGAAGAAAATTACAGAACTTTATAATCGTTTTACAACTGAAGAAAATGCCGCTTTGGATCAATGGATTTCAGTTTTGGTACTCGCAATTTTAGCTATTGTTATTTTTGTATCCCTTAAAGGACCTATCATCAATATACTAAATGGCATTGTTAATAAAACTGGAGAAGACGTTAATAACTTATACTAAAATTAGTAAACCTCTCTAAGCCGTTGTTGGTTGGTGTCACTAGCGGGTTTTATAGAAAATATAATAAATTTGCTTATTTCACTAGCTTCTTTCGGGTAGATATACCTTCTCTGAAAAATGAATCTTTTCAATTAATTAGGAGCCAGCACACAATGAAGAAAATCACAGAACTTTATAATCGTTTCACAACTGAAGAAAATGCCGCTTTAGACCAATGGATTTCGGTTTTGGTACTCGCAATTTTAGCTATTGTTATTTTTGTATCCGTTAAAGAACCTATCATCAAGATACTAAATGGCATTGTTAATAAAACTGGAAAAGATGTTAATAGCTTATACACAAGCCCCTAGAGAACTCGAACCAACAGAGAAAGGGTTTTAGCTTCTCAATTCTGAGCAATAATATTTTGTTTTCTGAAACCAACCTATTTGGGTTGTATGCAAGCGGGAATTGGTTTAATATTTGCTTTAGACTAAAATATTTCAAAAGCATAAAAAGCCAATTCGATTGATTGATGAATATAGAAAAAAATATATTATTCCGCTCTGTTTCTAGTGAATTAGAAAGTGTTCAAGAGCATTTAGCCGACCAATTGCCCCTGAAGGCTGGGTCTTTAAAAGAAATGGTAAAATTTGTTCTTTCGGGCAAAGGCAAATTATTGCGCCCCGCTTTGGCCATTTTAAGCGGACATTTAACGGGTGAATTAAAAAACAAACATTTTATTTTGGCGCAAATCACCGAGCTTATTCATACGGCCAGTTTGGTGCATGATGATTTATTAGATGAGGCTTCTTTACGGCGTGGCCAAGAAACTTGTCATTTAAAATGGGGAACCAAAGTTTCGGTAATAGTTGGCGATTTTTTGTTTGCGCAAGCTTCGCTTAAATTGGGCGAAATCGAAAATACCGAAATTGTTAAAATTTACGCCAAAGTTTTAGCCGATTTGTGCACGGGCGAAGTTAGTCAAGCACAAAACCGCTTTAATTTACAATTTGCCGACTGGGATAATTATTTAAACAAATCAATTTCTAAAACTGCTAGTTTGTTTTCTGCCGCCACCCAGAGCGCCGCTATTTTAAACCAACAAAACCCCGAAATCGTGCAAAAAATGTTTTTATATGGCCACAATTTGGGTTTGGCTTTTCAGATTATTGACGATTTGATTGACTTTACTTCTAGCTCTGAAGAGTTAGGCAAGCCAGCTTTGGGCGATTTAAAACAAGGGGTTTTTACGGCTCCGCTTCTTTTTGCAATTCAAAAACCAGAATATAAAAATCAACTTGCTCAGCTCATCAATTCACGCTTTGAAACTGAAGGTGATTTGCTTACAGCCCAAAAATTAATTTCAGACAGCGGTGCTTTTAAAGAAACTTTAGATTTTGCACAAGGTTTTATAAGTAAGGCTCTCACGGCTCTAGATGGCTTTGAAGATAATATTTACAAACAAGATTTAAAACAAATTGCCGAATTCATTTTGCAAAGAAATTTTTAAATTGTCTAAATTGCTAAATTCTAAATTGGCGATAGCAAGCCTAAAAGGCAAATTGTTTAAATTTAACTTGCTTGCATCTTTGCTTGTGGTGATGGCAATTTCGGCTTCGCAATTTTGAAGCTGTTTATAAATTTGTTCTATTGACTTGTCATCATATGCAAAATGGTCGGGGTAAAAAAGAGTTTTTTGAATTTGTAAATTATGTTTATTTAAAGAAAATACAAATTGCCTTGGATTGCCCAAACCACAAAAAACCAAAACCTTTTTATGGCTTAAATTGGTCTTTTGTCCATTTTCGGTAAAATATAAATTTTCTTTTAGCTCATAAACTGGTGTATTTGGTGTATATTTTTGAATTAATTTTAAATATTTTTGCTTTAAAACGGCATTATAATCAGCTCGAGTTAAAACAATAAAATTAGCTCTTTTAATTTGGCTAAAGCTTTCTCTTAGAGAGCCTAAAGGCAATAGCTTTTGTAAATGCGGATCGGAACAATCAATTAAACAAATATTCAAATCTCTGTGCAGGCGCAAATACTGAAAACCATCATCCAAAATTAAAACCTCAGAGCCTAAATTATCAATTGCAAATTGCCCACCCAAAACCCGATTTGGCGAAACAATAATTTGGGTTTTGTTTTTGTTTAAGGCTTTTGCTAATAAATAAGCTTCATCACCAATTTTAAGGGCAGTGTCTTCTGGCTTTACATGGTGAATTTGGTTTTTACTAATTTGTGATTTATAACCACGAATCAAAATGGAAACTTTATATTTGGGGCTTAAAGCCTCGGCAAGTGCAAGTGTAAGTGGTGTTTTTCCTGAGCCGCCCACAGACAAATTACCAATCGAAATTACTTTAGCTGAAAGTTTGTGTTTTTTGCATAAGCCCAATTGATACGCTTTTAAACGCAAATTAATTACAAAATTATAAACTTGGGACAAAGGCTCAAATAAAATACCTTGCAAAAATGGTGATGGAAAGCTTAATTCCCAAATTTTTAAATATTTATAACAAGTTGCAATTGCCGAGCCTAAACAAATTACAAAACCGAGCCAGCCGTCTAAAAAGCCTAAACGCACAAAATAACGATAAAAAAAAGTAAATTGTCCACGCAAAACAGCCATAACTGGATTAGACAAAACGCCTGCTAAAGCTTTATTCTGGGCAACTCGCTCGCTATAAGCTATTTGTTTTTGTAAATAATCTTTAATGTCTTTCCAAGAATAATGCAAAAGATCTAAAGGTAATTTGCTGGTTTTGCCTTCTACTTCAACTACTTCATGTATATTTTCGCCCTTAAATTTGCCCTTGCTTTTTCTAAAAAACCGCAATTTATAATCTGGGTATAAGCCTGAATGGCGGATAAATTGACCTTTAAAATAATGCAAACGTCTAAATTCATAACCATCCAAAACCGCTTTATCAAAATCAAAACTGGCAAAAAAACGATTAATTTCAGGGCTAATTCTTTCATCGGCATCCAAAGACAAAACCCATTCATAATTACATTGCTCCAGCGCATATTGTTTTTGTTCGGTATAGCCCGTAAATTCTCTAAAAAAAACTTTTGCGCCCATCTGATTGGCAATTTGCACAGTTTGGTCTGTACTACCTGAATCAACCACAATTATTTCAGCGCAAAAAGAAAGACTTTGTAAACATTCTTTAAGCTTATTTTCTTCATTAAAGGCAATAATAAAAGCCGAAATTGGTAATTTTTTTTGCATCAAATTGTTTTCCCACAGGATATAGCAATCCCAAGCCAAAACAAACCCTAATTACTTCAATCACTTTTAGTACCCCCTAGCCCCCTTAACAGGGGGAACTGAGAAGATCTGCCTTTAGCTCCCTCTGTTAAGAGGGCGGGGGGAGTACTTTGAATGAAATTCTTTAGAAGTAAATTATACTAAGGCGATTCACTTTATTTTGAGACTGCTATAGTATCATCAAATGAACTTACCAAACAAGCGCACTATATTTAAATTAATTTTGAATTTCGCAATTATTCCAAAATAATATAAAATAATTCTCACGATGAAATTAATAAAAGCTATTCGTGGAGCGATTACAGTTGAAGAAGATTCCAAAGCACAAATTAGAGAGGCTTCGGTTCAACTTATTAGTTCAATTAGCCAAAATAATGCCCTCAAAGACCTTGATATAATTTCGATTTATTTTACGCTTACGCCAGACTTGAAATCTTTAAACCCCGCCACGGCTGTTCGTGAGAATTTAAACTGGACAAATGTTTCTATGATTTGCGCCCAAGAAGCTTTTATTGAAGGTGGTTTACCTAAATGTATTCGGGCTTTATTGCACGTTTATCTTGAAGAAAACCAACAAGTAAAGCATTTGTATTTAAAAGAAGCTCAAAGTTTACGTAATGATTGGTGTTTAAATCTATGAATTGGCCTAATTTTATAACCATTGCTCGCACTGTTTTGGCCTTTATTGTTTTTGGCCTTTTATTGAATGGCGGACAGCAATATTATTTATATTTTGTTTTAACCCTTGTGGTCATTGCTGGCGATTATTTAGACGGACAATTGGCCCGCAGTTTAAAACAAGCCTCTGTAACTGGAGCTTGGCTAGATATTGCCGCTGATCGCTTAATTGAAATTTGTTATTGGGTTGTTTTTGCTTGTTTGCACTGGATTAGCCCTTGGATTGCCATTATTTTTATTACGAGAGGTATTTTGGTTGATGGAATTCGTTCTTTTGCTCAGGCCGAAGGCTTAACCGCTTTTGGCGAAAAAACCATGATGAATTCTGGCTTAGGTAAATTTTTGGTGGCTTCACGTTTTAGTCGTGTAAGTTATGCCGTTTGCAAGGCGGCCGCTTTTGGTTTAATTATTTTGGCGCAAACAAAACCCGAATTAAATTTAATTGCCCAAATTTTAGTTTATATGGCAACTTTCTTTTGTTTAATTAGAGGCATACCTGTTTTAATTGAAGGAGTTCGCTTTTTTAAACAAAATTGAATAAATTCTTTGCCCTTTTAGTTGCCATTTTACCCTTGTGGTTTTATTTGCCACTATAGCAAACCCAGACTAAAAGGATCTATGTATAATTTTAAAAAAGTGTTCAAAATAACCTGACGGATCTAAATTAATAAGCTGCTTAAAAGCCTGATCAATAGCTTCTACCGTAGAATCTACT
>CANLTT010000105.1 GCA_947494115.1 Candidatus Caenarcanales bacterium
ACCTCTTCCTGAGACATTCCTCCCTCAAATGCCTCTATTACTTTTTTCCTTAAATCTTTAGAATATGTCATTTTATTTTTATTATTCACATATTCTAGATCTCTTTAGCGGGGGTTTGCTATATTATAGCGATTTATCTTGAAGCCGCAAGAAGAAACCTCTAGCGGTTTTTGAGAAACAAGTTCTTGTTGTTCGGGTAAAGTGTTTGGCGGCTGAGGTTTTATTTCTGCTAAGCTATTGAAACCTTGGACAATACCCGCCAGAAGTACGATAGAACCCCCCAGTTGTAGTAACGGCTCACCTACAATTTTTAAGGGTTTAGGTATTTTCCTTAATACTTGGGAAGAATATTCTGTTATTCTTTTCAACATTTTTACTTTGTTTTATTGATTTACTTATTTGAAAAATTATGACAAACTTTCCATCAAGACACACATTAAAAGATCGTTAATGCATGGTTGCAAATCGCTTAAAGTTTTAGGAGTTCGTTAGTATTGGGTAAAAATTAACCATAATCTAGTGTTTGTATTTCTTATTTGATCTAAAATGTCGCACCTAGCAAAATTAAAAGTATTTTTTGGACGAGTTTTAAAGCTTGTGCTAATATTCTTGAACTCTAGCTTTCTATCGAGTATATGGCTAATTTACAAAACTTTTTACAAGAAAGACAAAATCTAATAAACAATTTTTTGGAGAAAGCCCTTAAACCCAAACTCTTAAACAAAACTGCAATTGCGCCAGAGCGGTTATGGCAAGCTATGTCTTATTCTTGTTTAAATGGCGGCAAGCGTTTGCGTGGTATTTTGTGCTTGGCCACTTATGAAGCTTTTAAACCAAATTATTTAGCGGTTTTGCCAATAGCGGCTGGCCTTGAATGTATTCATGCTATGAGCTTGGTGCATGATGATTTGCCTTGCATGGATAATGATATTTTGCGCCGTGGAAAACCAACTTGCCATATTCAATTTGACACAGCCACGGCTCTGCTAGCGGGTGATGGTTTATTAATTGAAGGTTTGGCTTTGTGTTTGCAAGCTGACGAATTAAACCCGCAAATTATGCTTAAAATAATGCCAGAAATTATGCAGGCAATTGGGGCTAATGGTATGACTGGCGGGCAAAGCATTGATTTAGAAAACACAAATAAAAATGTTTCATTGCTAGAGCTAGAAAATATGCATAAATTAAAAACTGGAGCATTTTTGAAAGCCAGTGTTTTAGTTTCTGCTATGGCGGCTGAGGCCACTGAAAGCCAATTAAAAGCTTTAGAAATTTATGCCGAAAAAATTGGTTTAGCTTTTCAGATTATAGATGACTTACTTGATTTAGAAGGCGATTCAGCGCAAATTGGCAAAACTGCTGGCAAAGATTTAGCCCAAAACAAAGCTACTTATCCCAAATTTTTAGGCCTTGAGCAATCTAAAGAAAAAGCCCAAAATTTAATTGAAGAAGCCAAGTTAAACTTAAAACAAAATCATATTTATTTTGAACCACTTCATCAAATTGCTGACTATATAATTCAAAGAAAAAAATAAAAATAAAAACAAAAATGAAAACCGAATTAAAAGAAGCCGTTTTACATATTGTAAGTCAAATTCCACAAGGCAAAGTAATGTTTTATGGCCAAATTGCCGATATGGTTGGTTCAGAGGCCAGAACGATTGGTTTTATTTTAACTGGTTTAAGCGAACCCGAAATGCAAACTGTGCCTTGGTATCGAGTGGTTGCTAAAGACGGTTATATAAGCAGTTTTAAACTTGGTGAAAAAGGCATATTTCAGAGGCAATTATTAGAACAAGAAAACTATGAAATTGACCCTAAAAATAAAGTTAATATGAATATTCATCTTTGGCTTTTTGCTGGAATACAACGTCTAGAAGATAAAGTTGAGCCTTATGAAACTTTTATTGAAGGCCTAAAAAGATAATTATATTTAGTATATTTAAATTAAAAGCTTTTTAGTTTGTTATCATCAGTTCAAACAGCTTTCAATAAATATATGTCAGATCAAGATATAAACATTTTTCAGAGTAAAAATTACAATCCAAATTCTTTTATTGCTCTGGATGAAGCCTTTGACCCAACCTTTGACTTGAGCAATTTGCAAGTTAATGCCGAAAATAATGCCGAAACCAATTTAGAGACCGTGATTGTCTTAGATTTTGGTTCGCAATATTCTGAGTTAATTGCCCGCCGTGTCCGTGAACTCAAGGTTTACTCTGAGGTTTTGTCTTATAATGTTTCAATCGAAAAACTCAGGCTTTTAAATCCTAAAGGCATTATTTTATCTGGTGGCCCCTCAAGCGTCTACGAAAAAGGTGCTCCCGAAATTGACCCTGAAATCTTTAATTTGGGCATTCCCATTTTGGGTATTTGTTATGGAATGCAAATAATGGTGCTTTCAATGGGTGGAAAGGTTGCTCCAGTCCATTTTGGTGGCGGCGAATATGGCAGAGCTAAATTGTTTATTGATGCGCATGAAGGCTTATTTAGTGGGCTTGAAAACTCTTTAATGACTTGGATGAGCCATGGTGATGCGGTGAATAGCTTACCAGATGGTTTTCAAATTGTGGCGCATACCTCTCGGACACCAATTGCCGCTATTGCATATGAAGCTAAAAGACTTTATGGCGTGCAGTTTCACCCAGAGGTTGTGCATAGCGAAAAAGGCATGGAAATTTTGGCCAATTTTATTTATCGTATTGCAAACTGCTCACCAACATGGACAACTGGACGATTTATTGATAATGCCAGCAATGAAATTAAAAATACAATTGGTGATGGTAAAGTTTTATTAGCTCTCTCTGGCGGTGTAGACAGCTCGGCTTTGGCTTTTTTATTGCACAAAACCATAGGTCAAAAATTAACTTGTATGTTTATAGACCAAGGTTTTATGCGCCTCAATGAACCCGAAAAATTAATTGCCGTTTTTCGTGATCAATTTAAAATTCCTGTTCAATATGTTAATGCCCGTGAACGTTTTTTAACTAAAATTAAAGGTGTTCTTGATCCAGAGCACAAACGTAAGGTAATTGGCGAAGAATTTATTCGGGTTTTTGAAGAAGAATCTGAAAGACTAGGACCTTTTGACTTTTTGGCGCAAGGAACTTTATATCCAGATTTAATTGAATCGGCTGGCGTTGAGCATTTGGACGATACGAAAAAAGGACAAAAAGTGGCGGCTAAAATCAAATCTCACCACAATGTTGGCGGCTTGCCTGAAAATATGCAGTTTAAACTTCTAGAGCCATTTCGCCGTTTATTTAAAGATGAAGTGCGCCGTGTTGCCCGTGAATTAGGTGTTCCAAGCCGCATAACCAAACGTCATCCTTTCCCCGGGCCTGGTTTAGCTATACGCATTATTGGTGAAGTAACCGAAGAACGCCTAAATATTGTGCGCCTCGCCGATTATATTGTCCGTGAAGAAATTGAAGAAGCTGGCCTCTATGACAATGTTTGGCAAATTTTTGTAGTTTTACTAGCTGATATTCGTTCGGTTGGTGTAATGGGTGATAAACGTACATATGCTTCGCCAATTGTTTTAAGAGCCGTCAAAAGCGAAGATGGAATGACCGCCGATTGGGCACGGCTACCATATGAAGTGCTTGAGAAAATCTCGGTGCGTATTATCAATGAAATACCAGGTGTAAACAGAGTAGTTTATGATATAACCTCAAAACCGCCCGGCACCATTGAATGGGAATAGCCATTAATTTATTTTAATTTTTATTAGACTTCTTGCAAAATAAATTATAAAAATGTGAAATACCTCATTAAGAGAGGGCTTTTTATAAAATTTCACCAAGTGTACTCCCCCGCCCTCTTAACAGAGGGAGCTAGAGATTTTCAGAAAAAACAAAAACTCCCCTCTCTGCTTGTGGAGAGGGGTTGGGGGTGAGGCTGTATTACTTTGCAAGAGGTCTAAATAATATAAAACCTTGCACAGAGCAAGAAATTTAGCTTAAATAATTAATTTGTATTCATCAAAATTACAAACAGAAATAAACGGAATAATTTTTTTTATTTGCAGAGAATTATTTGAAAGTATCTTTGGATGAGTAATAGACAAAATATATTCTTGAGTTAGTAAAAATGATTTTGTTTTAAATTTATACTTAGAAGCCAAATTGATAGTATTTAAATTAGCGATAAAACTCAGGTCTAAAGCCTTAATCAGAGCTTCTTTTTGTGTCCAGAGAATATAAAAATGTTCTTTTTGTTTTTCTGGGGAAAGTTTGTTTAAAAACTCAAATTCTTCTGGCGCATAAAAACGCTGGGCAAATTCTAAATAATTACGTTTTTTAATGAATTCAATATCAATGCCAATTTTTGATTCACTCAGAGCCAAAAAAACTAAATTGTGAGAATGTGAAATATTAAAATCGATTGCAAAGTTTTTTAATTGAGGCCGTCCATTTGGGCTATTTTCAAAGATAAGTTCTTTATTTGTGCAGTTTAAAAAGTCGGCCAAAATAGTTCTAGTTAAAGTTCGAGTAATTAAAAATTCTTTTTGTTTTTTAGGTAGTTTAATATTTTGTAATTTTTCTAATTCTCTTACAGACAAAAGGGCTTTGTATTTTTCTAAGAGTATTTTATCTTGGGGAATTTCGGATATATCGGCAAAAAATACATACATAAACTGTCTTAAGATAGAATAATAAAAACTTTAATAATAAATTCTAAAACATAAATGCCCGAAAAATATCGCCGCCCACAAAAGTCAAACAAATCAATTCTTGAAGCCAAGCATACAGCTCAGAAACTGGCTTTTGGTCCTTTAAGTTTTCAGGCCATAATTGCCATGCAAGAGTTTAAAATTTTAGAGCAAATCGATTCAGCCAAAGATAATGGTATTTCAGCCCAAGAAATTGCAAAAATATTAAATATTTCGGAATATACGATTAATACTTTACTTGAAATTGCTTTGAGTTTAGAAATTGTTAGCTTGAAAAATACAAATTATATTTTATCTCAAATTGGTTATTTTCTTTTGCATGATGAAATGACCAAAGTAAACCTAAATTTTGTGCAAGATATTTGTTATCAAGGTGCTTTTTTTCTGAAAGAATCTTTTAAAGAATCTAAGCCAATTGGTTTAAAAGTTTTTGGTGAAGGCGAAACAATTTATCAAAAATTAGCCACTCTGCCAGCGCAAGCTCAAAAAAGTTGGTTTGATTTTGACCATTATTATTCCAGTAATGCTTTTACAAATGCTTTGCCAATTATTTTTGAAAATTCGCCTTTAAGTATTTTTGATATAGGTGGTAATACTGGCAAATTTGCTTTGAAAGCCACCGAATATAATCAAAATGTAAAAGTAAGCATTTATGATTTAGCTGGCCAATTGAATAAAGCCAAAGAAAATATTCAAAATTCTAAAACCTTTGAGCGCATATTTTTGCAAGAACTTAATGTTTTAGACCAAAAAGCCGAATTTAAAGAAACAGCCGATTTAATCTGGATGAGCCAGTTTTTAGATTGTTTTTCGCCAAGCCAAATTATAACTATTCTGCAAAAAGCTCAAAAAGCCTTAAACCCCAATGGTTGTATTTTTATTTTGGAACCTTTCTGGGATAAACAGCCATATAAAGCGGCTCGTTTTAGTCTTAATCATGTTTCTTTATATTTTACTTGCATGGCAAATGGTAATAGTAAAATGTATAGTTTTACCGAAATGAAAGAATATATTGAAAAAGCCGATTTGCAAATTGAAGCTGTTTATGATGGTATTGGCGAAAATGATTATACTTTATTGAAATGTACAAAAATTAAAAATTTATGAATGAGCACTGGTCTAAAATAAAAGAAAATAGTGCTGGTTATTATCGAATATATTTTTTATTGATTATTTATAAGCTTTTTGGCTGGTTTGTACTTAGGTTTTTTTTATATCCAGTGGTTTTTTTTATTTTTTTATTTTCGGCTTCTATACGTCAATTTTCTTTAAAATATTTAAATAAACTTTATCAATTTAAGCTTTCTCAAAATGATTTTTCTTTTAATAAACCTAATTTAATAAGTGTTTATAAACATATACTTAGCTTTGCTGAAGCCTTAGTTGATAAAATAGTTTCTTGGTCTGGATATATAAAAATTGATTGCATTAATATAAAAACAGAAGAAACTTTTAATGATTTTTTAGAAAATTTAAAACAGAATAAAGGTGTTTTTATAATTTGCTCACATTTAGGCAATATAGAGGTTTTTAGAGCTTTAATCAATTTAAATAAAAAAGCCTTAAATCAAGAAAAATTAATAGTAAATGTTATTATGCAAACTAATCATTCCGAAGTTTTTAATAAGGTTCTAAATAGTCAAAATTCGCAAACTCAAACTAATTTAATTGCCGCTGGTGATATAGGCATAGATACTGTCATAAATTTGCAAGAAAAAATTAATAAGGGAGAAATGATTGTAATTGCTGGAGATAGAACTTCGGCTACAAATCAAGAAAGAGTTTTAGAAAGTAATTTTTTAGGGGGAATGTTTAATAAACTGTGTCAATTCAAAAATAGTAAAATAAGTTGAATAAATGAGGAATTGACAATGAAAACAGAAACAAAAAAGAAATTTGATAACTTTGATATTCATAAATTTCACAAAGA
>CANLTT010000106.1 GCA_947494115.1 Candidatus Caenarcanales bacterium
TAGAAATTTAAGTTCTGCTGATTTGACTGATATTAATTTAACCAACGCTAATTTAACAAATGCTAATTTAACTGGCGCTGATTTATACAACGCCGATTTAACTGGTGCTAATTTAACTGGTGCTAATTTAACTGGCGTTGTGGTTGAAGCTAATGGCAAATTTTACAAAATCATGTCGAGTAATGAAATTCAGGTTTCTGACAATGGTAGTAGTGCTAGTTGGACAAAGTCAGACGACAAAGACAATAATTTAAAAGCCATTAATGCATTTAAAGAAATCATAAATAAGGCCGCCAAAGACCCAAACAACGCTGAAATTGACTCTAAACCTCTAAACGAAGTTATAACTGCCTTAGAAGAAGCCAATAAAAAGCCAGTAGCAAAAACAGGAGGAAAATCTGAGCCAGACGCTACACAAATTCAAGGCATTGACAGAGCCAAGTTTGGTGGTTTACTAGGAAAAAATGAAACTTACCCAAGCTGGCAAGCCACAAACATGATACAAGCCGCTTTAAATGAACGAATTCAAAGAGGAGAAATAAAAACAGATTTACTAGTGCAAGACGGAGTATTTGGGTCTAAAACCGCTGAAGCAGCACAGACTTGGCTTAATACAAATTCTGGTGATCTACTAACGCATTTAGTTTATGGCACAAGTATTCCAGACGATAAAAGTAAATTTACAGCTAACCAAACAAAAGGCTTAATGCTTGGTGTCGGCAGTTCGGGCACGGAAGTAGGCAAACTTCAAACAGAACTTAATAAACCTACTAGAAGAGGCCTAGAAATAAATCTTACCGTAGACGGAAAATACGGCCCAGCAACCGAAAAGGCCGTTATAGCTTTTCAGAAATGGTATAACACTCAACACTCAGACCCCAATTCCCAATTAGATGTTGATGGCGTGGCTGGACCTAATACCATTGCCGCTTTAAAGCTAGATTTAAGCAAACCATAAGCAAAACCAAGAAGAAACAATATAACCTAAAATTTGAATTGAGCGTCCTAGTCAGACAAGTATGCCACGACAAAAGGTGTCAAGGGCGCGGCGCAAGCCGAGGTTTAATCCAGTTTAGAAATTACCATATCAGAAAATTTATCGTTGGTCGTTTTGGCAAGAGGTTAAATAGCAAAAAATTATTTTTATTTTATAAAATTGTATGAAATTTGTTAAAAAATAATGAAAAATAAATGAGCAAAGATAATTTTGAATCAGAAGAAGGTCAAGAAATTGCAATTAGCTCTTATTATGAAGACTTTGAGCAAATAATTAATTCAAGAGAACAATTTCCTGTAGATTTTGATTCCGCTTGGACATGGGTTGGTTTTGCTAGAAAAGACCATGCTTTGAGATGTCTAAAAGGAAATTTTGAGGATAATTCTGATTTCCTCTTGAAAGGGGGAAGCTCTTCACAAGCAGGAAGACAGCCAGATAAATACTTTTTGACGAAAGAATGTTTTAAATCTTTTTGCATGTTGGCTCAAACAACAAAAGGAAAAGAAATCAGAAAATATTATTTAGAAGTTGAAAAGCAATTAGACAAACTCAAGTCTTTAACTCCAGCAGAATTGGGTTTGTATTATGCTCAACAATTAGTAAATCAAGAAAGAGCTTTGGCAAAGCTGGAACAAGATACATATGAGCATAGTATAACTTTAGAAAAGCACGGTTCAAAAATAGAAGAACATGATAAAGCAATAATTGAGCTAGCCTCTAGAAATTCTGCTTTAACAGGTTTTCACAGCATTAGAGGATTTTTGAATCTGAAAAATATTAAACTTAATCAAAAAGAATCAAATAAATTAGGTAGAGTTGCCGCTAAACTTTGCAGGGAAAGAGATTTAAAAATTTTCAAAATCCAAGATGAAATGTTCGGAGAAGTAAATAGTTACCCCGCCGAAATATTAATAGAAGCATTTAAAATATACAAAGAAAATATATAACACAAATCACCTCATTAAAATCGCTGAAACGACTGTCCTAAAATTCAAATCCAAACTCAAGAGGTTAATCTTTGCAAGGCAAATTATCAAAATCTTTTGGTTCAACTTTTGCTAACCACCTTGCAAAGCGGGTTGATTCCATGACTTGAACATATTCCTTCATAAATTTTAATAATTCTTTGGCTTTCTGAGAGCGAGGAATAATAAAAAACACCTTGCTTTTATCAATTTCTTTGAGCCTAAATTCGGCTTGCAAAATGCGTGCAACATTGTCTCTGGCGGGTATTTCTTTTAGCTTAATCCTCATCCAAAGTGGCAATAAACCCAAAATTGGTTTGTCAGAATTGAGGTGCGTTTTTAAAAATTTTGCTAAAGCTGAAAATATCATTTAGAAGATTGATAAGATTATTTAGAAAATTATGCAAAAAAATTTAAAATATAAGAAGATTTTACTAAAGCTCAGTGGTGAAGCTTTAACTGGCGACAAGGGTTTTGGAATTGAGCCTTTTGTGATTGAAAGGGTTGCCAAAGAAATTGCCGATTTGGTTAATTTAGGTGTCGGGGTTGCAATTGTGGTTGGTGGCGGAAATATTTTTAGAGGGCTAAATTCAAGTGCCCAGCTTGGAATGGACAGAGCCGCCGCCGATTATGTAGGAATGTTGGCCACCATTATTAATGCTCTTATTTTGCAGGGTGTACTTGAACGAGACGGCATTCCAACAAGGGTTCAAACTGCAATTACAATGTCTTCGGTGGCGGAGCCTTATATTAGACGCAAGGCCGTTAGACATCTTGAAAAAAACCGAGTGGTAATTTTTGGGGGCGGAACTGGCAACCCATTTTTTACAACTGACACAACTGCCGCCTTAAGAGCCGCTGAAATTGATGCCGATATTTTATTAATGGCAAAAAATGGTGTTGATGGTGTTTATAATGCCGATCCAAGGGTTGATAAAAATGCCACCAGATTTGAAACTTTAACCTTTGAAAAAGTTCTAACTGAAAACTATCGTATAATGGATGCGGCCGCTGTTTCGATTTGCCGAGATAATAAAATTCCGATTCGGGTTTTTGACTTTGCCCAAGAAGGCGTTTTAACCAATATTGTAATGGGCGAAAAAATTGGCACCGAAATAGGCCTAGCGGGTTCTTTGAGTAAATAATGGTTGGTAAATTAATAGTTTTGGTGGGTCCTTCGGGTGTTGGCAAAGGCACTGTCTTAAAAAAGGTTTTTGAAAAATTGCCAAATCTTGTTTATTCTATTTCGGTAACCACCCGTGCCAAAAGGCCAAATGAAGTTGAAGGCCAAAACTATTTTTTTCGTTCTAGAGAAGAATTTTTAAACTTGGTAGCTCAAAACGAAATGCTTGAATGGGCCGAATTTGTGGGCAATTACTATGGAACACCCAAAAAATATATTCAAGAAAATATTATTAATAATCGAAATGTTATTTTAGAAATCGAAATGGAAGGTGCCAAGCAAATTAAGCAAAAAATGCCCGAAGCTAAATTTATTTTTGTCGCTCCGCCTTCAATTGAAATTTTACATAAAAGGCTTACCGAACGTGGAACAGAGCCAGAAGTTACCATTAAAGCTCGTGTTGAAAAAGCCAAACAAGAATTAGCTCAAGCTGAGTGGTTTGATTATTGTTTAGTCAATGAAGAAGGCCAAGCCGATGAAACAGCGAGGCACTTGATAGATATTATTCAAAATTTCTAAAAGAGAAATAATGCAAGAAAAAAATAATCATTCTGCTGGCCTGAAAATACTTGGAACTGGCATTTATAAACCTAAAAGAAAAGTTTCATCCGCACAAATTAGCCAAAATTTAGGTTTACCCGAAAACTGGGTTGAGCGCAAAATAGGCATAAAAGAAAGATTATTTATTCAAGATGAAACGGCCTCTTTTATGGGAGCCGAAGCTTTGAAGTCTGCTTTAAAAAATGCAAATTTACAGCCCGAAAATTTAGATCTTTTGATTTGCGCTAATGGCACTTTTGAACAGCCTATTCCTTGCACGGCAGTCTTGATTCATGGGCAATTTGCGGGGCTAAAAGGCAAACCTGCTTTTGATATAAATTCAACTTGTTTAAGCTTTTTGGCGGCTTTAGACCTTTGTGCTAGCGCAATTGCAAATAAAAAATTTAAAACCATTGCAATTGTTTCTTCCGAAATTGCCTCGGTGGGCTTGAACCCAAAAGAAAAAGAAAGCTATTGTTTAATGGGTGATGGAGCGGCCGCTGTCATAATATCGGCTTGCCCAGAACATAAAGGCTTAATTAATTCTAAAATGCAAACTTATAGTGAAGGTTCTAATCTAGCTCAGATTGAGGGTGGGGGCACAAAATTACCAGCCACAAACTTTAATTTAAATAATCAAGAAAAATTTTTATTTTCAATGCAAGGGCCACAGATATTCAAATTAGCTTTAAAATATCTTCCGAATTTTGTTGAGGAATTATTGCAAGAAGCAAGTATTTTTAATATTAATGATTTAGATTTAATTATTCCTCATCAGGCTAGCCCAGCGGCTTTAGAATTAATTAGGCAAAAATTAAAAATTGAGAAAAATAAATTCTTTTTGATTATTCAAGAATATGGTAATCAGATTGCGGCTTCTATTCCGTTTGCATTGCATTTAGCGATTGAAAGCGGGCGAATTAAGAGAGATAATAATATTATGCTTTTAGGTACTTCGGCGGGTTTTTCGATTGGCGGAATTATTTTAAAATATTAATTATGCAAAAAATTATTATTACGGGCGCAACTGGTTTTTTAGGACAGCATTTAGTGAGCCAACTCAAAGATAAATATAAAGTTTTAGCTTTGGGCCGAAATAAATTAATTGGTGAAAATTTAGGTGTAGATTTTTTGCAAATTGATTTAAGCGAAGTAGAAAAATTAAAATATTGTTTTAAGGGTTTTGATTATATTATTCATTGTGCGGCTTTATCGTCTTTATGGGGAAAGAGAGAGGATTTTATTAAAATCAATGTTAAAGGAACCGAAAATATAATTAAAGCAGGTGAGTATAATAATATTCAAAAAATAATATATATTTCTAGTCCTAGTATTTATTTTGATGGTAGTGATAAATTTAATTTAACCGAAAATTCAGCTTTACCCAAGAAACAAATTAATTTTTATGCCGAAAGTAAAGTAATAGCCGAACAACTTATACAAAAAAGTTATATAAATTCAATTATACTTAGGCCACGTGGTATTTTTGGCGAAGGTGATAATAGTATTTTGCCACGTTTAATTAAGGCTTATCAAAAAAATCAACTTTATATAATCGGTGATGGTAATAATTATGTTGATTTAACTTATATTGAAAATGTGGTTGAGAGTATAGTTTTAGCCCTAAAAGCAGAAGAATATTTAAATAAAAAAGTTTATAATATTACCAATGATGAACCTGTTTTATTATGGAAACTAATAGAACAATTATTAAATAAAATTGATTATAGTTTTAATACTAAAAAGAAAATAAGTTATAATTTGGCTTATTTAATTGCTTGGTATAAAGAATTGATTGCCAAAGAAGAACCGACTTTTACGCGCTATTCGGTGGGACTATTAGCCAAAAGCCAAACCTTTGATATAACCTTGGCCAAGCATGAATTAGGCTATAAACCTAAAATCAATATGGAAGCTGGTATAAATCGTTTGGCTAATTGGTGGAAAAACAAAAATGATTGAAAAAGTATATATTTTAAAAGCTGGTTATTGTACTCACCCCGAAATAATTACGATTAAAGGTGGTAGTTTTTGTAATTGTGAATTTCCGGCTATTTTTGTTTTAATTAAGCATAAAAATTTAGGATATATATTATTTGATACTGGTTATAGTAAAGAGTTTTTTGAGGCTTCAGAGGAGTTTCCTTTAAGTTTATATCCTAAAATTACACCTGTATTTTTTAAACAAGAAGAATCCGCAATTGCGCAATTAAATAATTTAGGTATTCAGGCCGAAGAAATAAAATATATAATCATTTCGCATTTTCACGGTGATCATATTAGTGGATTATCAAGTTTTTCGGAAGCTAAGTATATTTATTTAGAAAAAGCTTATAATTCAGTTAAATATTTGCAAGGTTTTAGGGCTTTAAAAGCGGGTTTTTTGCCTAAACTGATACCAATAGATTTTGTTTTAAGATCGATACAACTTAAAGAAACAAATTTGCAAAGTATTAGTACTGAGTATAAACCTTTTGAAATTGGAATAGATTTATTTGAGGATCAAAGTATTATTATAGTTGAATTGCCAGGCCACGCTAAAGGACAAATTGGAGTATTTTTAAAAACGCAAGAACAAGGTTTAATATTTTTAATAGCAGATGCTTCTTGGTCTTCTAAAGCTTTTGAAGAATTAAAAATGCCACATCCAATTACAAATATTTTATTTGATTCAAGTCAAGAATACAAACAAACTTTATTCAAAATTCATCAATTATTTCAGAATAAACCTAATATTTTTATTTTACCTTCGCATTGCAATCAAGCCTTTAAGCGGTTTCAAAAAGAAAGATAAATAATGTTATTTGATATATTTAAGTATTATATTCAGACCAA
>CANLTT010000107.1 GCA_947494115.1 Candidatus Caenarcanales bacterium
TATGAATATCAAAGTTATCAAATTTCTTTTTTGTTTCTGTTTTCATTGTCAATTCCTCATTTATTCAACTTATTTTACTATTTTTGAATTGACACAGTTTATTAAACATTCCCTAAATTAATACCAGTCTGGCTCTAAATGACATTCTCTTGACTCTTTCCAGTTTCCTCTTAGTGAATGGTCTTTCAATTGAGGCTCTAAGCTTTCTTTTTGGCTTAATTTTTTTACTACTTCGTATAATATATTTAAATCTTTATTCTGTTTTTCAGAAAGTTTAAAGTCTTTTTTAAATTGAGTTTTTCTAATTATTTCTAATCTTTTGTATTCATTCATGTTTGCAAATATTTAATTAAGATTTAAGCTCTTTAAATAAATCATCTATATTTTCAAATTTTTCAAGTTTATCTATTGACTCTAATAAAGCCTCTTTAGTTAATTTATTAGGTATATTTGGTAATTTAATATCAAAAGGCAAGCCCTTATTTAACTCAACTTGCTTTAAAAAAATAGAAATAGCTTGACTCGTAGTCATTCCTAATTCTTTAAAAATAGATTCCACTCTCTCTTTAAAGTCTGGTTCTATTTTTACAATTATTGACTTGTTTTTATACATTATTTATATAATCTCAATAGGAAGTATTCATATTATACTCATTTTTGATTAAAATTCACTTGATTTTTATTAAAAGTGAATACTAAAAACAAACGAAGAAAAAGACTATTTTAAAATAGCGCAGAGACAAAGTTATAATGTATTTAGTAAAAGGTGGAAAATAAAATGACTAATGAAATAATATTTACAATTAATCAAAATCCTGATGGAGAGTATGAAGCCAGAGCTTTAGGTTATTCTATTTTTACAATTGCAGAAACTAAAGAAGAATTAATTGAACAAATTAAAGATGCTATTAAATGTCATTTTGAACCAGAATTAATGCCTAAACTAGTTAATTTGCATTTTGTTTATGATGAGGTTTTTTGTTTATGAAACTACCAAGAGACATAAATGCGGAAGAATTAATAAAAGCTCTTATTAGAATTGGTTATAAACAAACACGGCAAACTGGAAGCCATATAAGATTATCAATTCAAGTACATTCTATTGAACATCACTTAACTATTCCAAACCATAAACCTATAAGAATTGGTACTTTAAATAATATTATTTTAGATATTGCAAAACACCTACAAATAGACAAAAATAAGTTGATAGAGAGGCTATTTTAAAATGTTAAAAGGTTTAATACTTACCAATTCATAAACTATAAAAAAGAAGTAATTGAATTGCTAAAAAAGTTTGTACTGTAAGTATAAAAAGTATGAAAATAATAAATTATTTATAGCAAAACCTCAAGGGATCAACGTAAGTCGAAGGTTTAATCCAGTTTGTTTAATTAGTTTTTAAAGTGGTTTTCGATAAAACTGATTATGAATTTGCTCAAATTTTTTGCGGGCTGGACCAATTATGCTTTCATTTGCGCCGATAAATAAAATGCCGCCCGGTTCAAGCCAATCATAAAATAATTCATAAAGTTTTTCTTTAAGTTCACGGCTAAAATAAATCACCACATTGCGGCAAATCAATAAATGAAATTTACGCATTCCTCTATAACCGCTTAAAGGTGCTTCACTGGCTAAATCGTGCTTAATAAATGTTACTACTTCTTTTAAGCTAGAATTAATCATCCAAACTTTTTGGCCATTTTCTTTTTGCAATTCTGTAAAAAAACGAGCATATTTGGGCGGCAAGTTTTTTATTTCGCTGGCATTAAACATTCCAGAAACGGCTCTATTTAAAGCACCTGAATCATTATCTGAGCCAATTAATTCGCTACGAGACATTAAACCAGCTGAATTTAATAAAAAAGCAATTGAATAAATTTCTGCGCCAACTGAACAGCCCAAACTCCAAATTCTTAAATAACTAAATTGTTTAGATAAATAACTTAAAATTTTTTTTTGTAAATAATCAAAACTAGATTTATCTCTAAAAAAGCTAGAGACATTGACGGTTAAGCAATCAATCAGGCTATCTAAAAGTTCTTTGTCTTTGGTTAGTTTTTCAAAATAATGATTTAGGTTGGTAATTTTATTTTTAGACAAATGATAAATAATACGGCGCGTTAAATATTCTTCACGATAACCATCGAGTTTGAGATTTGTGATTTTTTGAACTTTTTCTATAATTTCTTTAAAGTCAATATTTGGCCCCAAAAGCAACTGCTGAAAATCAAGCATTTTATTTGATTCTGGGTTTTTCATGGTTAAATGCTTGAATATTCGGTTTCGCCAATGCGTCTTACAAGCATTAAACCTTTAGAAAGATCAAAAGAAACTGTTCGGCCACAAGTACCACCAACATCAGCCGCTTTTAAAGGAATATTTCTTTTTATTAATTCTTTTTTGAGGGTTTGCACATTGCCTTGGCCAATTAACGGAAAACCTTTATTATTGTAAACCCCCTTAAACATCTGGGCACCGCCAGCTAATTTTGCGACTAAATTTAGGTTTTTACTAGAGGCAATTTTGCTAATTTCTTGTACCAATAATTCAATTACTTCGTCGGCATAGCGTGCGCTTGGGAATTCTTCGTTTGGGTGAGAAACCATTTGCCTAGAAGGAAAAACAATATGCGCCATGCCAATAATTTTTGCTTTAGTTTCATAAATGCAAACTGCCACACAAGAACCTAAACAAGGTGCAATTAATTCATGTTCTTCTGAATTACTAACAAACCATTTACCCATTGTGAGCCTGATTTCAATTTTGTTTTGTTTTTCAATATAATCACCAATAGGCTGATTAGCAAGATCGTCAGTATTTTGAAGTTTGCTAAGATAATTACCAATAGGCTCGCTGTAATTTGTCAAATTATTATTGGTTTGAGATTTATTCATGAAATTGCTGATGGGCTAACTATGATCCAAATTTGAATATTGCCTGGAACATTTTCAAAAGAAATTGAAGTACTACCCAAAGCAATGAACTGATGCTCTAATCCAAGCTGACAAGCAATAAAATCAAGAGCGGCAGTGCTCATATCATATGTTTGCTCTATGGGTGTCAAAGCTATAATTCCCTTTTCAGGCATACAAGCCACAAGGTTTCCAGCAAAGATATTTGCCCATTCATTTATCAAAGATTGGCATAATAAGCTTTCTGGTATACAAGAAGAAACCGAAATTTGCTTACTCATCGAATAAACCAAACCATTGGCAAACTCACTAGAAGCCGCAAACAAAACATAACCCTGTATTCCCCCATTTAAGCTTTGCAAAAGACAAATTGAAGGCTCTTCTTGGTAATATTCAGAGATTTCTTCAATTTTCTTTAGGGAAATTTTGGGTGGCGAAAATTCAGAACTTAAGCCCGTAAATTCTTTAACGGCTTGTACTGCGTGTGGTAGTCTTGATTGAACCCAGTCTGAAAAATAGGTCAATCCTTTGTGTTTCTCAGTCATATTATCTATATCGACTTGAAAAAATATTATTTAACAGGGATAACTCGCAAGATATTGCAAAGTATTAAAAATTACTTAAATAAAAAAAATGCATTGAAAGTAAAGCTCAAAACTGCTAACATTTAACCGTTAAAAGCAGAATAAAGCTACCAAAAAAATCCTTCTGCTGCAGCTCTAGTCTCTTTTGGGTGACTTTTGTTCCGTCTTTCCTTACCTTTGGTGCATATGAACATTTTAGACGGTTCAATTACCTCTACCGTATTTATTTTTGCCGTAGTTATAATTTCGGGATTATTGCTTGGCAATATCAAGTTTTTTACAATTAATTTAGGAATAGCTGGTGTTCTTTTTACAGGGCTATTATTTGGGCATTTCAAAATTCCAGTAAGCCACGAAATTTTAGAATTTGTCCGTGAATTTGGTTTGATTTTATTTGTTTATACAATTGGTTTGCAAGTTGGTCCTGGCTTTTTTGATTCTTTAAGATCAAAGGGCTTGGTTTTTAATTTATTGGCCGCTGGAATTGTAATTTTAGGGGCTTTAATCACAATCGGTTTACATTTTGGCGCTGGCCTAGATATGTCTGTTGCGGTTGGTTTGTTCTCGGGCGCAACTACAAATACTCCCTCTTTAGGAGCGGCTCAGCAAGTACTTAAAGATATTTTTGGTACTACGAGCGAAGTTGCAAAATTACCGGGTCTTGGTTATGCCGTGGCTTATCCGTTCGGCATTTTGGGCATTATTATAACCATGCTTTTGGTGCGCTTTTTCTTCAAAATTAATCCCGCCGAAGAAGCCAATAAATTTTATGAAGAAAATAAAAGAACTTATTCCTCTGAGCTTAAAACCGTTAATTTGCTGGTCAAAAATCCAAACTTAGAAGGCATTAAAATTAAAGATATTCCTTCTCTGACCGAATTAGGCATTGTCATTTCTCGGCTTAAACATAAAGAAACCGTCTGTTTAGCTGACCTAGAAAGCACTTTGCATTTAGACGATATAATTTATGCCGTTGGTGAAGAAGATAAAATCAAAGAGTTTCAGTGCATTATAGGCGAAGTTTCGGAAACTAATTTGCTCGAAATAGCCAGTAATTTAACCTATAAAGAAATTATTGTTACCAAAGAGGCCTTGGTTGGTAAAACGCTTGACGATTTAAAACTGCGTAAGCTTTATGGTGTAACAATTACAAGGGTGAGCCGTGGCGACCAAGAATTTACGGCAAATACCAATATTAATTTGCATTATGGTGATATTTTAAGGGTGGTTGGTGATTCTGCGGCTATTCAAAAAGTCGAAAAAATCCTTGGCAACTCAACAGAAGCTTTAGAACATCCACGCATTTTATTTATCTTTTTAGGAATTGGCCTTGGGGTGTTTTTAGGTAGTTTACCAATTACAATACCTGGTCTATCTGTTCCTGTTAAACTGGGTATGGCTGGCGGACCTTTGATTACGGCTATTTTAATTAGTCGCCTTCCTGTCTTTGGTTCTTTGGTTTCTTATTTTCCATTCAGCGCAAATTTAGCTCTCAGAGAATTAGGTATAACTTTATTTTTAGCTTGTGTTGGTCTTAAATCTGGTGATAAGTTTGTAGACACTTTGATTCACGGAGATGGCTTTTTGTGGATGGCCTTGGCGAGCTTAATTACTTTAATTCCTTTGATTATTATTGGTTTTATCGCACGCAAAATTTTTAAAATAAATTATATGTCGGTTTGCGGTTTGCTCTCTGGTTCAATGACAGATCCACCAGCTTTGGCTTTTGCAAATTCAATTGCGGCTTCTAATGCTCCATCTATAGCATATGCAACTGTTTATCCTCTTGTTATGCTTTTGCGCATTGTTTTTGCCCAGCTTTTGGTTTTAATTTTCTGTCATAAATAAACCCTTAATAAAATAATTGTAAATGTTTAAAAAACTTATTTTGGTCTTAGTGAGCTTGTTCTTGCTGGTTTTGCCAAATGTAAAAGCCGGTGAGCAACACACCATAGACCATATAGACAGCGATCTTGGTATTTGGCCAATGATTGATCTGACCTTTCCGCTTTATAAAGACAAGGTTTCTGGTTATCTGCTGGCTTTGCCAATTGTGATTGATGCCGACAATAAAATGAATGTAAACCCGCTTGTTTTGCGCGGAGCGATTATTGGGCATGTAACAAAAAATACCAGTTTGTGGGCTGGCTATGATTACAATGCCAATTTGACGCATAAGGTAAATTTTAATGAAAAACGCCTTTGGCAACAGATTTCGCAAAGACATACTTTTAAAAAATTTGACCGCCTAACTGTAAATCACCGATTTAGAGTCGAAGAGAGAATGTTTGAGCATATTGGAACTGCCGTGCGCTTGCGTTATAGAGCTGGGGCAACTTTTGGCCTTGGGGATACACGCCGCTGGTATTTAGTTGGCAATGATGAAATTTTGTTTTACGCCAATAAAACTAAAGGTCGAGACGCTGGTTTTTCCGAAAATAGAACTTTTGTAGGCATTGGTCGCAAATTAACACCCAATATTTCACTGGAAGCTGGCTGGCAACCTTGTTTAATTAATTCAGCTGGAAAAAAAGGTGATATTTTACGACATTATTTAGTAACTTATTTAACGATGAAAATACCTTATAAACCCGCCAAACCAGCTCCTGTTAAGAAAGTTGCCAGTCTGCCCAAAGACGAAACAATAATTCCTAATATTGTAGAAACGCCCTCAGAAGACAAACTTGAATCCCCGGAACCCACAAACGAGGCTTTAGAGGTTGAAAATTAAATCTCACTTGCCGATATTGCAATATTAAAATCAACTCCAAGTGATTCAAAATGTTTTTTACCGCAGTGTATTTTGTCTGTTTCATAATTGCGAAGTTTGTCAAAGTTTTTTGTGCTTTTGGTTTCTCTTACTAAATAAATTGTTTGATCTTCATGCTTTACAATTGCCCAATCTGGATTATAAGTACCAA
>CANLTT010000108.1 GCA_947494115.1 Candidatus Caenarcanales bacterium
TTATTAATTATAATTTCTGGATTATTTAAATTAATTTCGATTGGCTCTAATTGAAGGCTAGAAACTGGTGATTCTTGTATAATTTTAAAACGCATATTATTAGAAACAAAGTATAAATTATTAGTCAAGTTTATTTTTAGTTTTTCTTTTTGTAGTATTTTTTCACGAATTTCTTCAATTAATTCAAAAGAAATATTTATAGAAAATTCTTCTAAAACCTGCTTTAAAACTAGCCTCTGAATCGCAATTATTTGTTCTCTAAATAAACGGCAATTAGTATAAATCTTAAAATCTAAATTTTCTAAATACTTATTTATAAACTCATTTTCGCCAGAAACAATTTGAATTAAATTATTGATCTGTTTTTTATAATTCGGCTGAATTCGCTCAATTAATGGCATAACTTGCATACGTAATTTATTTCTTTTTATATCAAGTTCTTTATTAGAAGGATCTTCATAAAAAAATAAATTTTCTCTTTGGCAATAATCAATAATTTGGTTTTTTTCAATATTCAAAAAAGGGCGAATTAATTTAATTCCATCTTCAAGCTCTCTAATTGGCTGAATACAACTTAAACCATTTAAACCAGTTCCGCGCAAAACTCGCAAAAAAAAGGTTTCTATTTGATCGTCTAAATGATGTGCGGTAACAATAGTTTTAGCTTTATATTCTTGAGCGGTTTTGATTAAAAAGGCATAACGTTCTTCTCTGGCTTCGGCTTCGCTGTTTCGGCCAGCATTTTTAGCATTACCAAGCACAAAAGGTATTTTAAATTCTTTGCAAGTTTTTTCGACAATAGTTATAGCCTTAATCGAAAGCGGTGTCCAGCGATGATTAAAATGCGCACAAATTATTTTTTTATTTTGTTTATAAAGCCAATGTAATAAACACAAAGAATCTGACCCGCCCGAACAGGCGACTAAAACTGGCTCTTCTAAAGAATTACTATTTGCAAGCATTAATAAAATTTCCACTAATTATTTTTTCCCATAAAAACCATTTAAGATCAATTTAATTTATCGCTATAATAACCGAATGCATAAAAAAAATCTGATCATTTGGCTAATCACGGTTGTTTTGGCGGTTTTTCTCGACCAAATTAGCAAAACTTGGGCAAGCCATAATTTAAATTTTGCCGAAACTATGCAAATTATTCCAAATATTTTAAACTTTAAACTTTTATATAATACGGGTGCGGCTTTTAGTTCATTTAATAATCAAACTGTGGTTTTAACTATTATTAGTTTTTTGTTTTCGGTTTTTATTATTAAATATACTTTGCAAAAATTAAATACTTCAAATTATACTCAAATATTTTGTTTTAGTTTTTTATTAGCGGGTGCTCTAGGAAACCTAATTGACCGAATTTTATTTAGCAAAGTAATTGATTTTATTGATTTGTTAATTTTGCCCGGCAATTTCCCGATTTTTAATATGGCTGATGTTTGGATTAATTTAGCGGTTTTTCTTTTTGTTTTAGACTGGTTGCGCTTTAAAAGATTTGGGCAAAGTCAAAGCTAAAACAAATTCGCCCTTTACAAGCCACTTTTGCTCTAAAACTTCTTGAATATTTCCTCTAATAATTTCTTCATGTATTTTGGTAAGTTCTCGACCTAAGCAAATTTGGGCTTGTGGTTGGCTTTGGGCGATAATTTCAAGGCTTTTTTTTATGCGGTGCGGCGATTCAAAAGCCAGCAAAACACTTTTTCGGTCGGTTAAATAAGTTTCTAATAATTTAATTAATTTGCCCGAAGTCCGAGGTAAAAAGCCTACAAAAGAAAAACCTTTGCTTAAATTAAAGCCACAAACCGAAAGCAAAGTTGTCAAAGCCGAAGCACCAGCAATCGGGATTATTTTAAAACCAGCCTGAGCAATTTCTGCCACTAATAAATTTCCGGGGTCTGAAATGCCTGGAGTGCCAGCATCCGAAAGATAAGCAATCGATTTACCTTGTTTTAAAAATTCAATTAATTGCAAGGCACGGCCAGCTTCATTGTGCGCATAACAACTAAATAAACTTTTTTTCAGGCCTAAATAAGCCATTAATTTGCCCGTTACACGGCTATCTTCGCAGGCAATCAAATCAATTTCTTTTAATATAAATTTAGCTCTATCGGTTAAATCTCCTAAATGACCGATTGGTGTAGCAACTACATACAAAGCATTTTCAAGTTTTTCCAATTTAATATTTTTTCAAGCCCATAAAACGTGTTCCCGTACGGGTAAAAGTAAAATCGATTCTTACTTGGTCGGCAGAACCCTCGGGTAAAGGCCTAAAACCAGGCGAAGCGGCAATAACGGCTTGTCGAGCGGCGGCTTCAGCTTCGGGATTACTGGTTTTAACCGTAGAAACTGAGCCAGGAACCAAACTGCCATCTTTGCGTAAAGAAAAAGATAATTGCACTTGGTCAGCTTTATCGGCACTGGCTGGTTTCCAAGCACTTTGTATTCTTCTTTGTAAATCCTGCATAAATGCACCGTAATCAACATCTTTGCGAGCGGCCACTGTTACAGGCCCATTAGGATTATTATTTGGTCCGGCATTTCCTAAACCAGAACCTTGACTAAAACCACCAGACCTAGAAGGCAAAACTGGCCCTCGACTGGCACCGCCCCCACCACCAGAAGAAGGATTACCAGAAGAAGAACCACCACTCGAGCCCCCACCACCAATCGGTTTAATCGGAGCGGGGATATTATCTGGTTCATTAGAACTTAAAATAGCTCTGTCGTCGCCTTTTAAGGGTTTAAAGCTTGGCAATAAAGGTTTAGAAGAATTAGACGAAGATGAACTTGATTTAGGTTGAGGTGGAGAAGGGTGCGGAACAGCTTTAGGTTGCGGCGGAGAAGGGCTAGCTGGTTCAGAGGGCGAGGGAGCCGCTTTCGGCTGAAAGAATTTTTGTAAAACTGATTTATTTGGTTTGCTTGGTGTTGTGCGTCCAGTTTGAGGTTTAGGTTGTTGATTACCGGGCGAAAGTGGCAATTTTTTATCGTGGCGGCCAGAATTAACCGCATTTTGAATGGCCGAATGTTTTGCTTCTTTGGGGGCTTTTTTGGGCGGTTGCTTTTGCGGCGGATTATCAACAAAAGGAGAAAGCATTTCTAATTGAATTGATTGCTCTCTTTGAATAGGCACAAAATGCGCAAAGCCATAAATTAATAAAGCAAAAAAAGAACAAATTGAAAACAAATAAGAACTACTCATTGAGGCGGCAAAAACGGCTGGCTTACGGTCAGCTTCAAGGTTTCTAAAATTTTTCTGAATATCTTTTTTATTTTCGGCAATTAGATAAGAAAGCAAAAAACAAAGCAAAAAACCATAAACTAATTTAAACCAAAGTGTAAACCTAAAAAGTTCGGCAATTTCGGCTGAATTTTTATTGCCAAGCAAAGTTAAAAGCCCAAAAACACCTTCTGAAAGCTGAGGAATAAATAAAGAAAATAAACTAAATAGAGCAAAAGCCGCTCCTAAAACTAAAACCCAACCTTTTAAAATTTGCTTTTTCGCTATTAAATGCGGCACACCCGGAAACAAAGACCAAAAACTGTAAGAATCTTTTTGTTCTGAGCCTAAGCGATTGTAAATTCCGCTTGAATAGGGCGTTTGTGTTTTGGGAGACATTAAATTGCTCATGATCTTATTGAAATGATTTATAAATAATAATACTCTGCTTAAGTTAAGTTGCATTTGTTAAGACTGAGAATTGATGATAATACAAAACTTTAAAACTACCGACTTCTCCTATAGAAGAGCTTTTGTTTTTGTTATAATAAAACTATGAAATTTTTAGACCCAACCAATGATTTAGCCTTCAAAAAGATTTTTGGGAATATTAAAAAGAAAAATATTCTGATTAGTTTTTTGAATGCAATTTTGGACTTTCAAAATGAAAGAAGTATTGTTGATGTTGAAATTGCAAATCCTTATCAAACACCCAAGATTGAAGAGCTAAAAGAAACAATTTTGGATATTCAAGCTGTTGATAAATCGGGTAGAACTTTTATTGTCGAAATGCAAAAACACGATAAAGGCGACTTCCCAAAAAGAAGCTTATTTTACTCATCTAAAGCCTATACTTCGCAATTAAAAAAAGGAGATGAATATAAAAATTTAAAAAAAGTATATTTTATAGGAATAGTTAGTTTTAATATATTTGAAACAGAAAACTATATTTCACGGCATTTAATCTTGGATTCGGTAACATTTAAGCAAGAATTACAAGACTTTGAATTTTCATTTGTGGAATTACCAAAGTTTAACAAATCTTTAGAAGAACTTTCATCAGTGGCGGACAAATGGATATATTTTTTAAGAAATGCCAAAAACCTAGAATTAGTACCAGATCAATTTGAGAAAATAGAAGAATTTAAAGAAGCTTTTTTGATCGCAAATAGTTTTGGTTGGAATACGAAAGAATTGGAAGTGTATGATTATATGATGTTAAAAGAAATGGACGCTAAAAATGAAATAGAAACCGCTCAAAAAAAGGGTTTTAAAAAAGGCTTTAGTGAAGGAATTGAAAAAGGAATTGAAAAAGGAATTGAAAAAGGAATTGAAAAAGGAATTGAAAAAGGAATTGAAAAAGGAATTGAAAAAGGAATTGAAAAAGGAATTGAAAAAGGAATTGAAAAAGGAAAATTGGAAGGTATTCAGCAAGCTTTAGAAAAAATGGTAGAAAACGGAATATCAAAAGAACAGGCTAAAAAGATTTTAGGATTAAGTTGAAAATGGACAAAGCGTCTTATTCTAAAATTATTCCAAGGCGACAATTCTTTGAACTTACAAAAAGCTATTCAGAAAAATCAATCAAAAAATTATTAAAAAGCTAAGCGAAAAAATTGCACATTTTGGCTTCAAAAATAAAATTATTAACGAAACAAAATATGCGCTCGGCGCGATTCGAACGCGCGACCAATCGGTTAAAAGCCGAGTGCTCTACCAGCTGAGCTACAAGCGCAGAGTTGAATTACTGCTTCGGGGTTTCTTCTAATTTGCTATAAGCATGCCAGATAGCATAACTCAAAGAAGCCGCTGTAGAGATATTCAAATCATCAAAACGTACATCTAACGACGAAGGAGAATTGTAACTCTCTCTGATATTTTTTGCCCACTGAATTACTTCTAAACAGGCATCAAAAATATTGGATTCGAGTTTGTCGCCACAGGCATCTCTTAAAACACCAATTTGATAAGCAGTATTTTTCATAACCCTAAAATAATTGCAAAAATTTTCTTAAATGTCAAACTGTTTTTTTTATTCCTTAATTTTGGGATTCAAAACCGTTTTTATTTTTTCTATTATTTCTGCATATGGCAATGGGCTTGTTATTTTGCCAACCAAACGAGATCCCGCTGGCCCAACGCTTATATCCCTTCCAAATACTTCTTGCAGAGCCTTTTTGACAGAATCAGGGGTAAATTCTTGAGAAGTTAAGCCTTGACCAAGCACTGGAAAATTAGCCCCAATCATAATTTCGTCATAAAAAGGTAAAGTTACAAAAAAAGGTTTATTACAAAAATAATGCAATAAAGTATCTCGCAGATGGCGTCCTATTTCTATCGAGGTAACTTCAAGTTGAAGAGCCATTTTCGCCCATTGAGACATAAACCCTTCTTCGGGAAAAGCTTTAAAAAACACTTTCTCATTGTTCATAAAATCCACATTTAAGGCTTCTAAAATTCCATCACTCCTTAAATCAGAAAAAATTTCTTCTTCGTGTTGAGAAAATTGTTCAAGAATTTTATTTATTGGTAATTCTCCAAAAGCTTTCCAATAAACTTGCGCTTTATATGGATTTTGGGCAATTTTAGATAAATTATTTAACTTTAAAAAACTTTCATTTAACTGTTCAAAACAAGCTTTGCCTTCTTCACTACTAGCAAAAATCCCTGCAAAATTCATAGCTGGAATAGAAGCTTGATCAGTTGTTTTATAAATTTTTTGTGCTTCGTTTGCTATATAACTGTACAATATTCTTAACTGGCCTTCTTTAAGCAGAGGAACTAGAGGATTTATTTCGGCGGAAGCATTTTGTATTTTTTCAGTTAGTCTCCAAATGGCCTCTGCCAAGGATGCTTGCTGAATCATTTTATAATTTTTAGATAATAGCGGAATAAAATTTTCTAAACTATGCTTTTTAAGCCATTCTTCAAGCCATTCAAGTTTATCACTGTCAATATTTGAAAGCTGTGGATGTTTTTTTAATATTCCTTGAAGTGGAGACTGCGAATTTATGGCTTGTCCAGTAAGCAAATTTTCAACTGAAGTTGATCCGAAAAAGGGGACAAATTGAACGAAGAACAAGTCAATAATTAAAAGGAGTTCAATTTATGTCTAAATACGAAAAAGAATTTAAAGAAGAAGCAATTAGATTGTGCAATGCAAAA
>CANLTT010000109.1 GCA_947494115.1 Candidatus Caenarcanales bacterium
GAAGCTATCGATCAGGCTTTTAAGCAGCTTATTAATTTAGATCCGTCAGGTTATTTTGAACACTTTTTTAAAATTATAAATAGATCCTTTTAGTCTGGGTTTGCTATATGATAAATATGCTTCAAAAGACGAGGCAATTCCAAGAGCAAGCCAATTAAAAGCCTGTTTTGGTTTTTTTTAATTAAACTTAAGTCTCTTTATATTTGCTTAAGATTTTAATTATTTTATAAATTTTTGTTTACTTAAGAAAGAAAAGTGTTTTATGAGTTCAGTTAGTCCAGTTAATCCAGCTAATAATTTTCAGAAAGGAACCCCTAAGCCGCCATCAACACCCCAAATTCAACCAACACAAGAAGAAATAAGCAACTTTGAAGCAAAACAAGAGGAATTACGAAGGCCTCGCCCAGAGACCTATTTAGGTGTTAGCAACGTGAGAGGGGAGACCTCATTCCGAATCTGGTAGTTAAAGTTTTAATTTCTCAAAGCTCACGATTGGCTCAACATCAAGCTTTGCCTTTAATTTTAGAATCCAAAGCATAATCGCCAGGACCTATAAAAATCAAACTTATAAAAGTAATACAAGCTTCAATCGCATGAGAGGCTATATTCAAGTCATCTCCTTTTGATAAATGCATAAACATGGCGACAAACATGGTAAAAGCCAAAAGTGCACAAGCTGGCCTAAAGAAAAATCCCAAAATCAATAATAAACCACCGCCAAGTTCGGCAAAAGCGGCCATAAAACCCCAAAAAGCGGGCGCAAATTTAAGACCCAAAAGCCCCATTACACCGCCAAGCTCTGCCCATTTCTCAGGGCCAGCCATCATTTTAGGAAAACCGTGTATCACAAACATAATGCCCAAGCCCAAACGCAAGACTAAAAGCCCCGTTTGACGATATTTATCTAATTGTGTAAAAAGCATTTTCTTAAGTTTGTCAGATTTTCAATTAACTATAACAAAAATTCTTGGGCGGCCTTAAAGACCTGTTCGGGTTTTAATTCGCTTAAGCATTCATAATTTTGGCAAATTGGCTTTGCATTACAAGGTCGGCATTTAAGCTCAATGGGGGCGGTTAAAACTTTAAATTTATTACTCCAAGGTTGCCATCTATTTGCATTGCTTGGCCCAAATAAAGCGATTATTGGCAAGTTTACGGCGGCCGCTAAGTGCATTGGCCCTGAATCTACGCAAATCGCCAAATCGCATAAAGCATAAACGGCGATATTCTCCCGCAGAGAAGTATTTGTTTTGCATAAATTTAAATCGGCCTGAATTTGGGCTTGCTGAAGTAACTCATCATAATATTCAGCATCGCTTGCTGCGCCAGACAATATGATTTGATAATTTTGCGCTTTTAGTTTTTGAAGTAAATTTGCCCAATACTGACTCGGCCACATTTTAACAGGATGAGCGGCTGGCGCATGTATTAAAACTTTTTTGTAATTAGAATTTAAATTTGCCAATAAGCTCTCAGCCTTGTTTTTTTCTTGCTCGGTTGGCCAAAACAAAGCAGAATCTTTAGGTGGCGGCTCACAGAAAGGGGCGGGCAAATGCGCCAAAAAATTCAAAACTTCATGCTGGTTTGGGTTAAAAGGAATTTTTTGCGTCAATAAAAAACCACGGCCTTCGGTATTAAAACCAATGCGTTCTTTAATTCCCGCCAACCAAGCCAAAACCGCACTGGAAAAAGACCGTTTGAGAATATAAACTTTATCAAATTTTTGTTTGCGCAATTCCCAAGCATATTTAAAAAAAGACTGTTTTTTGTTTTCGCCTGAATCGTAGCGGTGAAAGCGGGTTGTATCAAAAACAATTAATTCATCAATATAAGGGCAATTTTTTAAAAGCTCGCCACTTTGTGGGCCAATTAAAACACTAATTTTAGCCTCTGGATGAGCTTCTTTAAGCTTTTGTAAAAAAGGAACAGTTAAAATTGTGTCGCCCAAAAAGCGATAGCGTATAACCAAAATTTTCATACTAATAATTATGCAATTTATTTATTAACTATCGCATTTTCAAGCTTTTAGGCTTATTAATTACCAAGCCTTTTCTTTAGCCCTTGTATTAATTTTTCCCATCCTCCTGGTTCCTGTTTCGCATTGTTTATAAGTTGTGTTACGTCATTATTCACAGAATCAGGTTCTAATGAATTTGTGGTCTCTGGGTTTGAAGTTGTTAGATAGTCGACTGGAATCTGTTTTTGAAGTTTGTCTAACTTTATTTTCAGATCATTTAAGCCAGATTCTTTAGCAATTGTCTTGATCATGTCATTTGATTCAATTTGCATGACTTCGAGCTTTTCTTGTAGTTGAGATTCTAATATAATTCTTTGATTAGAATCTTTAGGGTAAAGTCCTTCTAAATCTTTGGAGGCTGAATTAAGACGATCTATCTCAGACTGTGGATTCTGAAAAAACCCAGAGAGAGCTTGCTGAAAGAAATTTGCATTATTTGTATTATCTTTATTATCTGTCTCTTTGTTGTCATTTTGTGCAGTTTCAATTACCTGCTTCATTTGTTGAAATAAATCTTTTTTATGTTTTTCATAATTCTCCAATATATCTAAATGAGATTCAATATCTCTAATTCCTTGCGAAGGTATATTCAAGTAGGATTCTACCTCTTTTAATTCTTCAAATGATTTTTGTATAAGTGAAAATGCCTTTTGATAGTTTTCAGCCGTAACTGGAGTGTCTGTACTCTGTAACAACCTTTCAATTCTTTCTATTCTTGAAGATTGCCCTTCTACACCTGCAAAAACCCGTGCAATTCTCCGAGTAATTTCTTTTCTATTCGAAGCAAGTGCTTTCTTAAACGCAGGAGCTGCAGTTCTTAGACCTTTATCTTTCTTTTCCTTGTAAGCCTTTATTGGTTCTTTTATCGAAAGATCGAAATCTAATTGTGCTTGTTTGAAAATCTTTTTAGCGCGACTGGGAGCACTAGCCCGTCTATACAAAGGTTGATTGATTGGGCTTTCGCCTGAACGAGAGATTCTGCCGAAGTCTGCCATTATTATTTTTCCTTTTGTCGTGAGTTAAGATTATATTAACTTGTAAAGATTGTATTTTGGAGGAACTTAATATACTCTTAATTATCTCTCCAAGAAGCTTCTAAGAGCCAACTTTAGACAGTCGAAGTTTTTAATTTATTTAAAGCAAATTCAAAATCGGCGGGCAAATCGCAAGCAAAACTTAAAACCTTTTGGCTGATTGGATGAATAAAACTAATTTCTTTAGCGTGCAAAGCCTGTCTTTTAATCCAATTACTTTGTGTTCTTTTGCCACCATAAACGGGGTCTCCAAGCAGAGGATGATGGATGTATTCAAAATGCACTCTAATTTGATGCGTTCGGCCAGTGTCTAAGCTTATTTTGAGCAAGGCCGCTTTTGAAAACTGTTCAATAATTTCCCAAAAAGTGCGTGCATAACGAGCCTTAGAAGAGTTGTTTACAATTACGGCCATTTTTTTACGCTCAATTAAATTTCTTCCAATGTCGGCTGTAATTGTTCCAGAGCTTTCTTTAAAATTACCAATTGCAATTGCCCAATAAATTCTTTTAAGCGTGCGCTCCTGAAGTTGCCCTGCAAGGTGTTGATGAGCTTTATTATTTTTGGCAACTACCATTAAACCCGAAGTATCTTTGTCTAGTCGGTGAACAATACCGGGTCTTTCGCCTTGATTACTAGAAGATAAACCTTCGGATTGATATTTATACAATAAAGCGTTTACCAAAGTTCCTTCACGCAAATAAGCCGTTGGATGCACAATTAGGCCAGCACTTTTATTGATAACGGCCAAGTGTTCGTCTTCATAAACAATTGTTAAAGGTATATTTTCGGGTTTAAGCTCGCTTTCTGGCACGGCTAAAAAACCATTTATACAATCTTTGTCTTTAAGCTCTTGGCCAGTTTTGGTAATAATTTCTCCATTTATAGTAATAGAGCCGCTTTTAATATTTCTTTGAACAAAAGACCGCGATAGACCCGTTTGGGCGGCCAAGAAATTATCAAGGCGGAATTGGTCGGTAGTTTCGGCTTTATAAATAAAATGAATTGCTTGTTTTTGCATATAATTGTATTATTGATATTGCTTCTAAAGATAAGCTTAAAAGTTTTTCTGACAAAATTATCCTGCATGGAAGTCAGATTAGCTAGTTTTAATGAAGTATACCTAGTTTTAGGAAACGGAATAGCTAGCAGAGACATCCACTTAGCCTATTGGCCAGGAAACGACTTTTGGTTTATTCTTAGAAGCTTTTTATTGGCTTTTTTATGCAAAGAAGAGAATTTTTAAAAACAATAATCGGTTCTTGTTTATTGGCCGTGGTTCCGCAAAACTTGGTTTGGGCTTGGTCAAAAACAGATGAAAAAATTTTTGCCGAAAAGATTGATTTTGCTTATTCTAACGGTTTAAACAAATTACCAATCAATCAAATTATTATTCAAATTGCCAAAAGCTTTATTGCCAGCCCTTATACCGAAAAAACTCTAGACACAATTTATCCTGAAAAACTAATTATTAATTTAAGAGAATTTGATTGTGTAACTTTTATTGAAAATGTTTTAGCCCTTTCTCTCTGTATTCATCAACAAAAAAACCAATTTGCCGACTTTAAACATAAATTGGCCTTTATAAGGTACAGGCTCGGCGGGCAAATTAGCTATTCTAATCGTTTGCATTATTTTACAGACTGGCTTTTAGAGGCCGAAAAGAAAAATATACTTTGTTTAATAAATGGCTTTGATTTTTTCCAAAAAGACCTTTATCTGCTCAGAAAAAGCCAATTAGCGCAAGAAAAAAACCCGTCTAAAATTCAAGAATTACAAAAAATTCAAATGATTGAAAAAAAACTAAGCCAAAAATCTTTAAGCGGTTTTTCTTGTTCTTCCTTGCCCAAAGCCACATTACAAGACGGAGATATTATTGGTTTTGCTTCTAATATTGCAGGCCTAGACTTTAATCATACGGCTTTTTATTATCAAGAAAGCTTTATTCATGCCTCTAGTGTAAATAAACAAATTGAAATTAATAAACAAAAACTAATCGATTATTGCCCAAAAATCAAAAGAAATTCTGGTGTAATTATAGGGCGAGTTCTGTGAGTTTTATAAACTATGACTAATTATTTGCTTCTACAGCGCAGAGTCAAGTATTTTTCTTGCGTGCCCGTGGTTTTGCATTTTCTGTAATCATCATTGGCTTTGTATATTCCTTGTACAACTCAAACAAAAATTTTACCCTTTCTAATTCGGTATTAAAAGTAGTTTGTCCGTAACATTTATCCACAGCTTTATTTATTTTTTCGTGGGCTTTTTGCAAATCGGCTGGCATTAGCAAAGGATTATATAAATCGGCTAAAGTGCTTCCTGTTAATTGATACTTTTCACGGAGTTTTAACATTAACTCAACAGCTTCTTCCATGGCTTGTTTTTGTTTTTTATTGGTTTCTTTCGGCCAAGGAAAATTATTATAAACAATTGTATTTGAATAATTAAAACGATTCTCTAAACGACCACAAGTATAATTAACCCAAGCCATATGCATACTTGAAGTTAAAACACCAAGGTGATATAGAGTGCCATTTGGAATTAATTGACTACTATCTTTGCTAATAATTTCTTCATTAACAAAACCCATAGGAATATATTTTCTAGTCTCTGAACTAACCCTTGGAATGAGAATATAATTTGTATTTGGTTGTCTAATTTCACCAAATAAATAAGGTGTTTGAGCCAGTCTTTGAGTTGCGTTTCTGGTACTGTTTAGGCGATGCTGTTTAACTTTTTCTATTCTTTGCATAATTAATGGCATTGCTTTTAATTCATTCGGCAAAATGTCTACAAGCCATAAACACCACCGAGGTTTATTATTAATAAATTCATCAGATCCCAAAAGTTTTTTTATATATTTTTTTGCTTTAGGTTCTCTTTCAATGAATTGATCATAATCTTCTTTTTCGATTATTAAATTACCGCCATCATTAGGCATACTTCCAAATACTATCTCTGGAACATCGCAAATTGGCTTATTTCTACTTTTAATAATTAATAAATTATCACAGTCAATTAAATAAGGGTTTATATTATTAACCACCAATTCATGCGGCTCTGAACTTACTGTTTCATATTCATAAAGTTTTTTGATTGAAGACTCCACAAAAGAAAAACCAATAATTACGCAAAAAACCGCCGCTTTGCCTCCTTTAGCTTCATTTGTCCATTTAAAGGTTCTATGCGCAAAGTTTATTTTTAGACCTTGGCTTAGCAAATAACTCCAAAGCACACAA
>CANLTT010000110.1 GCA_947494115.1 Candidatus Caenarcanales bacterium
CTCTTCAGAACTGGGCAATGACCATATCTCAATTAGCCATATTTTTTGAAGGGAGGTTGACAATTAAGCTCTCAAGCTGATACAATGAACTAAGTCATTAATTGACACAGTTCTTTAAATATACTCTCGAAAAAGAAAAAATCAAATTTATGGAGAATCAGAAGGTAAGATGGAAATTAGCTGTTCAGCCATAGAATTAACTTCTTTATTTACATTAAAATTAGCCAAGTTTACACCCTCAGCATAACTACCATCTTCCTCATAGCGTGAAAACACAGTTACCACTTCACTTCTGTCATTAATTCCTAGACTACCTGAAGCTCCTGGAGCAAACTTCTTATGTAGATTTGAAAATTTTAACCATTCACGACCTTTGGTATATCGTATGTTTCCGTTTTTCGGATATTCTTCAGGTTGCAGTACGGAAACTTCATCTATTATTTTTTCGGATGCAGAATCTTGAAAATTGCCACCAGTCAATGGATTTTTGAATTCAAGTTTTTGACCAATAATAGTCTCTGAAGTTGGCTTGGCAATTGCTAATGCTTTTGGCGGAGAACTGCCAGCAGAGCGTATTTCAGAACCAGATAATTGTTTAATAACAGCTACATCTATTATTGGTTGAGTGTCTATGTTTTCTCTTATAAGTTCTTTATCATCATAATTATTATTAAATACTGTAATGCCTTCAGAGTAAGCCGTTACTTTTTGGATACCATCTTTTGATTTCTGCAACTCAAGGATTGTAACGTCTTTTTCATCTGGCTCTTGTTTGCCGTTTCTGTTTTCATCAAAAATATGACCAGCACTGAGAAGAAAACTTTGCCCATTAAAAGAAGCTACCCCCCCTGTTCCTTGACCATATTTACCATTAGGACGCTTATCATAATCTAAAAAGTCCACAGTTTGTTTGCCAGTAGGAATTGTTTTACCTACTAAATCTTTGGGACTAATGCTTTCTCCATTGAATTTCAACTGTCTATTCTTTCCAGCTAAGACCATATAAGTTATTTCAGGTGAATCTTGATTTTGAGGGAGTGATGGAATGGTCATAAATTTATTAGTAAGAGTAAACTTTTGTAAATTCAATGTATGCCCTTTAGTTTATCTTTTGATTAACAGAGACTTTTCTTAACTATAAATTGAATTTAAAATTATCAAATTAAACCCAAAGAACTTTAGCGGCTTTTACAATAGCTCAAATAGTTTTTATAATTAGCTAAAGCTTCATCCATTGAATCTCCGCCAAATTTATTTAAAATTTCATTAGCCAAAACTAAAGCAAGCATGGCTTCGCACACTACACCACCAGCGGGCACAACGCAAACATCAGAGCGTTCATAAAAGGCAATATCATTTTGTTTTGTGGCCAAATCGATTGACTTTAAAGAGTTTTCGGGTTTACGAGCCAAAGTTGGAATTGGTTTTAAAACGACTTGGCAAATAATTGGCTCTCCATTTGTCATTCCGCCTTCTATGCCGCCAGCCCTATTTGTTAAATGCGCATAATTAGAACTATTGTTTTCACTCTCTGAAAGCTGAATTTCATCATGAACCAAAGAACCAGCCAAAATGCCAGCCTCAGAACCAATGCCAAAACTTACGGCTTTTGCAGTATGAACGCTCATTAAAGCTTGTGCAATTAAACCATCTAATCTTTTATCCCACTGAATATGGCTACCGAGTCCAATTGGTAAACCTTCAGCAATCAGCTCTATAACACCACCTAAGCTTTCGCCTTTTGTGCGAGCCATGTCTATTTCGGCTTTCATGGCGGTAGTTGTTTTTGGGTCGCAACAGCGCATTTCAGAAGCCTCAACCTGAGCAAATTTTTCAGCCGTTATATTTCCCCATAGTGCTTTTGGTAGTTCCACCGAGCCAACCCGCAAAACTTGACTATAAATTTTAATTCCAAAAGCCTCTAAAAATTTAAGAGCAATTGCGCCCAAGGCAACCCTGCTGGTGGTTTCACGTGCACTTGATCTTTCTAGAATATTGCGCACATCAGAATGTTTGTATTTAATTGCTCCTGCAAAATCGGCATGACCGGGGCGAACTCTGCTTAAAAATTTTGCGGCAATTGCCTCTTTAACTTCGGAATCGCTTATATCAACGGGGGCTGGATTCATGACAATATCCCAATTTATATAATCTTGATTTTGAATTTGCAGACCAATCGGGCTACCCAAAGTATAACCATGACGCACGCCGCTTAAAAATTTTATTTGATCCGTTTCAATTTTCATGCGGGCACCTCTTCCATAGCCCTTTTGACGACGAGACAAATGTTTGTTTATGTCTTCGGCTAAAAGCTCTAAACCAGAGGGAATGCCTTCTAAAACAACTGATAAAGCTGGCCCATGCGATTCTCCAGCGGTCAAAAAACGCAATTTAGTCATTATGTTTTATAAAAATTAATCGTTCAGGTTTATTGTAGTTTATTTATAAATGTTTTTATTTATAAGCTGAAAAAATTTATAATAAGCCAAATTGCCGATCAAAAGCGTTTAGCCGCAAGAAATCATCCTTGTTTTGCAAATTTCACTTTGCGCACAGACCAGATTTTTATTTTTTAAATTATTAGTTTGATTGAATTATTTCTTTTCAGGCTTGCATTGAGCTGGTTTAACTTTTTCGAGTTGAATACCACAGTGCGTGCTACAAGAAGTTTTACATTTTTCTTCTATTTCGGCAGTGCTATATTTCTTTTTCACAGCGTCGCTCTGAGAAGCCATTTCGGCACATTTTGGAGGACAGCTTTTATTGCAAACTTCAATGAAACCTTTATCGAAAGCGGCACAATCTTCTTCCACTTTATTATTCTTTGTCGCAGAACAGCCTGCAAGCAATAAACCGAAAAAGAAAAGACCAATTAAATTGTTACGCATATTTTTTATTTAGATTTTTTTTGTTTTAATATTCTATGCCCTTGAATTCCCGCTTCTGAAACAATATAGTTTACCGAAATATCCCATTCATCTAAACAATTGAGTGTTTCAAGTAAAACTGCTTTTGGAATTAAGCCCACAGTTTGAGCCTTAGCAGTCATGCTTAAAAGTTTATCATAAAAGCCTTTTCCTCTGCCAAGTCTATAACCTTGCTTATCAAAAGCCAAGGCTGGGACAAAAATCAAATCAAGCTTTTCAAAATCAAATTCAGGTTTTTCTGAGCTTTCCCAATTTTTATAAATTCCTTTTTGTAAATTAGTCAAATTTAATGAATATATACAATTATAAGCAATTTGGTTTTCGGGTAAAGCTTTAGGTAAAAAACAGTTTTTTTGATTGTCTAGAGCAAGCTTTAAAAGAGGTAAAACATTAATTTCGGTCGCAAAAGGCCAGTAAAATAAAATATTTTGTGCTTCTTTAAAAACCGGCCAATTCTGCACAAAGTCAAAAATAGTGGCCGAAATTTTCTCTAGCGGTTGCCTCTGAAGCGTATTTTGCGCCCATTTTCTAAGTTCGTTTTTGCTAGAATTTGACAACTTGAATATATATACTTTTAAGGTAGAATTATACTATGTTAAAGTTTTGTTAATTCTGCTATGAAATCAATTCAATTAGTAAAGCAATATTTAGAAATAAGTGGCCTTGAAGCAGAATTGACGGCGGCTTCTCGTTTATTAACAAAAGTAAATGGCCAAAAATATTTAGTAGAAACCAATGACTGGAAAACAAAGCCAGTGAATCTATCGGTAATTCAAAGTTTTTATCATTCTCTTTTAAATTCTTCTGATTTGGCTGGCGGTTTATACATCACCAATAAAGGTTTTACCGAAACAGTTAAATATTTTATAAATGCTAATCGCAAAAAAGAAATTGTCTTGGGGCTTTTAGACAATGTCAAAGCAAAAGTTAATTGGCTTTATCCCTTAGATTATGCCGTAAACAATGATAGTTTGCCGCAAGTCAAAATTGGTCTTTTTATTTGCAAAGGTGGCGTAGGCAAAACCACAACAGCTGTTCATTTAGCCACAATTTTAGCCGATTTAGGTTATTCAATTGCCTTAGTAGACGAAGACCCAGAGGCGCATCTTAAGAGAATTTCACGTTCGGCTTCATTAAATTCAAAGATAAATTGTTTTTCGGCGCATGAAGTTGAGCATGACGAGAGCCTAATAAAGAACCATAATTATGTAATTTACGATTATCCGCCTTCTTTGCAAACAAGCAATATTTATTCTTTGTCTGAGCTTGATTATTGCTTGATTCCCGTTAATTTATCGCCAATGTGTTTAGGTTTAGATGCCGAAATTTTGCAAAAAACCTTCAATTATATTTCGCAAATCAACCCTCTGGCCAGCCTTTTGGTTTTAATAAATAATGAAATTGAACCTTATCATCCAGTTTCAAACTCTTTGCGCCGTGAATTACAAAAAACCATCAAAAATACTTCCAAAGCGCACTTAATTCCTTTTTCGATTAAAAATAGCCAACATCTGCATTATTGGGGCAAAGGGCTTTCTTTTAGCGGCTTAGGCAAAAACAGCATTGCTTATCAAAACTTTTTGGCTCTAGGCGATTATTTGTTAAATACTTTAAAAATTCACCCAAGAAAGTCCTTTGAAATGACTTTAAAAAACTAAAGTTGTTTTATTTTATAAATTCTTTTATATCTTTCAGCAAAATATATAGGTGATATTCATCGGTGGGCGAAGAAGCAAAATTAAAATGCTCATAAAAAGCTTTTGCCTTTTCGTTTTTTGCATGAACTACAAAAGCTCTAATGCCCGCAATATCAGCGGCTTGGGATGTGCGCAACATAGCATTTTTTAGCAAACCAGCACCAATTCCTTTGCCTTGCCAGTTTTTAGCAACAGCCATTCTCGCAAGCAGCATAATTGGTATTGGATGACGAGGTAAACCTTTTTTTAGGCGTTCGGATGCATTGTTATAAAGCACTTGACCAACAGCCAAAGAATAAAAACCAATTACGCTATTATCAGCTAAACCCAAATAAGTTTGAGCACTGCCCGCCAATTGATTGTTTAGAGCATTAATCCGCAAAAATCTATTCAGCTCAGGCTCTCCACAATCAAAGTTTTCAATTTCATGAATGCGAGCTAATTTTTCTATTCTAAATTTGTTCAATCAAATACTCCAGCTTCCCCCAAAAGCCTTTTTAAGCGAGGCTTAGGACTAACTGGAGCATTAAGCTTTTCCTGAAAATCTGTCCACTGTGTGGTGGTTAGTTTGAAAAGTGTGCGATCGCAAAGTTCTTCGTTAGCGGCTTTTAAAGCACTGCTCAAAACAAAATTAGAAACCGTTGTGCCTTTAAGTTCGGCAATAGCCTGCAAAGCTTTTTTATCTTCCTCAGAAACTCTTAAATCAATTCTTTCTGTGCGAGACATAAACTTTTTATTTTGGTATCTTTAATTATTATTGTACACACAAAAACCGTACACTTCAACTTTTCTATTTGTTAAAAAGGGCTTTCTTTGAAATGGCTTGAAGAAATTAAAATTATTTTATTGGCTACCAATTTGTTTAACTAGTTTGTCTAAACCAGCAGGTATTTCTGCAAGATTAGAAACCATTTGTTGTTGCTCAATTAAAGGCTGAACTGGCTCAAGTGCTTGTTGTTGCTGAATTACTGATTCTGCAAATTTGGGATAAACCTTTTTGGGTTTACTGTCAATTTCCTTTTGTCGTCTTTCAAATTCTGCATTAACTTTTTTAAATTCACGTTGTAAATGCTCTGTACGAAACTTGCTCTCTAGTGATTGAATTTCTCGCAATTCTGGAAATTCAGTTTTTTCCATATGTTTTTCTGGCCCTTGAATTTTCTTCATTTTCATTGGTTCGTTAAGTATTTTTATGGCTTCTTGAATTTGTGGGTTTGGAGCTTGGATTTGTTTTAGGGCTTCCTGAAATTTAGGGTCTGGTTGCTTCAATTTGGCTGTTATTTCATTAAACTCTTTTGAAAAGCTACTGGCTAAAGTTTTGGGTGTTTGGATTTTGGTTATCGGTGGCAAATTCTTAAATTGTTCAAAAAGAGTTACTGGAGTGGGCTTAGATTGAGTTTTGTCTTTTCCTTGAGTCTTTTTAGGATCAAAACCCTTAAAATTTTTTGTTTCTATTCTCATTTGGATTTTTTGTAGTTGATTTAATGTTTCCTTAATATTTAGAATAGCAAATTAATTTACAACAAGTCAAGACCAAGCTTTGAAAATTTGCTAACTATTGTTGAATTGATTGAAGCCATTTTTCATATTTTTTTGGAT
>CANLTT010000111.1 GCA_947494115.1 Candidatus Caenarcanales bacterium
CTTTTGCATTGCACAATCTAATTGCTTCTTCTTTAAATTCTTTTTCGTATTTAGACATAAATTGAACTCCTTTTAATTATTGACTTGTTCTTCGTTCAATTTGTCCCCTTTTTCGGATCAACTTCAAGTTAAATTACCTTCCGTGAGCACTGACCCAAAGGGTTCATTTTCTTTTTCTGCCCTAGCTAAAACAATACGAGTATTAGGAGATTCTTTTTTCAAAGTAGACGCTAATATTATCGCTTCTGGTGAATTTCCATAAATTATAATAGTTTCTCGTTTATTTATTGGAGAGGAAGAAGGGCTTTGGAAAGAAGGGATTTTCTCTGTATTCAAAGCCGTAAGCGTATCTATTCCCGCTACACCGTCATTGCTCAATCCTTTTAGCTGTTGAAATTCTTTAACGGCTTTTTCTGTTTCAATTCCAAATGCTCCATCTACTGCTATTTTTCTTGGCAAAAACCTATTTAATGTTTCTTGAAGATTTTTGACTTCATTACCACTGTTGCCAAACTGCAAATTTACAGACATATATTAAAATATTCACCTTTTTTATAATTAGAAAAGTGTTTTAAATAATAAAATTAAATAAAGAATTAATTTCTTTTTACTTTTTCATAAAATCAGCTCCCTTATATGTAGATATTTTATATATGAAAAATAAACTTGGTTTTTATGCTGGCAAATTGGCTTTAACTGCTTCTCCTAAAAGTACAAGTGCGCCCGGTTTATTAGCTTCTAAAATTGCCCCAGAGCTATTAAAAGAATTGTTTAATAATTTACAATCTCCCGTCTTTATTACGGGCACAAATGGCAAGTCTAGCTCGGCTGGCTTTTTAGCAAATATTTTAGAAAAAAACAAACAAAATATTATTCACAATAAATCTGGTGCTAATTTGGTTTCGGGCTTATTAACAGCCTTGCTCAAAGAAAACAATTTAAAAAACAAAAAACCAATACTCGAAATTGACGAAGCTGTTTTACGTAAAATTACTAGTTTTGCGCCCGCTGAGCTTATTTTGGTAACTAATTTTTTTCGAGATCAATTGGATCGCTTTGGCGAAATGCAAAAAACAATTTCTTTGGTTCAAGAAGGTCTTAAGTTTACGGAAAGCGGTGTTCTAATCAATAATGCAGACGATCCAAATACTTGCCATTTAAAAGCTAAAAACACAATTTATTATGGTATTTTGCCTCAAGCCCAATTTTTAAATTCTCCCATATTTGCGCCAGAGCTAGCCAATTGCCCAAATTGCAATTCTGATTTAAATTATTCGGCTCAATGGTTAGGCCAATTAGGAGATTTTTATTGCAGACATTGTAATTATCAAAAACCACAACCTCAAGTATTTGTCTCTAGCCTTTCTTTAAGCCCAAATCACAGCGAAGCTATCATTAATTTTGAGCATAATAGTTTAAAAATACAAATACCATTGCCTGGTTTATTTAATGTTTATAATGCCATAGGAGCGGCCACTTCAGCATATAGTTTAAAAGTGCCTTTTGAAGCCATTAAAGCTGGTATCGAAAGTTATAAACCTTTATTTGGCCGTTCTCAAGAAACTATTTATAAAGGAAAAAAACTCAAAATATTTTTAATTAAAAACCCAATTGGCGCAAGCGAAATTTTGCGTTTAATTCATTCTGACGAAAAAGCCAAAGTTTTAATTGCGATAAATGATAATTATGCTGATGGCCGTGATGTTTCTTGGCTTTGGGACGCTCATTTTGAGTATTTAACAAATAATAAATTTAGTGTTTATGTTACAGGCACGCGCGGCTCAGATATGGCAATTCGGCTTAAATATGCAGGAGTACAAAAAATTAGTTATTATAAAAATTTACAAAAAGCAATTAATAATTTTGTCGAGTGTTCTAATAATTATGAAAATTTATATATAATTCCTACATATACGGCTTTGCTACAAATAACTCAGTTAATGAAGCTAGAAAAAAATTAAGATCTTAAAGTGGCTTGTTTTTGATAGTTTTGTTTTAAAAATTTGACCCGCTGGCTTATAATGAAATCAGTTAATTTAAAAGTTTTATGCAACTCAAAATAATTACACCAGATAAAGGCATAGAAATAAACAAGGAAGTTGTTCTTGTGGCGGCAGAAGGCACTGAAGGCAATTTTGGTATTTTAGATGGACATCTTGATTTTATAAGTTCGCTCAAGCCCATTAGCACTTTGCGTTATCAAACCAAATCGGATAATCCTATGCATGAGGTTAAGCTTTCGGCTGGTCTTTTAGAAGTTAGCCGCACTGTAAATAATAAAACTGAAGTCAAAGTAATTGCTTCTACTATTTTATGAGCAATAATCATAGCCCTTATTTAAAATTTATTAAACAAGAATCTTCAGAGGCTTTTTATCAGGCAAGTTTATTATTACCAGAAAAAAAACACCTTTTGACTTGGGCTTTATTTTGTTTTTGGTCAGAATTAACACCTTTGTCTTTTTTTGCTTTAGAAGATATACCTCAAAGATTTTTGCAAAAATGGAAAGGTAAATTGTTTTTTGGAGAAATTTATAATTCGTCCGAAGAACAAACCACTATTGCTGAACAAGCTTGGATTGACTTACAAGGTTTATTTATGCCAAGCACCAAGCAAATTGTTTTAGACAGTTTAAATTCACTAGAAGCTTCGATTGGGGCTATGCGTTTTCCAACTTTTGGCGACTTAGAATTTTATTTAAAAAATTGTGGTGGCTCTATCGCTTTGGCCTCAGCACAAATTATTTTTGCGGAAGAAATCGAAAAAGGCTCAGTTGAGTTTTTAGAGCCAATTTATTATTTGGGAGCTGGCTTATTATGGTGGAAACTACTTCAGAGAACCGCTTTTTGGGTTGAACAAGGCAAATTATTTATTCCTCTTGAAGATTTAGCCAGTTTTAATTGCTGCGAAGAAGATTTATTAGCGCAAGTAGAAAGCCGACAAATTGCAGATTTAACCAAATTTGAATTGCAAAAAGCGATTGAATCTTTAAAGTTTGCCAAAAAAAACGCTAATGCTTATCCAAAAGGCCTAAAAGAGGCTTTAACATTTTTAAGTAATTATTTTACCGAAGAAATACAATCGGCTTTGCGCTCTGGGTGGCAATTGTCTTCTAAAGAAATTAGCTTAAAAAAAAGCAATTGGTTTATCAATGGAATTACAAATTTGCATAAAAAAAGTTTAGCCAAATAAAAAATCTAGTTTTAGTAAAAAGCAATTTCGGTGGTAAGTTAAACTTAATTGTTTTTTATTTATTAAATCTAATGTCAGAAAAAACTTATTCCAATATTATCAATAATGTTCTCAAGCCAAGCTCTAGTGGCCAATATTTCCAAAAATTTAATCCAGCAAAACCTTCCGAAAGTTTAGGTAAATTCCCGCAGTCAAATGCCCAAGATTTAGAACAAGCTCTAGAGGCGGCTAAACAAGCTTTTGAAATTTGGAAAAATACACCAGCTCCTAAACGTGCTGAAGTGCTTTATAAGGCCGCCGAAATCACTTCTGGACAAAAAGAAGAATTAGCTCAAATTTTAACCAAAGAAACGGGAAAACCAATTGTCGAAGCCAGAGGCGAAATTCAGGAAGTAATTGATACTTATTTATTTTTTGCTGGTGAAGGCCGCCGTATTTATGGCTTAACGGGGCAAAGTGAATTGCATAATAAATCAATTACCACTATTCGTCAGCCAATTGGTGTTTGTGGTTTTATTACCGCTTGGAATTTTCCCGCCGCTGTTCCTAGTTGGAAAATTGCCCCCGCCTTAATTACTGGAAATACTTTTATTCTTAAACCATCAAGCGAAGCACCTTTGTCTGCTTATTTATTGGTACAAAATTTGTGCGGGGCTGGCTTGCCAAACGGTTGTGCTAATTTGCTTTTTGGTAATGGCGAATTAGGAACTTTGATTGCGAATGAACCAGAAATAAAAGTGGTAAGTCTAACTGGTTCTACCGAGGTTGGCCGCAAAGTTTATACCGCTTGTGCTGGTCAATTAAAAAAATGTGCACTTGAACTGGGTGGTAAAAATGCAATTATTGCTCTGGACGATGCTAATGAGGAGCTTTTGCTTGAAGGTGTTTTATGGGGAGCTTTCGGAACAGCTGGCCAGCGATGTACTTCTACAAGCCGTTTGATTTTGCAAAAGTCCGCTTGGTCTAAACAATTTTTGGCTAAATTAAGCCATGCCGCAAATAAGCTCAAAGTTGGCGATGGCGCAGACGAAAAAAACCAAATTGGTCCAGTAATTTCGGCTAAACAGCGTGAAAACATACATGGTTTTGTGCAAAGAGCAGTTTTGGCTGGCGGCGAGCTTTTATGTGGTGGCAAATTTTTGGATGGCGAGGGCTATTTTTATGCACCAACTATTATTAGTCAAATTAAGCCCGAAATGGAATTAGCTTGCCAAGAGGTTTTTGGGCCAGTTTTAGCCGTAATCGAAGTTGATAATTTTGAGACCGCCCTTAAAGTGGCAAATAATACTGATTATGGTTTGTCTTTGGCTATTTATACGCAAAACATAAATTTAGCTTTAAAGGCTTCTAATCAACTTGAATCTGGTTTGGTTTATATAAATGCCCCAACTATAGGTGCGGAATGTGGCGGAGCTAGTGCTTTTGGTGGTTGGAAACATACAGGAAATGGTTCACGAGAAGGCGGAGTTTTGGCTTTGGATACTTATACTCAATACAAAACTATTTATATCGACTATTCCGAAAAACTGCAAAGAGCACAAATTGATTAATTTTTATTTTTCAAAATACTTTAATCTCAACCTTTTAATGGGTATTTAATTCTTACTTAGCAAAAAATAAATGGGTGCTGGCGAAGATTCGGGCGAAAAGAATTTTGACCCAAGTGCGCAGAGATTACAACGCTTGCGTGAACAAGGCAATGTGCCTAAAAGCAGAGAATTATCGCAAATTTTAACTTTTGTGGTGGCCATTGTGTTTTTGGTAGTGGCGAATGATTTTATTTGGGGCGAAATCAGGGAAATGTTTGTAAGTTTATGGTCAGTTATGCCCCTCAAAAGCCTAAGCGCAATTGGTCCTGGTTATATTTTTTGGCATACCGTTAAACCTTTTGCTTTAATTATTATTCCTTTATTTTTGGCAGTTTCAGCGGCCGCCATTTTGGCTGATCTTATGCAAGTTGGCTTTTTATTTACGACCAGTCGTTTTTTTAAATTTGATGGACTTAATCCTATAAACAATATCAAAAATATTTTTTCGGTCGATAAATTGGTTGAACTATTATTACAAATTGTAAAAGTATTAATCTTGGGCTTTTTTGCTTGGAAAATTTTAAATAAACATTGGCTCGAAATTATTGGTTTGCTTAATTCGCCGACTGTTCAGGCTGTTGCAGAGGTTTTAAGAGAAGTAATTTTAGATTATACAATTCAGTCTACAATAATTTTATTTATAATTGGTCTGGCAGATTTTTTGTTTCAACGTTTTCGGTTTACGCAAAAAAACCGCATGAGCTTAAAAGAAATTATTGATGAAATGAAACAAACCGAAGGAGATCCTTTTGTCAAAGCACAAAGAAGACAGCTTGCCCGCCGATTATCCCAGCGCAAACAAATTGCCAATGTGCCTGAAGCCGATTTTATAACTACAAACCCGTCTAAAATTGCGGTTGCGATTAAATATAAATCAGGTGAAATGACGGCTCCTAAAGTAATAGCCAAAGGTTCAGATGCTTTTGCTTGGCGTATTATTGCGGTTGCCCGTGAAAATCAAATTCCTATTATCGAAAATGTTCCACTTGCACGGGCCCTTTTTAAGCTTGCAAAAGTCGATCAAGAAATTCCTCCTGAACTTTATAGAGCTGTGGCCGAAGTGCTTTTATTTGCTTATCAAATTAGAGGCAAAGCCAAGGTAACTTCCCAAAAAGAAGCCTCTAGAGCCTAGAATATTTGTAAATTAATTTTTGTTTTTTATTCAGAAACAATCTAATTTATGATAATGAAAAACTTGCCACGCTGTTGAGAGAATTCAAAGGAATGTTTAATAAACTGTGTCAATTCAAAAATAGTAAAATAAGTTGAATAAATGAGGAATTGACAATGAAAACAGAAACAAAAAAGAAATTTGATAACTTTGATATTCATAAATTTCACAAAGATT
>CANLTT010000112.1 GCA_947494115.1 Candidatus Caenarcanales bacterium
CTAATTGCTTCTTCTTTAAATTCTTTTTCGTATTTAGACATAAATTGAACTCCTTTTAATTATTGACTTGTTCTTCGTTCAATTTGTCCCCTTTTTCGGATCAACTTCACTTTATCTTTAGGTTTATAAATTAGATAATATCCTTTTTCATCATACTGATGAGGCTCTATCGTAATTTTACCTTTATAAACTTTTTTGACTTTTTCCTCTGAATCACCAATTCCAATGCCACTTAAAGTTTTAATACTTTCACCATCTATTTCTATTCTGGAAATATGTTTATTAGTAATCATAAATCCAACATTCTTAAGAGAGAGATTTTCAAAAATAATATGAAAACAATGATTGGGTAATTTTATTGCCTCTTGATAACTTTTAACCTCATGGCGTAAGTCTTCATTGTCTTCATTGTATGTAATAATAGTTTCATTAAGTGTAGGCTTTAAGTTAATAATTTTAGAAGCTTCTTCAATACTCATTCCAACACAAATTGGACCAAGACAGTTTAAGCTTAATTTCCAATTATTATAATCTGGCTTTGCTTGAGCGAATAAGCTGACTGAGAATAATAAAAGTAATACTAAAATTTTATTTTTCATTTTTTAATAAATTATTTCTTGCAAAATTTATATGCTTAAATTCAATTAAACTTCTCTGCCTTTATTTGTTTGATGAGGAATTTGAATTTTAGGAATATTATCATTCAATTCTTTGGAAAGATCTGGGCTAAAAAACATAGCCAACATCAAACTTAAAGCCAATAACAAAGGCAAAATAAAAGTAATTATTATAATCCAGCCTAAAGTTCCAAAAAATCTTCTTTGCTCTTCTAAAGCGGCTTCTAAATTGATTATATTTTTGCTTTCGGCATAATTTTTAAATTCTTTAGCTGAATTCCATAAACCCAAACCCGCAATAATAAAAGGAATTCCTATAACTGCGCCGATTATGGTAATTGAATATAAACCACCCACAAGCAAATAAAGCGTGGCCTGAAAATATAACCATGGATTTAATTTTTGAACTTGATAATAAACTCTGTCTTCTTTATTAGGAATAATTATTTCTTGATTCATTTTGCAAAAACTTAAAAGTAAATCCAATCTTAAAACAAATAAAGGTTTACATAATTATTATTTTGTTTATTTGAATTCTTTATAAAAAATTAAATTGTTAAAGTGCTTGGAACATATTTTTCTAAAAACAATCGCAGTGCAAATACACTATTTTAGTTTTTTAGGATAAACTGTTATTAAATTTTGTATGGGAGAAAGAAATTTGCAATTCACATCTCAAAGCCAAGATAGGCAAGATATAGCACGAATCAAAGTCATAGGCGTTGGCGGGGGCGGTTCTAATGCTGTCGATCGTATGATCATAGCGGATCTTCCTGTTGAATTTTGGGTTGCGAATACCGACAGACAGGCAGTTTTACGCTCCAATGCTCCTAATCGTATGCAGCTTGGACAAAAATTAACCCGAGGTTTAGGGGCTGGCGGAAATCCTTCAATTGGGCAAAAAGCCGCTGAAGAAAGTCGCGAAGAAATTAGTGCCGCCGTGGCTGGAGCCGATATGGTTTTTATTACAGCTGGCATGGGTGGTGGAACTGGAACTGGAGCCGCACCAATTGTAGCTGAGGTTGCTCGTCAGCAGGGAGCTTTAACCGTTGCAGTTGTTACAAGGCCTTTTAGTTTTGAGGGCAAAAGAAGACAATTGCAAGCTGAACAAGGCATAGAGCAATTAAAAGAAAAAGTAGATGCTTTAATTATTGTGCCTAATGACCGTCTATTGCAAATTATTAATAAAAACACCTCAATGAACGAAGCTTTCAGAATTGCTGACGGAGTTCTTCTAGACGGTGTTCAGGGTATTTCTGACATTATTACAATACCTGGCTTAATTAATGTCGATTTTGCGGATGTACGTTCGATAATGTGTGTTGCTGGCTCAGCTTTAATGGGTGTTGGTTATGCTTCTGGTGAAGGCCGTGCTGTTGAAGCCGCTACCAAAGCAATTAGCAGTCCATTACTTGAAGCTCCTATTCATGGTGCTAAAGGTATTATCTTTAATGTTACAGGTGGCCCAGATTTAACTTTACATGAGGTTAATGAAGCGGCTGATGTAATTTATAAAGCTTTATATAATGATGAAGCCAATATTATTATCGGTGCGGTGATTGATGAAAACCTCGAAAACCAAATTAAAATTACTATTATTGCGACTGGTTTTGAACAACCCAATTTTTCACAATTGCCTTCTTATCAGGTTAAAAGCACTTCTTCCACTTTTAGTATAAACAAATCGCATACTTTAGCTTCTCCAGCTAGACGAGAAAGTTTTGTACAACCTAATTTAGCTGGAAGCGGCTTTTTTGGTAATGTTTCTCCGATTGTGCCAGCCCAGCCTGCTTTTTCAAATAATATTAGTAATATTAATACAAGTCAAACGGTTCAATTTGCCGAACCAGAGCCAAGCAATGCTACGCCCAATCCAGCGCCAGCTCCTCCAAAGCCAAGCGTACCAGAACCAAAAAATAATTATGTTGATATACCAGACTTTTTAAATTTCAAAAAAAGAGACTAGATAATTTAAAGCTATAATAATTCCGCTTTGAATAAAAATTGCATGAAAGATAATATTGTTTGGTATGAAATTAATCCGCACTATTTTGAACAAATTGCTCTTTTGAAGGGCTGGATTCAAAGTTTAGGTCAATACAGTCTATTTGAAATTATCAGACAAAGCTTGCCGCATATCGAAAACTTGGGCTGTACGGGTGTCTGGCTTATGCCTTTGTATATAAGAGGCCAGAAAAATAAAAAAGGTTTTGGTAGTCCATATGCAATCAGAGAATATCAAATTTCACCAGAATGGGGCACTGATGAACAATTGCAAAGTTTAACCGAAACAGCTCATCAAAAAAACCTTAAAATAATTTGTGAATACGTTCCTAATCATTTGGCTCCAGATGCGCCTTTTTTATTAAAAGAAGACAAACTATTTTATAAAGACGAAAATAATCAGCCCTTTTTTGACCAAGATTGGACGGATACGGTTAAGTTAAATCATGGGCATTCAAGCATAGTTGGCTTTACACGGGCTAATTTAATTTGGTTACTTAAGAACTATAATCTTGATGGTTTTAGGCTAGATATGGCTCATTATCCACTTCATCAAGCTGTAAAACCAATCGGCTCTGGCAGTGGAGATTCTAATTTTTGGAATAAAGTTTTTGACCATGAATTATTACAAGAGCGCAAACAATATTGGCTGGCCGAAGTTTATGATGACCGTTCTCAAGCTTGCCATGGCTATGATGACCATATAAAACTTTTACGGGAAGGCCTTGTGGTTTACGACAAAAAAACACATGATATTTTAGCTCGCAAATTAAAATATGGCGTGAGCCTTCAAGAGCGACTTTATGAAGAAATTTATCGACAATATCAAGCTTTGCATTCTTTGGGCATAGATACTCGCCAAGGCAAAATTCCTTTTTTAAGAATGCCCTGTAATCATGATGATGCGCCCGGTATTAAAAATTTTGGTGGTGTTTCGGAATATATTTTGGCTTTTAGCGTTTTGACTTTTTTGCCTGGTCATTTGGTGGTTTATGCAGGCGATGAATATGGCTTAAAGGTTAAACCAAGTGTAACTGGCATTAATTATTGTGATGAACAGGGCAATATGACCGAATCTAATCAAATTCGTTTTGTGCCAGAAGCCGACCAATTGAAGATAAACAAAGAAATAAACCAAGTTTTAAATTTGCGCAAACAAGAAAAAACCTTACAAGATGGTTGTCTTTTGATTGCTAAAATTAGTGAAAATCAAGATTTATTTGCTTTTGTGCGTTACAGACCACAAGACGAAGAAATTATTTTGATTGCTCTTAATTTTAGTAAATCAGAAGCTAAAAATTGGGGGCAAATTAAAAACTTTTTTCCGACTTTTGATTTTCCAGTTTATGAATTTTCTTGGACTGAGCTTTTAGAATGGATAAACCCTAAATTGCAAGCTAAAGGTTATAAAGTGCAAAATCTCAAAACGCAAGAAATTTCTAATGTGCACAAATTTCATGATGAATTATGGATTGGGCTTGAACCGCTTGAATGGCAAATTTTGAAAATAATACCAGTTTAGCTTAATCGAAATCACTGAAATTTTGACAGAGACAGGAAACTGGCTTTAAACTGATTAAATGGAAAATAAAAAAATTCTTTTGGGGGTTAGTGGCGGAATTGCGGCTTATAAGGCTTGCGAATTGGCTTCTTTATTAGTAAAAGAAAAAGCACAAATTTATACTATTCTCACCCAGTCAGCTACTCAGTTTATAACACCTCTTAGTTTTAAAACTATTACATATAATCCAGTTTATATAAACCAATTTGATTATGAGCTTGTAGAGCCACTGCATATTGAACTTTGCCAAAAAGCGGATTTATTAATTTTGGCGCCAGCCACCGCTAATTTGATTGCCAAAATTGCAAATGGCATTTGTGATGATTTATTAACCACCATTGCTTGCGCTTATAAAGGCCCTGTTTTGCTTGCGCCCGCCATGAATACCAATATGTGGGAAAACCCGATTACCCAAGAAAATATAAAAAAACTGCAAGAAAAATTAAATTATCAAATTGTTTTGCCAGCCTCTGGTGAACTTGCTTGTCGAACAGTTGGCATTGGTAAACTCGCTCCAATTGAAGAAATTGCCCAAAAAGCCAAAAGTTTAATTTCAGGACAAAACCCTGAAACGCCCGATTGCAAGCTTAAAAATGGCAAACTCAATGATATTAAAGTTTTAATTACGGCTGGTGGAACTCGTGAGCCAATTGACCCCGTGCGTTTTATTGGCAATCGTAGCTCTGGAAAAATGGGTTTGGCCTTGGCGGATGAAGCTTATGAAAGGGGCGCAAATACAATTTTAATTACAACAAATGCGCCAAACACAGAAAGACCATATAAAGTGATTGTGGTTGAAACCGCTCATCAATTGCAAGAAGCCGTTGAAAATTATTTTGATACAAGCCAAATTTTAATTATGTCGGCGGCGGTCTCAGACTTTAAACCGATTCAATTTTTTAATTCTAAAATCAAAAAAACCACCACTGATTCTGATTGGCATTTGGCTTTAACTCGCAGTCCAGATATTTTAGAAACACTTGGTCGCCTCAAAAAAGATGGACAAGTTTTAATTGGTTTTGCGGCTGAATCAGAGAATTTGCTTAAAAATGCCCGTAAAAAGCTTGAAAACAAAAAACTAGATTTGATTATTGCAAATGAAGTTCGCCCCGAGATTGGCTTTGCTTCGGATTATAATGAGGTTTATTTAATTTCTCGTGATCGCTTGCAAGAACCTAAATTATTGCCCAAGACCACCAAAACCGAAATCTCAAAGCAAATTTGGGGTTTTATTGAAGAAAAGTTTTTAAATTTAAAACAAAACTAATTTAATTTTTGGTCAGATTCGAGTTAATTTCAAATTACTTTGAATCAGTTTTATTATTCTCAAACCATTGCAAAAAAGCCTCTGTGCCTTGTTCAGCAACTTCTATCGGTGGAGTTTTCAAAGGATTGTTTTGAAATATTGTTTTAGTATCTAGCAACTTCATACCTTTTTCTTTTTGCTTTTGAATGAGGTCTTTGATTGGCGTAGCGTCTTCTATTGGGTTTGACCAAAGAATAGGATTTTTTAGTTTAATTAAATTTTGCAAAGCTGAAATATCTTTGATTTGGTTTTTATCCAGAGACAGATCAACTAATCTTTTTAGGTTTTGCAAAGCTGAAATGTCTTTGATTTGGTTTTTATTTAGAGACAGGCTGAATAAGTTTTTTAAGTTTTTTAAAGCCGAAATATCGTTAATTTGGTTTTCATCTATAGCTAATCCAGACTAAAAGGATCTATTTATAATTTTAAAAAAGTGTTCAAAATAACCTGACGGATCTAAATTAATAAGCTGCTTAAAAGCCTGATCGATAGCTTCTACCGTAGAATCTAGTTTTTTCTTTCCTTCT
>CANLTT010000113.1 GCA_947494115.1 Candidatus Caenarcanales bacterium
AATAAATGAATCTGGAACTGCTTACTAAAGATAACGCTTAAAACTAAAAAGTAAACCTTAAAATTTATTTTTAATTTTTCTAAATAAGAGGCAAAATATTATTTGTTAATTCCTTTTTAAATAGGTAAAAATGTTGCATAAAAAAATCTTAAATTTAATTTTAGTGGCAGTTTTTTCTTTTGCTTTAACGTCTTGCACTGGCATAAGCAAAGAATCTGCTGGTCTTAAAGCCGAAGAATATCTTGGTAAGAATGTTTTGAAAAATGGTATTAAAGCCAAAGTTGCAGAAGTAACTGAAGAAAACGGTTTTTACACAGTTGCTCTTCAAATCAGCAAAGATGATACTGCTGTTGATAAGGTAAAAGTTTATGTTACCAAAGATGGTAATACTCTTTCTTTAGGTCCAGTTTTTGACTTAAACAAATCTCCAGAAGAATATAAGAAAAAATCTGAAGAATCTGCCGCCTCACCAAAAGCGCAAGATCTTCCTAAAAAAGATAAACCAACCATTGAACTTTTTGTAATGTCTGGTTGTCCTTACGGTGTGCAAGCTGAACAAGCATTTTCTCCTGTTATGAAACTACTTGGTGATAAAGTTGATTTTCAGCCTCGTTTTATTGTTTATAGCGGCTATCGTGGCGGCGGTCCAAATTATTGTATAGATAAAGCTAGCAAATATTGTTCTATGCATGGTGCGGAAGAAGCCCGTGAAGATGTTCGTCAGATTTGTATTTGGAAAGAACAAAAAGCTAAATGGTGGGCTTATATTGATAAGTTTAATGAAAAATGCTCAATTGATGCTAAAACACCAGCTTGTTCTAAAGAAGTTGCCAAAGAAGTTGGTGTTGATTATGCCAAGGTTGAAGCTTGCTTAAAAAACTCAGCTGAAAAACTTTTAGAAGAAGAAACCAAAATTAGCAAAGCCAAAAAAGCTGATGGTTCTCCTACAATTATCATCAATGACACGGCTTATAATGGTGGTCGTGCTCCGAATGATATTTTAGCTTCAATTTGTGGTGGTTTTAAAAACAAACCCAAAGAATGTAGCCAAAAACTTGAAGGCGGAAACAATGCTCCAGCGGCTACAGGTGGTTGTGGTGCAAAATAAGACATAATTGTTTTAGAGTAAAATTATAAGGTCTGGAATTATTTTTTCTGGGCCTTTTTATTTGGACACAAGCTCAAACTGTGCTGGTTTAGTTTGGATCTGCCAACTTTATTCTGCCGTAAAAAGTCAATTGTATAAAATTGATGTTAGAATTTAGTCAGCTTAATATTTAGGTAAAATGACGGAACAAAAAAACAAGAAAGAATTGATTGAACAATTTCAAAAACACACGACAGACAGCGGCTCTCCAGAGGTTCAAATTGCTATTTATACTAATCACATTAAAAAAATAGCCGAACATTTATCCACTAATAAAAAAGACTTTTCCGCTTTGAGAGGCTTACAGAAATTGGTTTCACGTCGTAAAAAACTTTTGATTTATTTATTTCAACAAAGCCCAAGTCGTCATGCTTCTTTAATTAAAGAATTAGGCATTAGAGGTTAGTTTGATTTTATTTTGAGGTAATTTAGTGCAAATATTAGAGAATATAAAAACAGTCCAGTGTGAACTTACACCAGACAAAACAATTCAGCTCGAAACTGGTCGAGTTGCCGCCGAAGCCAAAGGAGCTGTTTTAGTAACCTGCGGAGATACCATTATTTTAGTAACTTGCTGTGTTTCTAAAGAAGCCAAGCCCGATATTGATTTTTTCCCTTTAACGGTAGATTTTGAAGAAAGACTTTATGCCGTTGGCCGTATACCTGGTAGTTATAATCGCAGAGAAGGCAAGCCAACTGATAAAGCGGTTTTAGTTAGTCGTTTAATTGACCGCCCGATCAGACCTTTGTTTCCAGACGGTTATCATAATGATGTTCAAATTACCGCAACCGTTTTAAGTTCAGACCAAACCACGCCACCAGATGTTTTAGCCATGCTAGGAGCCTCGACGGCACTTGAGTTAGCAGGTTTGCCTTTTAAAGGACCAATTGGTGCGGTAAGAGTTGGATTAGCGAATGGTCAATTTATAATTAATCCTACATATGCCGAATTGCAAAACAGCCAACTTGACCTTGTGGTAGCTGGAACCGATAAAGCAATTTTAATGGTTGAAGTTGGTGCAAATTTTGTTAAAGAAGAAATTGTTTTGGCTGGCATTGCCTTTGCTCAGGACTTTTTAAAATTGCAAATTGAAAAACAAAAAGAGTTATCCGATTTGTGCCAAATTAAAAAACAAGAATTTACATCACCTGCTTTTGATGATGAATTAATGAGTTTGGTAGAAAATTTAACTAAAGCCAAATTGCTTGAATCGATTGAATCAAAAATTACCGAAAAAGATAAAAGAGAAAATTTTGTTAAAGAAGCTTACAAAGCCGTAGAAGAGCACTTCAATAGTTTAGAAGCAAATAATCCCGAAAAAGGAAAATTGGGTCTGGCTTTGGCTTATACTAAAAAGCTTGAGAAAAAATTGATGCGCCTTCAGATTATGGATAAAGGTGAGCGTGTTGATGGTCGTCAATGTAATGAAATTCGGCCAATTTGGTCTCAGGTTGGTTTATTGCCTAGGGCACATGGTAGTGGTCTTTTCACTCGTGGCTCTACACAGGTTCTTTCGGCCGTTACTTTAGGGTCGGGTTTTGATTCTAAACCAATTGATGGTATTTGGCCAGAGAGAGAACAAACTTATTATCACAACTATAATTTTCCACCTTTCTCAGTTGGCGAAGCCAGATCAGCGCGTTCAACGGGTAGACGTGAAATTGGACATGGTGCTTTAGCGGAAAGGGCTTTAATTGCGGCACTGCCAGATAAAGAAGTTTTTCCATATGTTATTCGAGTTGTTTCGGATGTTTTGAGTTCAAATGGTTCAAGCAGTATGGCTTCTACTTGCGGAAGTACACTTGCTTTAATGGATGCTGGTGTTCCACTTAAATCTCCTGTTGCTGGAATTGCGATGGGCTTGATTTTGGAAAATGGTAAATGCGCCATTCTAAGCGATATTCAAGGGCTAGAAGACTTTTTGGGCGATATGGATTTTAAGGTAACTGGCAATCGTGAAGGTGTTACAGCCATACAACTCGATTTAAAATTACCGCAAGGAATTAGTTTAGCTGTTTTAAAGGTGGCTTTAGATCAGGCTTTGACTGGACGTATTCATATTCTTGATAAAATGCTGGAAACTATAGATAAGCCAAAAGAAAATTTATCTAAATATGCGCCACGTTTATTAACCTTGCAAATTTCTCAAGACCAAATAGCCTCCATTATTGGCCCTAGCGGCAAAAACATAAAACGCTTAATCGAAGAAAGTGGTGTCAGTAAAATTGATATTGCTGATAGTGGTTTAGTTACAATCTCTGGCTCTGGTGAATCGGCTGAAATTGCCCGTGATAAGATTGCTAATTTAACTTTAAAAATTCTGCCGGGCGAAGAGTATAAAGGCTATGTTGCTCGCAAACTTCCAATTGGTTTATTTGTAGAAATAGGCCCTGGCAAAGTTGGTTTACTTAAATCACCTAATGGTTTTTCTCGTGGCGGCCGCCCACCCAAAGAAAAAGAAGAAGAAATTAATTTTGATGATTTTGAAATTGATGAAGAGGTAGTTGCCGTGGTTGAAGCCATTGATCCGAAAGGACGCATTAATTTAGCTAGTATTCGTAAAGCTGAAAAAAATATAATAAACTCAGAAATTGCATAAAGTTTGAGTATTAAAAATATTTGTTTAGCTTTCAAAAAAGCCAGTATTCAAAGTTAAATTGCTTATGGCTTTTTTATTGAGTACTTCTTGAATTTTAGCTTTATAAATAGTGGCAGTTGGGTATTCCGCACGAATTTGTTTATAAACAGAAACTGGGTCTAAAGCCTTTAAACCATAAGGGTCGGGGTAAATTGTCAAAGCTAAATTATTGTGCTTTCTTTTAACTTCTATGCGATCGTAACGAATTTTAATAGGGGTTCCAATTTCTACTTGGTCAAATAATTCCTCGGCATCGGCAATTTTCATACGAATACAACCATGAGAAACAAATTTACCGACACTATTTGGCTCATTAGTTCCATGAACACCATAAACTAAATTATTTTTACTTTTATAAAAACCAATCCAGCGAGTACCAAGTGGATTTGCGGCACCGGGGGCAATTTTTTTATTACCACTTGGGCTTTCCCAACCTGGTTTACTGTCTTTAACTTGAACTTTGAATTCTCCCAGCGGAGTCATAAACTCTTTAGATTTGCCAACTCCAACTTCATATTCTTTGATAATTAAATCGCCATGTATTAAAAACAGTTTACGACTTGGAATATTAATTTCAATTCGATTGCGAACAGGTTCAATTGGTGGTGTAAAAGAAACAGAGGCTTCAATATTTGTAGTATTGTGACTAAGATCTAAAAAGCTTAAACTAATACCACTTATTATAAGTAAAGTTATTATTGTAAAACCAATTATCGTAAAATTAATTATTTGCTTGCTCATTATTATAATCCTCCTTTTTTAACTACCATATCAAACTCTGAAACAATCAAGTACCCCCTCAGATTCCCCATTAAAAGGGCTAGAGGGGGTTTTTAATTTTTACCACATACCTCTGTAGTAAACAGGAGCTTGTATACTTGGGTTTTCTTCTTGAGTATTATTTGCTTGATAATAAACTGGTTCTTGAATATTAGGGCCTTCTTCTTGAGTATTATTTGCTTGGTAATAAACTGGCTCTTGAATATTAGGATTTACTTCTTCGGTATTACCTTTATAATAAACTGGCATTTCAATATTAGGATTTACTTCTTCGGTATTACCTTTGTAAAAAGTTGGTATTTCAATACTGGGTGATTGATAAGCCGTTGGTATGGCAATAGAAGGTGAACCAACTGCTAGTGGTTTATAATAGGTTGGCATATTGACCATAGCCGTTTCGGGTGTATGAGCTAAGCTTAAAGTACTGTATGAAAGAAATTAGAAACAATTGGCAAATTATAAATATTAGAAAGAATAGAAGAAATAGTATTATTAACTACTGAGGAAGAATTATTAGGAGTATTTTGAGTATTAGGAGTTGGGTGAATGAAATCATTAATAATACTAACAATAGTAGGTTTTTGATTGGAATTATTAACTGGAATAGAAATAGTTTGCTCTGGAATAATGGTACTAATAATGGGAATTGTATTATTATCATTACCATTATTATTTGCAATAGGAGTATTATTCATATTATTATCGACTGGATTAGTATTATTTATTGGCTCTTCTTGAGGCGCAGAATATAAATCAACATTCCAGGTATAAAAATATTCGTTTTTGTATTTGTCCCATTCTTGTTTTTCTTTTTCGGCTTTTTCTTTAGCTTTTTTTTCGGCATCAGCTATTTTTTTTGCTTCTTTATCGGCTAAAATTTTGGCTTTTTCTTCAGGTGATTTGGCTTCCCAAGCAAGTTGTTCTTGTTTTTTCTTTTCTTCGGCTTTAGCTTTTTTTTCAGCGGCGGCAATTGTATTTGCTTTAGTTTCGGCAGAAATTTTAGTATAAAGCTCTTTCCAAGAACCTGTTACCGTAACTTTAGCAGTTTTACCATTGCCTAAATCAGTTGTAAAAGTATCATCAATTTTGCCGCTGACATCGTAACCTTTCTTTTCTAAATCGGCACTAATTTCTTCCCAAGTTTTGGTTTGACTACCTTTTTTGAAAGTGTCTACAATTTGTTTAAAGGCGGCATCATCGATATTATTAGAAGAACCTTTACTTTCACCAGTAAGTTTTCCATTTTTAATATCTTCAATAATGTCTTCCTTATTGTAACCAATAGTAGAAGTTTCGGCTTTATAGGCGGTAGGTGTTTGTACAGAAGCTATATAGCAAACCCAGACTAAAAGGATCTATGTATAATTTTAAAAAAGTGTTCAAAATAACCTGACGGATCTAAATTAATAAGCTGCTTAAAAGCCTGATCAATA
>CANLTT010000114.1 GCA_947494115.1 Candidatus Caenarcanales bacterium
TTCAGAACTGGGCAATGACCATATCTCAATTAGCCATATTTTTTGAAGGGAGGTTGACAATTAAGCTCTCAAGCTGATACAATGAACTAAGTCATTAATTGACACAGTTCTTTAAATATACTCAGATTATCCGAATTTTTTTTAAAAGACAAATACGATATTACTTTAAGTGAATATGATAGAGAATATTTCAATATACTACAAAATAAGTTTCCTGAATATATCCACAATATTTGTCAAATAAATCTATTAAATCCAAATATTCTTCCCGAGCATTTTGGAGCCTATAATACCGTTTTTTCTTCAGATGTAATTGAACACATAGAAGACCATGATTTAGCAATTAAAAATATGGCAAAACTTTTAAAACCAAAAGGCAAACTAATTACTATTGTTCCAGCCAATCAATTATTATTCAGCGAATTTGACCGTCAAATAGGCCATTTTAGAAGATATTCTCGAAAATCATTAAATCAGCTTTTGCTTAATAATGGTTTTGAGCCTGTGTATTGTCAATATTTTAATGCTTTGGGCGCTGTAAGTTCTTTTATTTGCCGCAAAGTTTTTCAAAAAACAAAACTTAATAAAAACATGCTCTCTAACTTCAATCATCTAGTGAGGTTTGCCAAAGTTTTAGATCGGATTGCTTATCATAAATTTGGCAATCATTTGTTTTCAGTAGCCGCAAGAAGCTGTCTGAAAACAAATTTTGAGCTGAGGTAAATTAAAGTCAGCGAAATCACAGTTCTAGATTATTAGTGTTAGAATAAAAAATTAAACTTAATAAAACTTTTGTTTTGTGCACGATAAATTGTAATATGTTTTTTATATTCTAAGATGTCGAAATTAAGCCAAGAAGAAAAAGCTAAAATAATTGGTCTTTGGAAACACAAACGCCAGAAAGTTAAAGATAAAAAACAGCGTAATATTTTTAGGCGTTTAGGTTTTTTTTTGCTTTTATATTCTTGAATAGTTTTTTAATTTATTTTTGTTTTCTCAAATTTAGCTCAAATCCAGTTGATACAATTCAAATTATTGGCTCTGAGAAGCTTTCAATGGATGAATTGAAAATTGAATATATGCCTTTGTGGTTATTATTAATAAATAAAAATAAGTTACAAAAAAGAATTAAACAACAAAACCCGCTTGCTGGACAAATAGAGCTTAAACCCATTATTAGTTTTAATTCTTCTAGTTTGAAAATAATAATTAAAGAATATATTCCTTGGGCGCGTTTTAGTAATGGCTGGCTTTTGGCTTTTTTGCCCAACTCTAGCGCAACACAGATTATTCCAAATACACCTAATTTAAGTTTTGATAATTTATCTTTTGCCTCTGAAGTTTTATTAGTGGTAAATTCGCCCGAAAATTATGCTTTTTGGAATAAAGAAGCCAAAAATATTCAAAAACTAATTTATTTAATTGCTTCTAGTTTTCCTGAAAAACACTTAAAAACTATTTATTTAGAACCCGAAATTAAACTTTATTTTGAAGATGGCCTTGAAGTAGAGCTGGGAAAATGGGATGAACACCTTCTCAAAAGAGCAAATCATCTAATTAGTTTGCAAAATGTTTTAAAAAAATACAAAATAAAAAGCATTGACTTAAAGGGTGAGTCTAGAGCTAGACTAAAAGAAGAAAATATTAAGGGAAAGTAAATTGAAAAAAGTTTTTTTACTTATATTTGTTGTTGGTTTAATGCTGTGTGTGCCGAGAGTATATGCTAAAGCCGAAATTCAAGATTCTAAAAAAGCTAAAAGCAAAACCAAAATTAATTCTCAGGCTTTTCATTTGTGCGAATTGGCGGTTAAGCTAGCTTCAGATGGTGATTATGAGACGGCCATTATTTATTTAAAAAGAGCACTCGAAATAGAATCAAAATTTGAAACAGCTCTTTTTAATTTAGGATCAATTTATCGGGTACAAAAAAAATACGAAGATTCATATAGTATGTTTCAGGAATTACTTTTAAAAAATCCTGCTGACCATGAGGCTCGTCTTGAAAAAACTTTAACTTTAATTGCCATGAAAAGTTACAATGATGCACTTTCCGAATTAAAAAAAGTACCAGCCACCGAAAAACGTTATACCGAAGTTCAAGAAAAACTACAAAAAGCCTTAAGCCAAAACCCTTATAGAATAAAACCAAATATTACTAAAAATATTATCGAAGACAAACCAGTAAATTCGGGTCTTTATAAAAAAGTCTATGAAAAGTTTAGTTTAAGTTTTAATACGCCAACAGGTATAACCGCCGATTTAGATAATAATATTTATATTGCTAATTTTTCAGGAAATACGATCGAAAAAATTTCAGCGCAAGGAAATAAAAGACAAATTTTTGCCGAAGGAAACTTGATTTCTGGTCCTTCGGGCTTGGCTTTTGATGAATCGACTGGCGAATTATTGGTTGCAAATTATAAAACTGGCAATATTATCACAATTAATCAATTAGGCAAAATGCAAATTTTAATAGATAATCTCGAAAAACCTTATTCTTTATTTTTGCAAAAAACAGGAAAATTATATATAAGTGAACAGGGCAAAAAAGCGGTTTCAATCATCAATTTGCGTTAAACTTTTATTTATTTTAATTTAGTTTTTGAGTTAAATACAAACTTATTTTAGTAAGAGAATTATTTAAAACTTTTTTCTCTTTGTCTTCTATATTGTTGATCAAAGCGTCCACTTCGGCGAAATAGTCTGTTTCTATGCTTTTCAAAAATACTTTTCCTTGTTCGGTTAAAGCAATGCAATTAAATCGACGGTCTTCTGTATTCATGGTTCGTTTTACCAACTTTCGGGCTTCAAGGCGGTCTATAAGGCCAACCATATTTGATTTAGTTAAAATTAATTTTTCGCTCAAATCACGCTGACTAAGACCCTCTTCAAATTGGTTTAAGGTCATTAAAATATTAAATTGCGCGGCATTAATCTTAAATTCAGAAAAAAACTTGCTTGCCAAAGACGAAATCAAGGTCGAAGTTTTTACCAAATTTAGTAATGTTTCGTGATTATGATTTTTTTCCTTCATAGTCTTAAGCATAACAAAAAGCCAAATTATTGTTTGAGGTAATAGTTATTTTAGGCTTTAGGCTAATTTTTCGGTCGCTTCAATTAAAGCGTGCAAAATACCAGCTTCGCTAAAAGCATGACCAGCAGAGGCAATAATTTGCAATTGGGCTTCAGGAAAAGCTTTATGCAAATCCCAAGCATTTTTAAGCGGACAAACCACATCATAACGGCCATGAATAATACAAGTTGGAATATGCCTAATTTTGTTTATATTGTTTAAAAGCGCAGTTTCTGCATTGAAAAAAGCATTATGCATAAAATAATGGCATTCAATGCGGGCCAAAGACAAAGCCATTTGTTCATTCGAAAATTGTTCTATCGCTTTTACATCTGGAATAAGTTTTATGGTTGAACCTTCCCAACGGCTCCAAGCAAGCGCGGCTGTGATTTGTTCTTTTGGATTTTCACTGATTAGTTTTTGATAATAAGCCTTAACTAAATCTTGTCTTTCGTTCTCTGGGATTGGTTTTAAATAATTCTCCCATTCGTCTGGAAAAATTTGATGGCAACCGCTTTGATAAAACCACTCGATTTCTGCGGGGCGACATAAAAAAATGCCACGCAAAACTAAAGCCTTAACGCTGTTTGGGTGAGTTTGGGCATATGCTAAAGCCAAAGTGCTTCCCCAAGAGCCGCCAAAAACCAACCATTTATCAATAGAAAGTTGCTGGCGAATAATTTCAATATCATTTACTAAATGCCAAGTTGTATTTTCGGTAAGACTGGCTTTGGGAGTGCTTTTGCCCGCTCCTCTTTGGTCAAATAAAATGGCTCTATGTTCTTGCGGGTTAAATAAACGCCTATGATCTTCTGTTATGCCAGCTCCAGGACCGCCATGCAAAAAAACAATTGGCTTGCCTTGCGGGTTTCCAACTTCTTCAATATAAAGTTCGTGGCCGCCAGAAACCTTTAAGCGAAACGAATTATAAGGTTCAATGGCGGGAAATAAAGTTCTAAACATATATATTATTTTTTTAAATGTTTTTCAAGAAGATTATAACCAAAAGAAGTTGCAATTAAGCCAATGCCAAAACAAATAAATACTAAAATTTTATAAAGTATTTCTAGATGTTGAATATCAATAAATAATAAGTGCAAACTCGAAAACAAAAACCACATTAAGCCAGAATAGCGGTATTTGCGGTCTTTTAAGACTAAACCCAAAACTAAAAATATAATACCAATAATCAAATTAGTTAAAGTAATATATTCGCTTGTAACCGCTTTTATAATAATTAATATTAAACCAAAATGCGAAGCTATAAGTATTAATATTGAAGCAAAGTCGAATTTTTGATATACATACTTTTCTAAAAACAGTCCTATAGCAATAACCCAAAGAGCTTGCCAAAAAATAGCTAAAAGAGAACTTTGATTTAAAAGTACCAAATTATAAAAACTAAAAAATGCTAATACTAAGAAAATACCCGAAAAAACATAATATACTTTAGGAATTGCTGTTATTTTTTTGGCGATTAAACCACTGAGCAAAGCTTGCATAGCCAAGACACAAGCCAATACAAAACTACCACGTTCAAAATAAGCTAAAGTACCTAAACCAATAAAAGATAAACCCGCACTTAAAACGCAATCAGTAAGCAATCCTTGTGTTTCAAACCGCAAATAAATTATATAAGAAGCAATATTTAGAGCCGCTAATGATAACTCAAAAGAACCATCAATAAGCAAGTCTTTGTGGTTGATTTTCCAAGCCAAATAAAAACTTAATATGTTCAATAAAAAGAAAAATGGACTCCATTCGGTTGCCTTTAAAAAGCTGGCTAAATGATAAACCAAAAAAGAAAATATTAAAAAACTAAGTGAATATTCATTCGTATGATGAAGACTATAAATAATTAAAGAACCTAATAAACAAAAAATATTTAATTTCTTCCATTTTGCATCATTCCATGATAGTCTTAAAGCCATTAAATTGAAAATACCAGCTGGCACTAAAGACCAAAGTATATTATTTGCTAAATAAGCCGTAAAATATCCAAAAATAAAACCTAAAGCCGCTATAGTCAAAGAATCCATTATTTCAGCTATAGCCAGCATAAAAATAGCATAAATAAATAAATAAAACAATATAACCCACAATATCGGCTTTAAATATACTTGTGTTTTCAAAGAAAAAAGCCGCATATAAAGTCAAATATCCAAGCGCAATGCCGCCACCTTGCAATACTCGGCCTAAAATATTATAATTTGCAAAAAGTTTTTTCCCGCTAAAAAATAAAATTATAGCCAATATAATACCCGTAATAAGTTTTAATTCTTTACTAAAAAAGACAAAAGAATGTTGTAAAGCCAAAGTTAAACCAATTAAAACAGCTACAATTCCAATGCGTCCCAGCCAGTTTGTGCCTAAATTCATTTCCCAAGAATTTTCCTGATTTTTTTCTTTTATAATTGCGTTTTGGTTTTGTTCAATAGTTTTTGTTGGAATATTATTAATATTTGGTTTTTGATTAATAATTAATTGTTCTTCTGGTATTATTTCGATTGGTCTTTCTTGTTTGAGAGAGCTATTTAAAGTTTGTTCAAGCGTATTTATTTGGGTTTTTAATTCATTTATTTGATTAGTTAAATTTTGTGCTAAATGATTTATATTTTCTTCTTGAGTTTTAATTTGAAACAATTGATTTTTAATTTGATTTTTAAAATAATCCGAAAACATTTTTAAAAAGCTCCTTTTGTCAGCATTTTAGCAATATCTTTTTTTAGTAATTCTTCTAGCTTACCCCAATGGCCAAAAACAATAACTTTAAAATTGGGCTATCTAAGCTTGTGATTTTCTGAAAGAATTAAAGAATTA
>CANLTT010000115.1 GCA_947494115.1 Candidatus Caenarcanales bacterium
AGTAGATTCTACGGTAGAAGCTATTGATCAGGCTTTTAAGCAGCTTATTAATTTAGATCCGTCAGGTTATTTTGAACACTTTTTTAAAATTATACATAGATCCTTTTAGTCTGGGTTTGCTATAATTCACAAAATCGGCCAAAAATAAACCCATTTATTATCGGCAATTATTGTATATTTTTAAAGAAATTGTTTTATACATAAGGAGTTATTTATGGAAATCGAAGTTCCATTTGAAGTTATTTCCAATTTGGTTAATCAAACCGCCCCCGAATTTAGCGATGTACCAGCTTTGGTCAAAAATGATCCTAGTGCTAAAATTTCGAGCAAAGATTTTAAAGGTAAATGGATTTTGCTTTTTAGTTATCCGCTTGATTTTACTTTTGTTTGCCCAACCGAAATTAAACAATTAATTGCTAAGGCAGATGAATTTGCCAAAATTAATGTTCAACCAATTTTAATTAGCACCGATAGCGCATTTTGTCATTTGGCTTGGCAAAAAGAAATTGGCGAATGTCCTTATCCTTGGATTGCTGATACAAATCTTGAATTCAGTGATGCCTTCGGTATTCTCAAGGAAGATCAAGGTATAACTTTTAGAGCTACCATTTTGATCGATCCAGATGGTGTGGTGCAATTTAGCCATATTAATAATTTGCCAGTTGGCCGTAATATTGAAGAAATTTCACGCACAGTTCAAGCTTTTCAAGAAGCCGCCAAAGGCAAATTGCTCCCTTGCAATTGGAAACCAGGTGATAAAGCTTTAAACTAATGCTCTAAAGGCTTGAGAACCCCCTCCGCCCCCTTGACAGGGGGAACTCAATTCAAGTTTTAGATTGTATTGTTTCTTCTTGGTTTTATTGTACTCCCCCCGCCCTCTTAACAGAGGGAGCCAAAGGCATAGATTGTTCAATTCTTTCTTAAATAATCTAATTTGCTAATCTTTCAAATTCCCCCCTGTTAATGGGGCTAGGGGGTACTTTCTCTTAGCTTTAGATATTATAAAAACCGCTTAAAAAACTGCTAGTTCCCCCTGTCAAGGGGGCGGAGGGGGTTTCTTAGCAAAATTCTTTAGCAAATTTTATTTTTATACAATGAATTTATCTGTAAATAAACCAATTACAATTGCAATTACTGGCGCAAGCGGTTCTATTTATGCTTTGCGGACTTTAGAAATTTTATTGAAACAAGGCTTTAAAATCAATTTAATTTGCTCAGAAACGGCTCTCAAAGTCGCAAAACTAGAACTTAACTTTAATTTTGAATCAAAAGAAGTTTTACAAAAGCACTTTGGTGAATTTTATCCAAATCTTACTTTAAACTCGGCTTCTAATTTGGCGGCTCAAGTTTCAAGTGGTTCTTTTCCTTCTCAAGGCATGATTATAATTCCCTGTAGTATGGGTGCACTTGGCCGCATTGCTTGTGGAACTTCTAATGATTTAATCGCACGCTCGGCTGATGTTTGTCTTAAAGAAAGATCAAAACTTATTTTGGTTGTGCGTGAAACGCCTTTAAATTCGATACATTTGCAAAATATGCTTACAGTTTCTCAGGCTGGAGGAATTATATTACCAGCCATGCCCGCTTTTTATCATCAACCTCAAACCATTGACGATTTGGTGAATTTTGTAATTGGCAAAACCTTAGATGTTTTTGGAATTGAAAATAATTTATTTGAGCGTTGGCTTAGTTCGTCTTTTAAGTAGACAATTGTTCTAAATTTTCTAGGTTAAAACCTCACTATAAAACAAACTTTAGATTTAAATAAAAAAATAAAAACCAATCCAAAAAAACTAAATTGTACAAAAATAAAAACTAACTTTGAGACTATTGAAAGGATGGTAGTTTTACTCTTAGAATAAATACACTTATAAACTTTATTCATGAGGATTGCCTCTTATTATAACACTTCCCCTTCTCACATTTCCTCTTACCATACAGGACACAAACGCCTTACCACTAAGAAGAAACGCATTACTAAGCCTAGTCTTATAATACAACCTTCTTTTTATGCAGAACTAAAACAAAGACAAGAACAACTTTTACAACAACGACTTTTACAACAACGAGAACATTTAAGACAAAAATATATTTGTTCTGGTTTTCAGTCTTACTGGAACGACTGCCCGCAGAATTTTCCGGACTTTGTTTTAAAACTTGAAGAAATAATGATGAGCTTAGGCGGCAGAATAACTCTTCACTTAAATGGCGTAAAAGAAATTAAATACCAAAACTCGGGTAAATCTTTTTCGCTTTGCTACGATTCAAGCAATTTATTAAATTTTCAATTGCAAGTCAGCAAAAATGTAGTTAGGGGCAAGAACTCTACAAAGTTTATGCTAGATGGAATCGAATTTGTTGTGGAAATCAAAAGCCATAGAAATGCACCGCGTAAAACTCAATCTGGAAGAGAATTTGGTGAAGATTATCAAGTGACCAAAGCTTTTTTTGTTTGTCTTCGGGAATTATTGCGATAACATTGCTCAAACTGGATTAAACCCTATCTTGTTTTATTCTTTGGGAACAAGCTCAATTTCGAGTTTTTGTTCAAATTGGTTTTCAAAAACTTTTTTTAAGATATTCACCTGAATAAGCTCTGGCATTGGGTTTAAACGTGGAAAAATCTTTAAAATAATTTTTTCTGGACAGCGTGGTTTAGCCTCAAGTGAAATATTTTGTATAGCCGAACGTCCAGTTATATCGAGGGCTTTGGCAATTTGAACCATAGAGGCTAGTTTGCGCACTAAACCACGATATTCAGGCAATAAAGGATCGAGATATTTGGATTGCCCCGTAAAATCTGGCAGAGAGGTCAAATTAATAATAGCCGTAATTAATTGGCTGTCTAAATAGCTAATGCCTTGCAGGTTAAAAATAATTTCAGAGCCAGAAGTGTTTTGGCTTAAAAAAGTATAAAAGAAGCCGCTCAGCCAAATAAGTTTTCTTTCTTTTTCGCCCCAATTGTGTAGCCAACCATGCCCCGAATCAAAAACACGTGCCGCAAGTAAAGCCAATTGAGCGGAGCGGCTAAAACTGATTGGATTAAAACGCATTAGAATTTCTTGGGCACTTTTTTTCCAATCATAAACATGGCCTAAAAACTGCTCCTTGAGCTTATCTTCATCTAAGAGTTTGTCTATAATAAGCCCTTTAAAGCGGCATTCGGTATCAAGAGCGCAAGTTGTAGCACTTAAACCCTCGGCAATAAAACTAGCCAAAATTAAATGCGCCGAATTGCTGTTTAAAGCCTCTGAACTGAGCCAATTAAGATTATTTAAATACTGAAAACCTGAATCTATAATTTTGGAACATAATTGTTGAATACATTCAGTGCTAACTCTCTGAGACTTAGATTCGCTCGCTAGAGTTTTTAAAAGCAAATGAGTCGTATTTTCGTCAAAACAAATAAGTTGAGGTTTACCAAAAAAGCGAGCCTGCTCTATAAAATGGTATAAATTGGCTTTTACAAAAAGTGGCAAAGATTCAAGCTGTTCATTCTTTTTTAAAGAAACAATATAATCCGTAATTTGTTGCACTCCGAGGTCGATTTGAATAATTTTATCTTGTTTGTACAAATCGCCAAAAACCAAAACTGTTTTATTTTTTTCAATACTTATATAAGCCAAGCGTGAATTAGAGCGGTAACCAAATAAACTTTTCTTTAAACCCATAAAAGACTGTCTGGCAGATTCAACTGAACTAAATAAAACTGTTTCTAGGCCAAATTGCGCTTTGATCGAATCTAAAATTCCTTTGGAGCCTTCTGTGTTATAAAAATCTTGCGAAGCCATGAGTTGAACTTGAATTTTTTCATCTTCTTGCTTATTTTGTTTTTCAAGGTCTTTGAGCCAATCTCTCATTAAATCATTAATTTCTAATTGCTCTTTGCGGGTAAAAAGTTTAATTCCTTCATAAATAGAACAAAGTTCTTCTGATTGCAAGGCAAGATTTTCTTCGGCATTAAGCACTACAAAAGCTTTGCGAATATAATTAGCCTCTAAATGAATTACCAACCATTTTTTTTCTGGCATTTAGTTAAAAATATAAGAACCTGAGCTTTTATATTATCAATTAACGCTTTATAATTTAAGGTTTATTTATCTTAAAGCTGAAAAATATGATTATCGGTTTAGCTAGCGATCATGCGGGTTACCCACTCAAAGCGCATATATACCAATTTTTAAAAGAAAAATATATTATAAAAGATTATGGTTGTGCCAATGCAGTCGATTCAGTTGATTATCCAAGTTTTGCGCAAGCCGTTTGTGAGGACTTAATTGAAGTTAAAATTCAAAGAGGTCTTTTAGTTTGTGGCTCTGGAGTTGGAATGTCCTTGGCCGCCAACCGTTTTAAAGGCATTCGGGCGGTTCTTTGCCAAGATTTATTGACAGCCCGTTTAAGTCGAGAACATAATAATGCAAATGTGCTTTGTTTGGGCAATTGGTTGGTAACGGCAAAGCTTTCTGAGGAAATTTTAAATATTTGGCTTAATACCAATTTTGCAGGCGGAAGACATATAGACAGAATTGAAATGCTTGATTAAGCTTTAAAGACAGCCCAAAACAAAGTTATTTAAACATAGTTTCAATTTTGTTGTTAAATTAAAAAAGCGAGGAGAGAAACTCTAACCCTTATCTTGCAAATTTATGAATAAAAAATACAAAACACTTTCGGCGATTTTTTCTTTAGCTTTATTGGCTAGTCCAGCTTTTTCAGCTAATAGCGGTTTAGAAAGTCAAACCATTACTTCAACATCTTCACCTTATACCAATCAACAAGTTTTAACAGGTGAAGTTGTTTCTATTTCGGCTGGCGCAAAATCTGATGGTTTTATTGACCGTGGTTTTGCTTCAGACACTGCCAGAACTGGAGACCGTGGCTATTTAACTTTAAACCAGAGTCTTAATGGCATTCCAGCTGGCTCTAAAGTTGAATTCGAGGTTTCGAGAGTTTCTAAAGCCAAATGGGGACGCTTTAATAGCCCCGGCCAATTACAATTAAAAGCCTTAAATATTGTTTATCCTGATGGCCGCACGGCAAGGTTAAATGGCGAAGCTTATATTACAGATTCTTCAGGGGAAGTTGTATTAAAAGGTTCAACCAAAGGCGAGAGAGCCAGATCTACGGCTATTTCTACGGGTGTTGGTGCTGGTACTGGAGCACTGGGTGGTTTAATTGGTTCAGCTATTGGTAATGGCTCCAAAGGAAAAGCAACCGCTTTAGGTACCGCAATTGGTGGTGGTGTAGGTTTAGCGGCGGCCGCCATCAAAAAAGGCAATGAGGTAAATATTAAATCTGGGCAAAAACTTTTCTTACGTTTTACGCAAAATGCCCGTTTAACGGCGAATTAATTTAATATTTATTCTCAAGAATTTAGCCTTTTGGTAAATAATTATCATTTTTTAAGCATTATCAAAATAAACCTTTTAAGTTTTGGTAGTGCTTTTATTTTTTTCCAAACCACTTTATTTGTTTTAATTGTTTCCAAAGGTCTAGACAAAAAGTTCTTAAATTGGTTTTAGGAGCGGCTTCTGAAACTGGAAGCAATAAACAATTTAATTTAGATTCAATTATTTCTCTTATTTCTGGATGTAATAATAATTCCATTTCTGATATTTCCTTTGGAAGTATTCTTTGCCTGTCTGGATTATGTAATAAAAGAGTTCCATCGGGATCTTCAGTGATTTTTAGTCCTTTATTGTTTAAGATTTCATCTATATTTTCAAATACTGAAGTTGATCCGAAAAAGGGGACAAATTGAACGAAGAACAAGTCAATAATTAAAAGGAGTTCAATTTATGTCTAAATACGAAAAAGAATTTAAAGAAGAAGCAATTAGATTGTGCAATGCAAA
>CANLTT010000116.1 GCA_947494115.1 Candidatus Caenarcanales bacterium
AATAAACTGAGTTTTATTTTCAGTTTTCTTTTTAGAAAGAACTAATAAAGTAACGGCTATTGAAGTGCCAAAAAACAGATTAGGTGCTACAGAGATTATGGTTTCTATAAAATTATTATCTACCAAGTATTTTCTGATTTTCTGTTCTGCACCGCCACGGTAAAATATACCTGGAAAACAAACAATAGCGGCTCTTCCTCTACTTGAAAGATAACTTAGGGCGTGTAAAACGAAGGCAAAATCTGCATAAGACCTTGGAGCTAATACACCAGCAGGGGCAAAACGATCATCGTTAATCAGCGTTGGGTCATCTTTCCCAATCCATTTTATAGAGTACGGCGGATTAGAAACAATGGCATCAAATGGCTTTTCATCGCCAAACTGCGGATTCCTAAGCGTATCGCCAAGAACTATATTAAACTTGTCGTAATTGATATTATGCAAAAACATATTCATACGAGCAAGGTTATAAGTAGTGTGGTTCACTTCTTGCCCATAGAAGCCTTCTTCAATAATATGATTGTCAAAGTGTTTTTTTGCTTGCAAAAGTAAAGAGCCTGAACCTGCGGCAGGGTCATATATCTTGTTTACCTTGTCTTGTTTGTGCATAGCAAGTTGAGCAATGAGTTTAGATACATGCTGTGGCGTAAAAAACTCACCTCCAGACTTACCAGCATTGGCGGCATAATTGGAAATTAAAAACTCATAAGCATCACCAAAAAGGTCAATTTGATTGTCTTCAAAATCTCCAAAATTCAGTTCTTCTACACCTTTCAAAACGGCAGCTAATCGAGTGTTTTTGCCATCAACTGTATTACCAAGTCGTGTACTTGTTGTGTCGAAATCAGCAAATAATCCTTTTATATCTGGTTCGGATGGATAACCATTTGCAGAACTTTCTATACCGTCAAAAATTGCTTTTAAGTCTGTATTAAGATTGGAGTTAGTATTGGCAGTTTTGGCGACATTTACAAAAAGCTGACTGGGATAAATAAAATATCCTTTCGATTTTATGGCATCATCTTTTATTTCGGAAGATATTTTATCATCTGGAAAATTTGCGTAGTTAATGCTTTCATCACCACCTTCAATGTAATTAGTAAAATTTTCACTAATGAAGCGATAAAAAAGTGTACCTAAAACAAACTGTTTAAAGTCCCATCCATCAACTGAGCCACGAACATCATTGGCTATTTTCCATATTTTTGCTTGTAGTTCTGCTCTTTGTATTGTGCTTGTCATTTTTTATCTTTTAATAAGTCTTTTGGGTTTACACTCTTCCATTCAATGGAAACTTTTTCAAAAATTATTTTCTCATACATTTGGTAAATTCCCTTTTTCAAGGTTTTCTATAGCAAACCTGAATTAGAAAGATCTAGCTTTCCGTTTTGGTTTAATAAACCCCCTGCCCCCTTAGAAGAGGGACTTCATTTTCTGCTTGTTTGTACCCCTTCCAAGGGGTCGCTCAGAGAGCGGGGGTTGTTCTAAAATAATTAGATCTCTTTAGTCAAGTTTTGCTATAATAGGAGAAGTCGGTGGTTTTATTATTCAATTTAATTCTATAAAGTTCTTCAAAAGAGCGTGTCCATGTTCTGTCATAATTGATTCTGGGTGAAATTGCACACCATATAATGGATAATCTTTGTGTTTTAAAGCCATTACCAAATTATCATCAAGACTTTTGGCCGTTATTAAAAGTGGGCTTTCAGCCAAATCAGTTTGGTTTACAATCAAAGAATGATAACGTGTAACTTTAAAAGGATTAGGCAAATTCTCAAAAATAGCTTCACCATTATGCTCAATTAATGAGGTTTTACCATGACGTGGCAAAGAAGCTTTTTCGATTTTTGCACCAAAAAACTGTCCTAAACATTGATGCCCTAAACAAACTCCTAAAATTGGTTTTTTATTATAAAATTCCGCAATTAAATCTAAACTTATACCCGAATCATTTGGTGTTCCAGGGCCTGGCGAAATAACCAAATGACTTGGATCTAGATTTGTGATTTGTGAAATTGTAATTTTATCATTGCGAATAACGCTCAATTCATAGCCTAATTCCCAAAAATATTGCGCCAAATTATAAGTAAAACTGTCGTAATTATCAATTAAGAGAATTTTGGGCGGCTTCATAAACAAATTAAGCTAATTCAATTTTTTTCACTAAAAGTTTAGTTAAATCTTGGCGGTGGCCTTTTTTGCGTCTATAACCTTTTTTAGGTCTTTGCTTGAAAATTAGAATTTTTTTAGAACGGGTTTGAGCAATAATTTCGCAAATAACTTTGCCTTTGGGTGAAACTGAAACACTATTATCTTCACCGATCACGAGACAAATATCTTCAATGCTGATTTCAGCACCTTTTTCTTGGGGCAATTTATCAACCGTTATAATGCTTCCTTCGTTGATTTTAAATTGTTTTCCGCTATGCTTAATGAATGCAAACATTTTATTTTAAACTTTATACAGACAATTAAGCTAAAAGATTAACATAAATGATTCATTCTGTGGAACTTAGAGGCCAAAAAAACCAAAAAATAAAAGAAGGCAATTGGCCAGATTTAAAAACGGTTTTGATTTTTAATTTTCAAAAGCAAAATGGCCAAATTCATTATTCAATCAGGTTTTTGAGCCTAAATAAAAAACTAGAATTTGATTCAAAAAATTTTATTTTATTTTTACAACCAATTAATGAACTTGAAAATTTGCGTGAAAAATTACAAACTTTTTTAAAATCAGAACATAAACAATTTCGGTTTGAGCCAGCGGAGCCAAATTTTGAATTAATTTTAGAAAAAGATGATTTTGACGGTTTTAAGCTCTATTGCTGGATAGACAATGGAAATGCCGATTTTGCGCATTATACTTGGGATTCCATCGGCCTTCGGCTTTATATTGAAAAAAACGATTTGCAAGATTTTATAAATAATATTCCTGAGTTTAATTTGTAAAAGATTTATCAAGAAATTTGGCCTAAAAACAAAAATTTAAAATACAGAATCAAAAATATTGTCAAATGCGCATATAATGTTTGATTCCAATTGGTTTAAAATTTGTTTTTATGTTTGAACATTTATTTAATATAATCGCCGACATCATCTCTAGAACTGGCTATTTAGGCATTTGTTTTTTTATGGTTCTCGAAAGTATGGTTTTTCCGATACCGAGCGAAGCGGTTATGCCTTTTGCGGGTTTTTTAATTGGAAGTGGCCGTTTTTCTTGGTTGGGCGTGGCCTTGGCAAGCAGTTTGGGCAGTTTAATTGGTTCTTGGCTTTCTTATTTTATTGGTTATTATGGCGGCAGGCCTTTTTTAGAAAAATTTGGCAAATATCTTTTGCTCGACCATCATCATCTTGAATTAACCGAAAAGTTTTTTGCAAAATACGGACAACAAGCTGTTTTAATTAGTCGTTTTATACCAGTTGTTAGACATTTAATTTCGGTGCCCGCTGGTATGGCCAAAATGAATAAATTAAAATTTACAATTGATACCTTGATTGGGGCGACTTGCTGGAATATGTTTTTGGCTTATTTAGGCTTTGTTTTGCAAGATCGCTGGGCTTTAATTAAAAAATATACGCATTATTTAGATTATCTTGTGGTTTTTGTGATCGTTTTTGGTATTGGTTATTTTTATTTTAAAAGGGTTAAAAAGCACAAATAAACTATTTTTCTAATGTTCTAATGGCTTTGAACCTAAAGTAACATAATCATTACAACGATTAACCTTTAACTCAAGCAAAGTGGTTGTATTTTCATAAAAAAAGCTTAAATTAGTTTTTTTGGCTTTCGGGTCATAGAGCACGATATTTTGCAAATTTTCTGTATCATAACGAATACCTTTGTCTATAGCTGGAATATGAAGACGCATAGTTAAAACAATTGCAGAATTAAGCTTTTCTTGGGCTTGGTTTAAAAAATTTTCAATTTCGGTTAAATCCACCAAAAAACGCCTATAACTTGTGTCTTTAGAATAACTATGAAATTCTCGTGAAATTATTTCTTGCACTTGGCGGCTATATTCATATTCTTGGTCTGTAATTTGTGAAGAATGGCTTTTATCTTTTTCTAAAACCCGCTCTCTGTCTTGCCATTTTTGCTTAACAATAAAAAATTCCAAAGTAAAATCACTAACTGGCATATTTTGGTCATCAAGCACACGTACAATAAATTGTTGATATTTGGGCTTATTATTTTGCGCATAAGTTTTTTCGGTAATTTCTTTTAATTTGCTCTGAAATTTCTGAAATTGTTTAGCGGTTTTAAGCTCAAAAGCTTGTTTAATCAAGGGTCCAACTAATTCAAAGTTTTGGGTAATTGTATTATGATTTAGCTCTGACAAAACCGCAAAAGCAAAGTCGCTAACTGGTTTATTAATTACCCAGTTATAGGCTTTATAGGCGCAATATTTATCTTGGGGTTTACAAAAATCTAAAGTCAATTTGGCCGAATTTATGGCCGTTCCAGCAATTACAATTGTGCCATCAGTACCAACTTTATTTATAAAACTACGAAAACCCGAATAGCCTTCAGAGCCAACCAAAATGCTTATTTGTATTTGTTTTGAATTATAATAAGGATTTTCGCAGATTAAATCTTTTTCGGCTAAATTCCACTGATAAGAGCTGGCTAGTTCAAGTCCGTCCAAAATTTCTCTACCGACTTCCAAAAAATCGCCAATTTCACGGCGGCCTCTAGTCAGCAAACCCAAAAGCGATTTTCCACGATGCGCCAGTGGAGAACCAAAATTAGCAGGAGCCAGCATTACAATTTTTTTGACAGGGCAATCTGCAATGCGCTCAGCATAATAATGCCAAATCCAATGCCGAATAATTAAACCCGCCGTGGAATGCACAATGACATTCATATTGCAAAGTTTTTTACCGTCAGGCGCAATAAAACCCTTTTTGATCATCTGCTCATGAAGACCGTGTACAATATCATTAAAGGTTAAACTATCTTCCCGAGATTCATAATCGGCATAAATAATGCTTTCAACCGTACCCAAATCTTGCTCAATTAAATAGTTTTTCAAAGATTCAAGCTGAAAAGAACCAGCACTCCATCCATGAATAATGAGGATAATTTGAGGCATTCTAAATTTATTTTCAGTTAAATTTATTATAAACTAATTCTCAAACTATAATAATCAAGATAAAAGCCGAGCAATATCATTGAATGCAAAAAAACGAAGTTTATTCTAAAAAATATTTATTAGTTGTTTTTATTTGTTGTTGGCTTGGTGGCATTTTTGACGGCATGGACTCAAGTTTAATGGCCATTGCTTTGCCCTCTGCCATTAAAGATTTGATTGAAACCAGCGATAAATTGCAGATTAGCCAAATTGGTTCTTATGTAACGGCTTTGTTTTTAATCGGCTGGATGCTGGGCGGCATATTTTTTGGTTTTATTGGCGATAAGTTTGGCCGTGTCAAATCTATGGTTTTTTCAATTTTACTTTATGCTAGTTTTACGGGTTTGGCTGGTTTTGCGCAAAATTGGTGGCAATTAGGTTTATGTCGCTTTTTAACTGGCCTCGGCATTGGCGGAGAATTGGTGAGCATTGCAACTTTTTTAACTGAAGTTTGGCCTCAAAAATCACGGGCAATTGCGGTTGGTATTTTAATTACTTCTTATCAGGCGGGCGTATTTTTAGCTGGTTCTATAAATTATTTATTTGCAAATTGGCGGCATGTTTTTTTTATCGGAGCTTTGCCAGCACTTTTAGTAATTTGCCTGCGCTTAACTCTCAAAGAATCAGACCGCTGGGAAAACCAGGAAAAAGAAAATATGCCAATTAAAAAAATTTTTCAGGCCA
>CANLTT010000117.1 GCA_947494115.1 Candidatus Caenarcanales bacterium
GGGCAATGACCATATCTCAATTAGCCATATTTTTTGAAGGGAGGTTGACAATTAAGCTCTCAAGCTGATACAATGAACTAAGTCATTAATTGACACAGTTCTTTAAATATACTCAATTAGCTTGCTTTAAACCATGAATTTCCCAAAAGATTTAATTTCGATTACTGATTTAAACCGTGAACAAATAAATGAAGTTTTAAATTTGGCTAAAGAACTCAAAGTTGATCGCTACAATGATCAGAAGCCTCTAAAGGGCAAAACTCTTGGCTTATTTACCACTAAACCTAGCTTGCGCACCCGTCTTAGCTTTGAAACTGGTATTTTTGAGCTTGGCGGAAACAGTTTATTTATTCGCAATGATGAAATTGGTCTGGGAAGCCGAGAAAGTTTTGCTGATATTGGCCGTGTTTTATCTCGTTATTTAAGTGCTTTTATTGTGCGTTCACACGATCATCTTGGATTGATTGAATTGGCCAAATTTGCTTCAATTCCTATTATCAATGCGCTCACCGACCAAGAACATCCTTGCCAGATTTTGGCTGATTTATTGACCTTAAAAGAAAACTTTGGTGAATTAAAAAAACTTAAATTAACTTATATTGGTGATGGAAACAATGTTTGCGCCAGTTTGATGTTGGCTTCGGCTATTTTAGGGCTTGAGTTTATGGCAATTACGCCCGCTAGTTATGAGCCTTCCAAAAATATAGTTAATCAGGCTTGCCATTTGGCTAAACTATATGAAAGCTCAGCCCCAATTATTACAAATGAACCTTCTGAAGCCACCAAAGCCGATGTTTTATATACTGACACTTGGCTTAGTATGGGGCAAGAAAGCTCAAAAGAAAAAATTGTAAAAGACTTCCAGAATTACCAAATTAATTCAAAACTTTTAAATTCTCAAAAAATTCCTGTTTTACATTGCTTGCCAGCGCACAAAGGCGAAGAAATAAGCGAAGAAACTTTTGAAGAAAACAGTAAATTAATTTTTGAACAAGCCGAAAATCGTTTGCATGCCCAAAAAGCTTTATTAGTAAAATTGATTGGTTATACTAATTCTTAAACTATAATAAAATTTTTGCTTACTTAGTCATTCGCCAATGGATTCATCCGGAAGATGGACTGAACAAAAGAAATAAAATAAGAAGTTTCGTTCTTTTTGGTCTCTTTGTCCCACATTCCCGGACGGCAGTATAAAAATTCGACAAGTTTTCTTTCGTCTTCAGTCTTTAAATCTATTATCTCAAGCAGCAGCTTATTCGGTTGCCTCACGTCTTTATCGATTGTGTTTTTGGGATCTACTATTCTTACTTTGATTTCCTGTAGACCGATTTCAAGTATCTCTAAAGTAATTTCGCTATCAAGTGAGGCTCCAATATTTAGTTTTTTTCTTTCCTCATCGGTAATTTCAATCAAGACATCGCCTTCAGAAATTTTTGCGGTTTTACCCACCACTGATTGATATCCGCACTTGAGGGTGTAGTTCAAAGAATGTTTAAATGCTACAAATTTACGCTTTGGAACGTCCATGGCACACATAATGGCGCCCCAAAAAACTAATAAGTTATAAGCGGCCCAGCCCAGATTTACATACACTGGTTCGGGGTTGGCTTCCCAAGGCAGGTTAGAAGCGCGAATTACAAAACCAGCGGCATAAAGCGAGGCTAAGACCACCAAGGGGCGAATTACAATCCAATTGATCTCCAATTTGCTTGTCTCGACCCCTTTGGGCGTTACCTTAAAGCCCTTGCCGAAAGGATTAATTAAGCTTTTAACAACGGTTAAAGCCATGGGAACGCAAAGTAAAGTCTCATAAATATTAGACCAAAAAACGGAACGTCTGCTCTTATTGAGCCAACTGAATAGCATGATATGAGAGACATAGTAAGGCACAAAGTAAAAAAGAATTCCTTCAAGAGTAGCTCTGAGAGGATTGAGACCAAAAATCAAATAAGTGAGCGGTCCACAGAACAAAATAAAGCGCCAGACTGGCATAAACCAATAAGTCATTGAGCTGAAATAATAAGCTCTTTGCAAAAAATTGAGACCAGGAGTAGTCATGGGGCTGTGATAGCAGTAAAGGCATTGAATGGTTCCTTGACCCCACCGCAAGCGCTGATCGACATAGGCACCAATTGTGGGTGCGGCCTCACCGGCTGAGAGAGCCTCGTTTAAATATCTAAGTCTATAGCCTTTTGCAATGAGCTTGACTGAGGTGAAAAAGTCTTCGGCTATGCTTTCAGTCGGAATTCCTCCAATTTCGTCCATCATGCTTCGACGAATTACATAGCAAGTTCCGCAACAGATGATGGCATTCGCTGCATCACGGCTTGGCTGTATGTGCCTGAAAAATAAAGCTTGTTCGTTTGTAATATTTCCCTCAAGTCCAAGGTTGGCTTCAATAGGGTCAGGAGAATAAAAGTGCTGGGGGGTTTGAACCAGTGCCACCTTTGGATCCTGGAAAAAGCCGACCATTCGCGTCAAATAGTTCTTGCAAGGAACAAAGTCAGCATCAAAGATTGTAACCAATTCAGAATTGATTTTTTTCAAAGCATTGTTTATATTTCCGGCTTTAGCATGTTGGTTGTCTGGACGGTCAATGTAAAAGCAGCCTAGTTGTTCAGTTAGTTTTTTTATGTGGGGTCGCCGTGTGTCATCGAGCAGATAGATTTTTTTCTTCGGATAATCCATCGCCTGACAGCCAATGATAGTTCTTTTCAAAACTTCTTCTGGCTCATTGTAAGACGGGATTAAAACATCAACGCATGGAACGTAACGCTTTTCTTTTACATCCTTAGATAAAACATCAGCTTCGGCAGAGAGATCTGTGCTAGGTATGGTTTGAATGCAAGAAGCGAAAGTCGTATCAACAATCATTATGAATTCGGCAACAAAAATAAAGACACTCAAAATGCCCTCTGGGACATTGTCCAAATTGAGCGTTGCAAAGGCTCTCCAGCCAAGATATCTAAAAACTAAAAAGACAATTGTAAACCCGCAGATGGCCTTTAGAATGATGTTTGGCTTGGGGAAGAAAAACGACATGCAAATTGAAAAACCGAGAGTCATTAGAATCGGAGTAAAAGCCAGCAAAAAAGAGATTCTGCCAAGGGTGAAGTGTTGCTTTTGCATTTTCCAAAATTGCACCAAAATTGGTACCAGCTCTTCCCTATACAGGAGCGGAATGAGGTTCAAAATAATTACGCAAAAGGCAGTTAGGTAAATGGCAACTTCCCAAAAGTTTAAGCGGTTGGAGCCTTCGGTGGAGTTGTAGATTTTGTTCTCTTCGGCCATTTTAAAAGCGTTTCTTTGAAGCCCTAGGTTGTTTCTTGAATGAGACCTCTACGCTGTTTCCGACTTGGCAGAATTCACGAGGGTTTACAAGTTGATTCTCATCATAATCTTCCCAATTAACTTCCACTCGGATTGCCATTTGGCGTCTTACAAGCTCTGGAGGTAAAATATCAACATCCTCTCCAACCTTAACTCTGTTTGAGCCGCCTCTAATCGACTGAATGTAACCATCCCAAACTTTTGAGTCGGCATTCAGCGATTTAACCGTGACAGGCGCACCAATATAAACTTTACCCAAATCTTTTTCAGCTACAAAGGCCTCCGCCCAGCGAGCTTGACAATTAATTATTTTGACAATTGATTGGTGTTGCTGAATATTTTCCCCAGATTTTGCGGACAAAGACCAAATCACTCCACTGACAGGCATCCTGATAATAACCTCTCTTTTGTTCTTTATCTGCTCCTTAAGCTTCTCAAGCTCCGCTTCATTTAAATCAACCTGAAGTTGAGCTTCGACTGCTTGTTGTTTTAAATTTAAGATTTCAATTTCCAAGTCACGTTTGCGAGCTTCATGAAAGCTAATTGATTGCGAGCCTTCAACCTGCAATCCTCTCTTAGCGGCTTTAATTTGGGATTCGCTTTGTTCAACCTGTGCTCTTTTACCTTCGTAAGCGGCTTTTGTTTCTTGGTATTTTGTTTTTGCTTTATCAACATCAGCCACAGAAACGTAGCCATCAGGAAGCAGAGAAGAAACTCTTTCGTATTCTCGCTTAGAAAGATCGACTGTCTCTTTGGATTCTTTGACTTCATTCTTGAATTGCTTTAAGCGGTCGTTTTCGTATTGAATTCTTAAATTGTTTTGTACTCTGGATTTGCTTGCATAATCGTCCAAAAGAGCTTGACGGTTGTAAACTAAGGATTGAATATTGGCTAAATGTTTCTTGTTTGCTTCGATTTGAGAGATGACGTTTCTTGTTTTAATTTCCAAATCATTGATTTAGTCCTCGTATTTGTTTTCGACTTTTCCAATAGCTTGATTGGCTTTGATGTATTGGCCGACTTTTATTGATTTGTTTAGCGTCAAAGTGCCATTGATCGGTGAATTAATCGCCACTAACTCAGTATTGATGAAGCCCTGCAAGCTACTAACTTGTGTGCTTTTGTTGATGAAGAGCTTAAGTCCAATTAAAATAATAAAAACTGCAAAAACAACTCTTACACTTCTAAAAAACATGGCTCTGGAAGAAGCGTTTTGCTGTGTTTTTTGTGTATTGATTACGAAATTCGCCTTCTCAAAGAGCTTAAAAAGAAGGTTTAAGTTTTCTTCTTTTTTTTCTGGTTCCTGAATGATTTTGCCCTCGAAGGCTTTTTCAGAAGGTTTATTGCTTTGCTGTTTGAATGAGTTGTTCATTTTTTTATTAAAGTTAAGTGGTTAATTTCTTCCTTAACTCTCTGAAACTCTCGGTTAATGTTTTCAATTAGTAAAACGGCTTTATTGACAGAAGCTAAATCATTGACTGCATCCAGCTCATTGCACAGTTTAGTGAGCTTTTTTGCTCCAATATCGGCGCTGGAACTCCTAAGTTTTTGGGTTATCTGCGAGATGCTTTCTGTATCGCTAGTTAAAATAGCGCGGTTGAGCTCGTTAATTTCCTCAAAAGAGCTACTCAGATAAGTCTTTAAGATCTCGCTAAAAAACTCTTTATCACCGAGGGTGGCAATTTTGTTTAAAGTCTGCCTATCCAAAGCCATCTCTGAAGCGGAAAGAGACTTAGGCTTTAAACTCTGTATATGCTTGAGAGCCTCTTTGAAATCGTCGACTTTTACCGGTTTACTGATATAATCGTTCATTCCAGATTCTAAGCATTTGTTTTTATATTCTTTGGTAACGCTTGCTGTCATAGCAACGATTGGGACCTTCTTTTTAATACTGTCTTCTAAATTTCTAATTCTGTCGGTTGCGGTAAAGCCATCCATTTCAGGCATTTGGCAATCCATAAAAATTAAGTCATAATCGTCCGTTTGCACTTTTTCTAAAGCTTCTTTTCCATTTGAAGCCAAATCAACCTTGCAGCCAAGCTTTTGTAGCATAAAAATGGCAACTTTTTGGTTCACCAAATTATCTTCAACCACTAAAATCTTGTAAATAGCTCCAATAGAGGATTGAAGCACAAATGGATCATTGGAAACCAAAATTTCTTTCAAACATTCAAACAACTTTGATAACTTGAGAGGTTTGCTCAATTGATAAGTATTGTGCTTTTTGCCTAAATTTACTTTTTTGCCAGAGCTACTCAAAATGATTAATTTAATATCTTTGAATTCAGGTTCTAAATCTATCTTCTCAATAAAATTTTCAATATTTAAGTTTTTAACATCAATAATAATTGTTTTATTGAAGTTGATCCGATTTAGGAGACAAACTTTTTAGAGATATTGTAAAGCTCCTCGAATTGAAGAGGGGACAGATAATTCAAGGTTGAATGCTTTCTTTCCCGATTATAGAAAATCTCTATG
>CANLTT010000118.1 GCA_947494115.1 Candidatus Caenarcanales bacterium
TGTTTGCAAAAGGGTTTCGGCTTTTGGATAATTAGCTTTATTAAAACTTATTAGCCCATTTAGAGCTTGAACATAAGAATTGGTATTTTTGCTTTTTTCTAAAACTTTGATATAAGGCTTGGCCAGAGCGGGCTGGTTTTGAATAATATAAAAAGCGGCTAATTCAAAATTGGTTTGTGGGTTTTTTTTATCTAGTTTTAGGGCTTTTTGATATTTAATTAAAGCGGATTGCGGCTTTTCTTCGGCCAAAGCAAAATTAGCTTCTTCTAGAATGCTTTTAACTTGTAATTCTTCTTTTTGTTGATATTTTCCAAAAGCCTTAATTGCCGTCTCGCAAGACAAAGGAGCCAAACCAAGCAAAAGAAAACCCAGCAAAATTGTTAGCCTTAAAGGTTTTTCGTAAAGGTCTTTTTTGATTTTATTTTCAAAAATATCTAAAAAACTGCTCAGCTCTGAAGAAATAATTTGAATTTTCAGAACAGGTGAATTCATAATTTAAATAAATCGATCTTTAAATTAAAAGATGCTGATAAAAAGGTAGTTGTTCCCTTGAAACGCAATTTCTAACATACATTTAACAAAGCTAACACTTGCTTAACGTAAGATTGTGTTGTACTATGGAATTCATGAGGATTTTATGGGTAGAGTTCAAAATTAAATGATAAGAAATTAAAATTCTTGTCGGTTCTAAAACAGTTAAATTTCCAATCCCTCAACCGTTCTTAAGGAGCTATTATGAATCCTATTTTTGGTCTTATGCAATATTTGTATTTGAGCGAGATCAGCTTAAGAGTTTGCAATTTATTTTCAAAAGAAGCAGAGATTTCTTCCAGTACAAAAAATGATTCAGACTCAAATAAAGCCTATAATGAGAAAAGTTTTTTACAAAAAGCCTCACAAACAATTCCTCTTTTTTTGGTTTTTTTAGCTTTTATTTAAACTAATTAGGGCAAAATTTAGCATGATACCTGAATCTATCTTAAGGAGCTAAAGCTTACCGTTGATATGATAACGACAAGTTTTAGCCCTTTTTTGCGTTTTACTGAGTAAATATCTATTTTAAAGTTTGGTTTTATGGTAAAAAACATAGAACAAAAATTTCTTTAATATGAACAATTTACGCATTAAACCAAAACACTTAACTTTTCCCCCAACTTTACGCGGACAAACAGCTGTTGGTGCTTTGAAAAGATTACAAGGAAGATCCACTGCTTCAGTAAATGAACAAAACCGAAAATTTACACCTTTTCGTGAAAGTTCGAGTTTGGCTGAGTTGAATACTTTGAGGACAATTCGTTGGTCTGAAGTTCCGTCTTTTAATCCTACTGTTGCTAATCTTTCGGCAAATTTAAAAGAAATTTCTTTTCCTAAAACTGAAACTGGCAATCAAATAAGAAATACCTTAAATAAATCAATTCAGGCGGCCTTCAATCATCCTCTAATAAAAAAATGGATGTCTGAAACTCGAGTTGGTGCAGATTGGGCTCTTATGACCACAGAAGAATTTGCGACATTTGCAAAGCAAACTTGGGGCGAGAAAGATAGCCCTAGTGCCATAGAGGTTTTCAGCTGGGCAAACGCTGTGAATGGGGTAAAACCAGACGGATCATTTTTCATTATTGGTAATGCCGAAAAACTATTTTTAGACCCCTCTCTTATCTTCCAAAGCTGGCTCAATGAAATTTTTGAGACTAAGACTCACAGTATTTTAGCGGAAATCATAGGACCAGAGAAAGCTAAGATTGTGATCAGTAATCCTATTTATCAGTATGTAACTTGGACTCTTGATAATATTACTTGGCCTAATATGTACGATCAACTTACGCAAGAAAACCCCAATTTTGCTTCAATGTCTGCAGAGCAACAACTTGCAGAAATTCATTCCTATGCTAAAACAATACCAGATGATCAATTTGTAGCATCGTTTAATGAAGAATTAATTCAAGCTAGAAGCTTAACGAACGGAAGTTATTTCAAAGCAGGCTCGCCTGTTGTAGATCCTAAGGTGATTCCAGATGCTCAAGATCCAAGGATTTGGATTCGACCACTGGAAGAAAAATTTTACGATATGTTCAGGAAAGATGTGGAAGGTATGCTTACAGAAGATTCTATTATGTCATCAAGAGAAGGATTACCCTATATTTCTGATATTGAATTTAAAGTACGTCAGAGTGTTGAAACAACGGGCTTGACTATAACAGGCGGAAATGAAAAGACTCTCGCAGGGACAAATGGAAATGACACGATAAAAGCGGGCGATAACACAGAACAAATCACTGCTTTTAAAGGAAATGATTCCATCATGGGTGGGAATGGTAACGATTTGGCTTTTGCAGGACAGGGGCAAGATAGTATTTATGGCGGTGCTGGAGATGACACTCTTCTTGGAAATCAACATGCCGATAATCTTGATGGAGGAGATGGCAATGACACTCTTTGGGGTGGAGGTGGCAATGATTTTTTGAATGGTGGAGCTGGTATAAATTATGCTTCGGGTGATAAAGGATCTAATGGTTTACTGCTTGACCCAGAGGGATCTACTGAATTTGAGAAAATCACAACTGTTTACGTTCCTCCTGAAATTCCTTTTGATCAAATTCTTGCAACCAGAACCCCTACAGGAGGCGCAACAATAAACTGGAATGGTCAAATCTTGGCAGCTACAGACAGCCCCCACCCTTTTCGTCTTGCAGAACTAAAAGTTAATGGTGAATCTAGAACAATTTAACCAAACAACTCTCTCAAAGCCGTTTTACCTGAATAAGCCGAATCTTCAAGCGAAATACCTTTTAAATAATTACCAGCAAGCTTAAGGTTTTGCGGTAGTTTTGCTTGAACTGCCTCTATTAAAGCTCTGTGTCCTAAATTATATTGCGGAATGCCTTGCGGCCAATATTTATAATTTTTTAGCTCAAAGTCGCTTTCGGTGGTTTGTGGCAAAGCCTTAATTAATTCCTGAAGAGCAATTTTTTGTATTTCTTCAAGTGAACAATTAATAAGCTCTGGATAATTTGCACCACCGATAAAACAAGTTATAGCCATATTAGGAGCGTGGCTTGGGAAAAGTGCCGAATTAAAAACAGTGCCCAATAATGGTGTATTCTGCGGCCTTGCGCTTAAAAAACCAAAAGCATTTTTATATTGATCCAAGTATGCCACGCCAGAGGGTTCTTTCGATTCTTTAAGCCAAAAATTGAGCGTAATAATGGGCGCATAATAAATTTGATTTAAATCGGCTAAAAACTCAGGGCAAAGGTTACAAGCAATATAAGCGGGAACTGCTAAAATTATTTTTTCGGTTTGAAAACTATTATTAATTATAAAACCAGCTTCTTTCTCTTTAATAGAGGTAATTGGTATATTTAAAATGATTTTTTCGGGCGGAATAAAACTTTGTATTTGTTCAATTAAGCCAAATAAACCGCTTTCAGTCGAAAAAATTTCTCTTTTAAATTTGGCCGTAGGCTTGTCTTTAATTAAACCCATCAAAAGGCTAGGGTGGTTTTGGCTAATTTTATATAATTCAGGAAAAACGCTCGCAAATTCTAGCTTATAAGGGTTGCCAGCATAAATTCCGCTCAAAATTGGCCAAAGCAAATTATTAACAATTTCGGCACCAAAATGATTTTCAAAAAATTCTCCAATACTTATATTTTGGCTTGCAATAGGGGTTTTATGAAAAAATTCTTGAGCAATTTTAAAAAATGTTTTTAGGCTTAAAACCTCAAATAACCCAGTCAGACTGTTTATAGCAATAAGCTTATTATTAATAAAAATTAGTTTTTTCTTGGCAATGGCTTGTGCTGGCAATAAAGCAATATTTAAATTATTTGTAATTTCTTTTAAGGTGCTTCCTAAAGCCAAACTATTAGGACCTTGCTCAAGAATATAATTCAAACTTGTTTTTTGAGTATTAATAACACCTCCCAGACGTGCGCCAGACTCAATTAATAAAAAGTCAAGATTTTGCTTTTGGGCATAAAAAGCTGAACTTAAGCCAGCAATGCCGCCACCAATTATAATTAATTTATGTTTGTTCATGGAATTAGCCTTAAATTGGTTAAACCTAAAGTTTCAGGTAAATCAAACATTAAATTAAAGTTTTGCACAGCCTGACCAGCCGCACCTTTCATTAAATTATCTATCACCGAAATTATAATAATTAAATTAGTATGTTCATCATATACAGAATAAATATAACAATTATTACTATTATAAACGTCTTTGGTCTTGGGCGGCTCGCCAACACATTTTATAAAGTTTTCGTTTTTATAGGTTTCTTTAAAACACTCTTCTAAAGCCAAGTTTGTAATTTTATTTTTTGGTTGTAAATAAATTGTGCTCAAAATCCCTCTTTTTATGGGCAAAAGATGAGGAGTGAAACGCACAGGCATTTTTTGTTTACCGAATAATTCTAGGCTTTGCTCAATTTCGGGCGTATGACGATGGGCCAGCACTTTATAAGCCGAAAAAGACTCACTCATTTCTGAAAATAAAATACTTTCTTCTGCCTTTTTGCCCGCTCCAGTCGCACCCGATTTAGCATCAATAATACAAAAATTGTTTTCAATCAAATTGTTTTTTAAAAGCGGAATTATGCCTAAGGCACTTACAGTCGGGTAACAGCCAGGGTTTGCCAAAATTTGTGCTTGTTGAATTTCGGCTCTATTCCATTCGGTTAAGCCATAAACGGCCTTCTGCAAAATATTTTCATCGGGAGCAAAACCATACCATTTTTCAAAAACCTGTTTGTCTTTTAGCCTAAAATCAGCCGCTAGGTCAATTAATTTGCAATTATGCTTTAAAGCTTGGGGTGCAATTTGGCTTGCAATACCGTTTGGCGTAGCCGTAAATAAACAATTCAATTCGGCAAAATTTATATTCTCGCTTGAAACAAAGTTTGGCAAGTTTAAACCGCTAAAAGTTGTATAAAGGTCAGAAATATTTTTACCGATATGCTGACTAGAAGCTAAAGTTGTAATTTCGGCTTGCGGATGATTGCTTAGTAAGTTTAATAAAGCTAGCCCAGTATAACCGCTAACTCCGAGAATACCAATTTTGATTTTTTTTTGCATATAATAATATAAACTTTTTTGAAAATTATATAATAGTTATGATTAATATTTCGGCATTTGAAAAAGCAATTGAGCAATTACAAGAAAGCTTAACTTATACTCAATCTGAGCTTGCTTTAAATAATAAAGGTTTAGCAAAACAATTTAGATCTTCATCTATACAAGCTTTTGAATATACTTATGAATTAGCTTGTAAAATGCTAAAACGCTACTTAGAAAATACTGAGCCAAGTTCTATTATAATTAATGAAATGAGTTTTCAGGATTTAATAAGAACAGGAGCTGAAAAAGGCTTACTTTTAAATTCTTGGGACAAATGGAAAAACTATAGACAATCACGCAATTTAACTAGTCAGACTTATAATGAAGCAAAAGCCGAAGAGATTTTTCAAGATCTACCTAACTTTTTGACAGAGGCTGAATTCTTGCGAGACCAAATTAATCAGAGGCAAAATAAAAAGTGATTGATTTAAAGAAAAACCAAGAAGAAACAATACAGCCTAAAACGTGAATTGAGCGTCCCTCGTATGATAAAGAAAGATATTTGGTTTAAGGTAAACTGGATATCAGTTGGAAGAAAGGGAAATAAACCCAAGTATCCCTTGGCTATTGAAAGCCGTTTGACAGATTGGATTTCC
>CANLTT010000119.1 GCA_947494115.1 Candidatus Caenarcanales bacterium
CATTAAAGAAGCCGATTTAATCATTTTAGGGCCTGGTAGCTTGTATACGTCTATAATTCCTAATTTGCTTTTTCCTGAAATTGTCAAAGCTATTACTGCTTCCAAGGCGAAAGTGCTTTATGTTTGTAATTTGGTGCAAGATAAAGAAACCCAAAATTATGCGGTCTCTGATTTTGTTAAAGCGATTCAGAGCCATTCTTCTAATAAATTGCTTGATGGTGTTTTAATTAATGCGCCCGAAAGTTGGCATTTAGAACGTGGCAAGCCAATTTTAGCCGATTTAGACGAAACTTCTGCTTTAGGGGTTGAAGTTATTATTCGTTCAAAACTGCATGATAATGATGGAAGACATAATCCTTTGCGTTTGGCTCGTTCAATTATTCAATGGTTAAGCCTCAAGCAAAGCCATAAAGACAATTCAACTTCTAATGTGTCTAATTTGCTTTTAAGCACTAAGTAAAAAGATTTTTTTAGCTGTATAAATTTAAGTAGCAGATATATATTCCAGATTAAATGAGTCATCTTCTGGCATTGTAGCTCCAAGATCCAATGCTCGAGACAACATATAATTCATTCTTTCTTCGTCATTTCTTAAGCTTTGATATTTTATTTTAGCGTTTGGTAAAAGAATTTTGTCCAAAACACCTTGGCTGTGAGCATAACTTATAGTCCATAAAGTTATGTCTCTTTCTTTGGGGTTTCCATCAATAATGGTAAAGTCTGATGATTTATACCTTCCGTTTTCACTCACTAATTCAGAAATACTGATTTCATGGTGATGTAAATTTTCACCTCTATTATCTTGTTCATAACATAATATTTCCCCGATATTTGGAAGTAATCTATTGAATTCATTTTGAAACTCTGTATCATTAATTTGATTTTTTCTTTGCATTAATTCACAAAATTTATTATATGAATTTCCAGATTTAAAACCGTACACTGTTCTCATGTGTCCACCAAACCATGATTGTTTACCCGTTTCTTGATCAAGTATTCGAGTATTATGTTTATAGTTATAAGAAAAAGTACCCATTTTTCCATTATTTAAATCTGTAAGTAATTGTGATAAAGCATTATGATCTAGTTTATAATCAGGCATTAAACCATTTGTTTTGAATTTTCTGCTTACGACAATATATTCTCCAAAAGGTATTTGAAGAGTTTGAAAAATAATGGCTGGAACTATACTTTTTATTATTCCAGCACTATTCATTGCGCCATCATTTAACCAATTATTTTGCGAAAAAGCTTCTTTACCAAGTGCTTCTAATTGTCTTCTTGTTTTTTCCAAATTCCAATTAATACCACGAGGATCACCAATTGCTTTAAGTATTCTTAGTGCATTAAGTGGTGCCATGGTCTGACAATGAAGTCCGTAATTACCGTCCTGACAAGCCAATTTTGCTATTCTAATTCTTTTCTCTAATTTTGTCTCTTGGCTATTTTCTGGGATTACAGTATTATTTTTTTCTACTAACTTATTAATTTCAGGTGTTTTTTTATTTCTTGAAGACAAAATAATTCCACCTATTAGCAGGCTAATACCAGCCATTGAAGATAATAATATTATTAAATTTTGTTGAATAAAGTTTTTTATTTCATCAAGCCATGTATTTGTATTTTGTTTATTATTAGTATTTTGAATTTCTTGTAAATTATTTATTAATTGCTCTAACTGTGTATTAATCGCAGTTTGTGCTTTTTGCCGAACATCACTAGCTGGCTGTAATGGCAAAGCCACAGTATTATTATTTGATTGAACGGCGGAAACCATAAAAGTATTAAAATATAATGTTAAGAAAAGATTAAAGTGTCTATTTTTATATTAACATAAAGGTTTAAGCGGATATTGCTTTTAACTGCTAAATAAAATCAAAAATTTAGTGATATTAGCAAAAAAGAAAAATTAGTTTTATGATTAATTTTCATTATCCAAAATAAAAATAACCGTGAGCACTGAGTTACAAGAAAAAACTAATTCGATTAAGAACGGCTTACTAAAAGGCAAAAAAGGCGTTATTTTAGGTTTAGCCAATAAATGGAGCATTGCATGGGGAATTGCAAATAGTCTTCACGAAGGAGGAGCAGAACTTGTTTTTACTTATCAAGACCGTGTAAAAGACCGTGTAGAAAAGTTAGCCGAAGAATTGGCTGGAGATACCACTTCTATTCAGTGCATTGAATGCGATGTAACCAGTGAAGACCAAATAGACAGTGCTTTTAATAAAATAAGCGAAGTTTTTGGCGGAAAATTAGATTTTGTAATTCACAGCTTGGCCTTTGCCAGAAAAGACGAATTAGAAGGTCGTTATGTTGAATGCTCAAGAGATGGTTATTTATTGGCTCAAAATGTTAGTGCTTATTCTTTAGTAGCTGTTTCTCGTAGAGCAGAACCTTTACTTGAAGCTAATGGTGGAGGTAGCATTGTTACTTTGACTTATATTGGTGGCGAGCGTGTGGTGCAAAACTACAATGTAATGGGTGTAGCTAAAGCGGCCTTAGAATGCTCTGTAAGATATTTAGCAGCTGATTTGGGTCCTAAAAAAATCAGAGTAAATGCTATTTCGGCTGGCCCTATTAAAACCTTGGCTTCGAGCGCAATTTCGGGCATTCAAACGCTCATTACCGAAATAGCTGAAGTTTCGCCTTTGCGCAAAAACACCGAAACCGAAGAAGTTGGAGACACCGCTTTATTTTTGGTTTCTGATTTATCCCGAGGAATTACCGGTGAAAATATCCATGTTGATGCTGGTTTTCATATAATTGGAGCCGTAAAAGCTTAAAATAAAATTACTTCATTAAGCCCAAAGCCTGCAAAGATTTTTCTCTGACTTGGGCTTCAAATAAATAATCATAACATTCGGCGTGAACCTTGGCCTGAGCGGCACTGTCGCCCCAAATATAAACTCCATGGTCTCTTACCAAAACGGCAAAAGCTTTTGGAAAATCTAAAACGGCTTGCCCAACGGCCTCGGCTAAATCGCATTCATATTCAACATTATCAAGAATAGGCAAAGTATGAATTTCGGAATATTTGCCACCAGAGAGGCCTTTAAGCATTTCGTATTTTTCAAAAGAAACTGTTTTAGCCGAATTGATTTTTGTAAGCATAACTGCATTAATTGAATGGCTATGAATAATAGCAGCCACCGAAGGCCTATTTTGGTAAATATTTATAAATATGTTTGTGCAAGCTGATATTTTAAGATTTTTTGGCTCGTCAATAATTTGCGATTGTTTTAAATCAAACAAAAATAATTCTTCCGGTTTAATTTGTTCTTTTTGAACTCCAGACGGTGCAATTAAAGCTAAGTTTGGCGCTACTTTTAAAGTTATGCCACCTCCAGTGCCGCTAACCCAGCCTTTATTATAAAACTGACAACATAAATCACATAAAAGTTGCTTTTCATCAAGATATTGCATTAAATTTATTTACCATATTTTGAGTTTTTAATTTATCATACAATAATTGTTCAAGGCTATGAGCACTTTAAGAATCAATATGAAACCTAAGTTAAATGCTGAACAAATAAGCGAAATTGCCGAATATTTTAAAGTTTTATCCGAGGAAAGTCGCTTAAAAATTTTAAATACTCTTTGTAATGGCTCTAAAAATGTTGGTGAAATTACGGAATTGTCTGGCTTAGAACAGGCGAATGTTTCGAGGCATTTAAAAATTTTATTGCAAGCTGGTATTTTAAAACGCCGTGCCGAAGGGGTAAGTGCTTTTTATGAAATTGCCAATAAAAAACTTTTCAATTTATGCGAATTTGTTTGCCAAGAATTGCTTTAATTACAAGAATTATTTTAAGTTTTTTACAATATAGTTCATTCTTTCACTAAAAACCATTTGCCATAAATTCTGGGGCTAAAAGCAAAACTGGATTTCTAATTTTAAAAGCTTCAAGAATGGCTTGGCTTGGTGTATTCATTGAACCTAAGTTTCTACTGGAAACACCCAAAAGCTCTTTTAAAGAACCATTTGAGCCTAAAGATTCTACAACTTGCAAATCTTCTTTAATTTTGTTTCCAGAACGTTTTTTGACCAATTTTTGTAAAGCTTCTAAAGCATCATTATAATTGCCTAGCTCATCAACTAAACCAATTTCTTTAGCTTGTTTGCCCGTATAAATCATGCCTTGCGCAACTTCGCCAATATCATCACGGGTTAAATTTTGGCGCAAACCACCATATTCAGAATTGTTTGAACGGCGGCCTTCATAAACATCAGTTAAAAATTGCTCATATGTATCATTCACTAAATTTTGCAGAATTTTCTTTTCTTCGTCTGTCATGGCTCTAGAAGAGCTACCAATATCTTTATATTTTCCTGCTTTAATGGTCATATCTTTAAGGCCAATTTTGCCATATGTGGCTTCTAGGTTCATAAAATGCGATATTACACCAATGCTACCTGTTAAAGTGCCAGGGTTTGCAAAAATATAATCACAACCAGAGGCAATATAATAACCACCAGAAGCGGCGACATCACCCATGGAAGCAATAATTGGTTTTTTAGCTGAGCGCAGTTTTTTAATGGCGGCATAAATTTCTTGGCTTATACCAACAGCCCCACCAGGTGTATTAATACGCAAAATAACACCTTTAACCGATTTGTCTTTAGCGGCTTTAATTAATTGGTCTCGCAGTTTAACCGAAGAAGATACTTCAGGCCCTAAAATAGATTGGCTTTCTCCATCCATCATAACACCATGCAATTGCAAAGAAAGAATTTTATCTCCGCCAAAATTGATTTCGGTATTGTTTTTATCTTTTTGATTTGGCCCTACAAAATTTAAAATAATGCCAGCCACAGCCAGCCCAATAAGTAAAATCGCCAAAACTCGGTCTCTTGTCATTTTTGTTTTTTATACTAGTACTTAGATTGTATCCAATAATTCATTTGAATGGAAAAGAGAATGCACCGTTAATTTGCCTTCATTTTCTAGGAGGTTTTTGCCAATTTCTTCTCTTAAAATTAAACAAATTAAATGCTCAACATTGCAACCGTGCTCTTTTAAGGCATTAACTGCTTTTAAAGATGAAGTTCCCGTTGTAATCACGTCTTCTAACACAATTATATTTTCACCTCTTTCAATCGGCCCTTCAATCAAGCGTCCTCGGCCATGAATTTTGGTTTCTTTGCGAATATAACCAGCCTTGAGCGGTTTGCCAGCCAAATAAGACAATTGACAAACACCCGTTACAATTGGGTCGGCACCAATAGAAGGCCCTGCCACGCCATGAACTTCATCAATAATTGGTTGTATCAAAGCCCAAATTAAATAAGAAATTATACTAATACCCTCAGCAGATAAGGTTGTAAGCCGAGTATCCAAATAATAATTACTGCGCTGACCAGAAGCCAAAACAAATTCACCTTTAAAAATAGATTTTTGTTTGAAGATTTCGGCCAATTTTGCTCTATAGCTATTAATTGTGCTGGAAGATTTATCGAGAGCTAAAGCCCCTTTTAGCATTTTTTTATATTTTAAACAATTTGTTTATTATACCCCTGACGGCTTGTCTAAGCATAATTGTCTTGAGGCAAATGTATTTAATTGCTAGCTTGGGTTTTTAGCTTTACACAATTTCTCTTGAAATATTCAAAAGCAAATATTATAATCAAATTAAG
>CANLTT010000120.1 GCA_947494115.1 Candidatus Caenarcanales bacterium
AAAACAGAAGACCATATTATGCTTCGCTTTCCACGCTTTTATTTAGCAAATAGCCTAAACCAAATAACTGACACAGAGCAGATCAAGCAAATTACGCGCGTTTTTCGTTTGAATATTAATGACCAAATTATCGGTATTTATGAGGGAAAAGAATATTTACTTAAAATTATTAAACTTGATAAAGCTTGCCTTGAGCTTGAAACAATCAAAGAAATTGCTAATAATAAAGAATTGCCTTTTAATCTAAGAGCTTTTTTGCCGCTTTTAAAAGGAGAGAAAAACGATTTTATTTTGCAAAAGCTCACTGAAATTGGTATTTGCGAATTTTGTTTTGTGCAATTTGAATATTCAGTTAAGCAGATAAGCAATCTAGAGCATAAAGTACAACGTTGGCAAAAAATTATTCTAGAGGCAGTTGAACAAAGCGAAAGAACAAAAGTTCCCTCTATTCAGTTTTGTGAAAGCTTAAAACAAATAAAATTAAATCCTTTAGAAGATGGTTTTGCTTTTGTAGAGAGGCTAGAAAATAAAATCTTAGACTGGGATTTATTTAAAAATGCAAATTCTAAAGCTCTTATTTTTGGGCCTGAAGGCGGCTTTAGTCCAAGCGAAAAACTACAAATTCAACAAAAGGGTTTTATAAATATTTCTTTAGGCCAACGCATTCTAAGAGCCGAAACTGCCATTATTTTAGGAACAGGTTTATGCACAATTAATTTTTAAACAAGGTTTCTAAGTTGAAAGGCAAAAAAATAAGGTAAAATGAGCCAGTTTAAATTGCGACAAACCTTGCAAATCCGCCGTTTGGGGGCGGGTACCCCAAGAGCGGGGTTTTAGGGGCTGGCGGCAAAGCCCCTAAGAACAGGTAACCCAAAGTTGAAAATATACCTTGTTTCTTTTATACACTTACTTAAGAGCTGACATTAATAAACTGTAAAAAGCTTTTCAGCTCATTAATGGCTTTACCACGATGGCTAATTTCTTCTTTTATGGCTGGCTCTAATTCGCCCACGGTGCAGTTTAAGCCTTCGGGTATAAAAATAGGATCATAACCAAAACCTTTATCACCTTTGATTTGTTGGGAAATTAAGCCATTCCATTTTTGTTCGGTTTGCCAAATTACTTGGCCTTGCGGGTTTACTAAAACCAAAGCACAAATAAAATAGGCTTGTCGATTGCTTGAGCCTTGCAAGCTAGAAAGTATTTTTTGCAAGCCTTGGCCTTTTTCAAAATAGCGCGCTGAATAAATACCCGGTTCTTCACCCAAAGCTTTTACGCATAAACCAGAATCATCAGCTAAAGCATAATTTTGGGTAATATTAGCGGCCATTTGTGCTTTTAACATAGCATTTCCTAAAAAGGTTGAGGCCGTTTCGGGGCAATTAAAGATGTCAGCGGAAATGGCTTTAAATTTGATTTTAAAATTTTCAAAAGCTCTTTCAAATTCAGAGACTTTGCCTTTATTGGTGGTTGCTAAAGTAATTTCGGAAATCATTATTCTATAAATTCTGTGCTTGGTTGCTGGGCTTTAGTAATTTGACTAGGAGGTTTTTGCGTAATAACTTTAATCAAATGCAAAGGATAAAAGGCTTTATTGGCGGCATCTTGATAATAATAAATTTTAAATTCTTCATGGTTATCTGTTTTTAGACTGACTATAAAACCATTTTGGCCATTTATTTTTAAAAATTGTTTTTTGACATTTTGCAAATCTCCCTTAAATTGGTCTTTTAAGTCGCTTTCATATTCAATTAAAGGCATTTCTTCAATTAAAGCTTTGCCCTGATTATAGCCCAAAACTTTAATTTCTTCGGAATCTGTCTTTTGGTCGTGCTCTACAATTAATAATTCATCTAAATTATCATGATTAAAGTCAAAACGCTGAAAATTTTGATAATTTATAAGTTTATCTTTTTGGCAATTCATTAAATTTGATTTATAAATTATAGGCTCGCCATCAGAAGCGTAAATAATAATAATTTCTTCAGCAATTAAATTGTTTTCTTTTAGGTTACATTGCCTTTTTTGGGCTTTTTCCGCTAAATCATCACCGTCAAAATCTAAAGGCCATTCTTCGGTAATATCGCAAACAGAGCAAAGGGGTGGCAATAAGCATTCATTTGTGTTTTTTTTTTCGGGGTTTTGCTCTTCAGAACCGCTAAACAAATTAATTTTAGCCAAAGGGTCATTTAGCCAAGGGTTTGAAGAAGCGCAACAAGGCAAAGTCAAAAGCAAAATTAGATATTTAACTATTAGTTTTCGCATTATTTTTCGCTGATTGTTCTGGGTTCATCATTTCCAGAAGCTTTAGCCCAAGCAAACCATCAATTGAGCTACCGCCATTATTACCATTAATTAAAACATCTGGCATAAGCTTAATATTGGCATTGGCAAGTTCTTCGGTGATTTTATAACGTGTAAAATTATCTCCTCCTAAAGCTTCTACAGCCAGCTGATATGCTTCCGCAGTTGATTTACCAATTTCAAGAATTTTCCCAGCCTCGGCAGTTCCCGTCAGCGAAATTTGCTCGGCTTGCGCAGAAGCTTTTAATTTAATTGCCTCAGATTCGGCTTGTGCTCTGGCTTTGGTTGCTTCAGCTTCGGCAAAGGCTCGGGCTTTAGTGGCCTCGGCTTCGGCATTGACGGCTAGTTTTACGCTAACTGCATCACCTTCAGACTTTTTAACAGCCGCATTAGCCGTACGTTCAGCAATTTCAACGCTTTGTTGGGCTTTGACAATATCTTTTTGCATATCAGCAATGGCCGTTTCTTTTTCCATACCCTGACGGGTTTCTTGGGCTAGTTTTTGCGTATTATAAGTAAGTTTTTGTTCTTCGGCCAGTTTTCGGTCTGTGAGTGTTTTCATGAGAGATTCTGGCGGAACAATATCACCAATTAAAGTATCCACGGCATTTACATTATATTCGTCTAATACTTTTTTAATATGCGCTTTAGCCGATTCTTGCCTTTCTTTGCGGCTACTCAAAAAAGCAATTACATCACTATCTTGCGCTGAATTACGAAAATAATTGCCAATTGTAGGTTCTAATACTTGCGATACTAAATTTACCATATTACCAAAGCGGGCAATCACTTTAGGAGCCTCTGTTGTTGGTACGTGAATAATTTGCGCAACATCTAAATTAAAAGGAAAACCATCTTTAGAGCGAACCGTAATTGTCGAAAGATTTTTATCTAAATTATGAGCTTCGCTACGTGCTGATGCCCAATTCAAAACCAAATTTGTGGTTGGTACTAATTCCACTTTGGTTGTGTATTTATTAATCGGATATTTACCGGGTCCAAAAGGCTCAAGCCAAACACCTTTAGAACCCTTAGAGACTATGTTTCCATGCTTAAAGTCAGCACCAGTTAAATCATTCCCTTCTTTGCCAATAAAAGAAATAACCACACCAACATAACCAATTGGAATTTCAGTCATTAATGTTTCTTCGATTTGCACCGCCCACGGATTTAAATTATAAGAGCCAGCCAAAATGACCTGAGGTTGCAAACCACGATTGCCGCCATTTTTGATAAAAGCATCAAAATCCTGAAAATTATTATGGCCTTGAATTAAATTACCAGCTATTTGGTCAGCCTCAATTGGCAAGCCATCTAAGGTTGTAATAATACCAACCATGCTTTCTTGAATACGTACCATATCACTAATCGAAAGTTCAAAAAGCAGTGTATTAATACGGTAAGAACCAGCCGTAATATAAGCTGATTGGCGACCTTTTTGCCCCGCATTATTTAAAAAACCTTCGGCATCCTGAAAATTATCACATTCAACTTTTTTAGCTAAAATATTTCCAGTCGGTATTTCTGCACCATCTTTAGATAAAATTAAGCCTATTTTGCCTTCGGGAATGACAGTAAAATATTCCATTTTAATATCATATTGCCAAGGCCATTTTCCAAAATACAAACCGGGTGCTAATGTTTTGGCCTGAAAACCAGCTTCACCTTTAGTTGCAATAATGCGGCCTGCTGGTAATTCTTTATTTTTACCAAATAATACAAACTTTTTTGTAACCAAACCAATTTTGTCTTCGGGCACTATAACCATGCCAAAAATTAAACGCAAAATATACTGGTATAAAACAAGACATAATACTAATAAAATTTGCCACCAATAAGTCAATAATATTTCTTGCATATAACTTAAACTATCTTTAATTAACACAACTAAAACTTGAAAACCCATTTTAGCCTAAAATTAATGAAACTTTACAAAATAGGCAAATCAAAAATCATGCAAAGGCCAAAAACTTCCCCTCGAGGAACTGTTGATTTATTACCGCTTGAATCTTCCCGCTGGGCTTTAGTTGAAAATCAAGCTAAAAATCTTTTAAATTTGGCTGGTTTTTCGGAAATTAGAACACCAATTTTTGAGGCCACCGAAATTTTTGCTCGTTCAGCAGGTGAAACTAGTGATATTGTAAATAAAGAAATGTATACCTTCATGGATCGTTCTGAGCGTTCAATTACTTTGCGCCCCGAAGGAACTGCTGGTGTTGTAAGAGCTTTTTTAAGTAATGGTCTCGATCGTCAAGCCAAACCACTAAAGCTCTGGTATTTGGGTCCTATGTTTCGTTATGAACGCTCTCAGACTGGGCGCTATAGACAATTTACCCAACTTGGCCTTGAGATCTTTGGTTCACCTGCGCCATCCGCCGAATTAGAAGCAATTTATTTAGCTTGGACTTTATTGAAAAATTTAGGTTTGCAAAATTTAAGCCTCGAGATCAATTCAGTTGGAGACAATGCTTCCCGAGAACAATATCAAGAAGCCATGCGTCAATTTTTAGAAAAACACCTTACAAATATTTGCCCAGATTGTCAAAGACGCGCTCAAACAAACCCTTTGCGTGCACTTGATTGCAAAGTTGAGGAAGATTTGGCTTTATATAAAATATCTGCTCCTAAAATAATTGATTATCTAAGCGATGAATCTAAGGCTCACCAAGAAGAATTAATAAATTTACTCAATTATTTTGAAATTCCTTTTGTTCACAATCAAAGCCTAGTCAGAGGTCTGGATTATTATACTAAAACGGTTTTTGAAATTAAAACTTTAGATAGCTCTTTGGGGGTGCAAAATACAATTTGTGCTGGCGGCCGTTATGATAATTTGGTGCAAGAATTTGGTGGTTCGGCGACACCAGCTTTTGGTTGGGCTTTGGGAATGGAACGTTTAATGCTTTTGCTTAATCAAAATTCACCCGAAAATTATTTATTAGATTTTGCAATTATTTATGCTAAAGACTGTTTTAATGAAGCTTTTGCTTTAGCTAGCAATTTACGGCAAAAAGGTTTTAAAACTGTTTTAGAATATGAAGGCTTTGAAACTAGGTCTCAGAGCAATAAAATGTTTGAAAAAGCCCAAAAAACCAAAGCGCAAAATATAATTTTTTATAAACCCGATGAAAACACTTTTGTCGAATTAAAAAATAATTTGAACAATCAAAAAATAATCTACAAAACAAATCAAGAATTTTGGGAAAATATCTCGAAAGAAATTTCAAATTAATTTGGCAATTAAAGACTATAGCAAACCCAGACTAAAAGAATCTATGTATAA
>CANLTT010000121.1 GCA_947494115.1 Candidatus Caenarcanales bacterium
AATGCCTCTATTACTTTTTTCCTTAAATCTTTAGAATATGTCATTTTATTTTTATTATTCACATATTCTAGATCTCTTTAGCGGGGGTTTGCTATATAATTAAAAAAACTGTCCATAGTGTTGTTAATTGAAACCTATAAAAATTTATTCTTCAAGGCTAAAAATTTTATTTAAAGCAAAAGTGGTTGGCAAAGCTAATAAACCATTTAAAATTGGGCTTAAAAGCAGAATCCAGTAATTTTCGGCAAAGGTATTTATGCCATATGAAAACGAAAAGAAAAAAGCATTAATTAATTCAATATAAAAACTACAAAAAATAATTTGGCAAATCACCATTATATCTGGGCTAAAATTCCATTCTGGTTTTAAATAAATTGCCAAAAAAGGTGCAATTAACCAAGACACCAAAAAAAATCCATCATACAAAAAGAAACTTTGTAAATAAGTTAAAAATAAAGCCAAAGGCAAGGCTGTCTCAAGGCCAAATTTAAGCGCAGAAATAATAATTAAAACTAATAATAAATTGGGTACAACCTCATTAAAAGACCAAACGGGCATTAAAAATAATTGTGCTAAAAAACAAACAAATATTACAATCACCCATTTTATCAGCGAAAACACACTTTTCAAGCTCAACATAAAATTTCTTTCACTTTTTTTAAGGCCAAATCAAGGCTAATTTCTTTTAAACATTTTAAGTTATTTTCACCTTTGAGCGGGCATTTTCTTTTGTGGCAAGGACTACATTCTAAATTAAGCCAAAGATAATCACCATTCCAAGGTCCTGTTCTGGCGGGGTTGGTTGGTCCATAAATACCCAAAGTTTTTTCATGATAAGCACTTGCTAAATGTATTAAACCCGAATCAGAGCCAATAATCAAGACCGCTTGCGCAATTATTTCGGGCAAATCTTTAAGTTTGGTTTTTCCACGTAAATCAATGATTTGTTTATGGTTGTTTGTTTGGTTGTCGCTTTCAGAGCCGAGCAAAACTATTTTAAATTCAGGAAAATTTTTAATTAATTCTCTTATAAATTCTGGCCAATATTGCCAATTTTTACTTTGCCAGCGGCTTTCTGGAGCGCAAATAATAGTTTTTTCTTTTGATTTTGGGTTTATTTGAGCCAAGCCAAAATCATTTAAATTAGGATCTTTTACGCCAAAATGCTCTAAAACAGAAGCTAAACGCTCAATTATATGTATTTTATTGCTTTGAATTTTATGGTCTATCAATAATTCGGCAATTCGCTCTCTAAATGGTATAACTCCTATAATTTTTTTGGGTTTAATATATTTTGCCATTAGGCTTGTCTTGATTAAACCTTGCATTTCAAGCACAATATCAAAATTTGTTTGTTTTAATTCCTGCAAAACTTTTGGCCATTCAAGAGGTTTTTTAGGCAATTTATAAAGTTTATTTATTTGCGGGTGATTTTCTAATAATTCGCTAAAGCTTTCTGAAACAAGCCAATCAATTTTAGCGGAAGGAAAATTATTTTTTAAATTGCTTAAAACTGGCAAGCAATGAATAATATCGCCAAAAGAGCTTAATTTAAGAATTAAAATTTTCATAAGATTGTATTCACTAATTCCAAGTCTTCAAGCCGATCTACATCGATACAAGCTTCTTCAAAAGGCAAAACAACAAGTTCAACTTTTAAGCCAAGAGCCTTTGATAAAGCCGTATTGCATTCTGAAATTGAAGTTTGCCGAAATAAAAGTTTTAAGAAAAAAAGAAAATTAAAGTTTTGAGCAATAATTTGCGCAAATTGCAAAGGTGATTTACGACTAGCCTCAAGCCGCCAGAGAATTTTATAAGAATTTTCAGAACCTAGTTTTGGTTTCCAAAAAAATAAATTTGCGCCCGAAAGCCAAGTTTTTGCATTTAATTTATGCCAAGTTCTTTTGGCTTGTGGGTATTTTTTAACCAAATTTTCTTGCCCATTTACAACTGCAATAATTATCTCAGAGGAAGATTGCTCACAAATATTCAAAAAATATTCAATTATTTTGGCCGACAAAAGCACATTATCAGCGGTGGTTATAAGCAAACCATTTTGGCTTATTGGCAATTTTAAAGCTTCACAAACCGCATTAATCGGAGAAGAATTAGTGCAAACTTCTAAAAATTGATAATTCTTTTTTAAATTTGTTTCAAAAAGTTTTTTTTGCGCTTTCTGAAGACTAATAATAATATTTGGTATTTTAGCTTTTTCTAGAGCCTCAAGCACCCATTCAAGCAAAAATTTGCCTTTTAGGTTTATAAAAGCTTTATTTTCAAGACCAAAATGTAAGCTCAGCGGATCAGATTGACGCTTGCCAGCTAAAACTAAAGTACAAATTTTTTGGCTGAGCACTTGATTAAAGTAAGCTACAATTTTTTATGAAGTTTAGCAAAAATAAAAATTAAATTATTTCTAAAACCACGCTTTAACCTTAGCATTAGACATTTATTAAGTTTTATTTCTGATAAATTTAATCTAAATAATAATCAAGTTTATGCAAAATCACCAACAACTCGAAGAAATTAGTTTTTTTCAGCTTTTTTACGATGTTTTATTTTTACCAAGCAAGGCCTCAGCCGAAATTAAAGCTTTACGAAACTATGATTCTACACGGCTTTTCTTTTATGCAATAGCAATTATATTTTTGGGAGCCTTAAGCGTTAGCGCAGGTTTTCAAGATTTAAACTTTTTAATTTCTTCGGTTTTAATTTGGTTTGGAACAGTAATTTTAATTGCACTTTTGGCTTGGTTATTTAGGCCTAAAGAAGTTGATATTGATTTTGGTTTATTGTTTTTTTTCTGTGCTTTTGCGCAAACACCTTTAATATTTTTAGGTTTAAGTAAACTCTGGGAAAACTCATTATTCCCGACAACTGGTCCGGCAATTTTATGTTTGTTTTGGTCAATTGTCCTTTGGGGCTGGTCTTTTCATCATGCACTTGATTTGGGCAAACTTAAGGCTTTCTTTTTGCTTGGCTTTGCTTTATTGGCACCTTTTTTAATTTTATTAATTTTAATTATTTCGGTTTTCTTTATGTTTTTGACGGCCTTTATTTAAAACTAACTAAAACTCAAATTTGGTTTAAGCTTTATTCATGATTCATTTGGGTTATATAAATTATTTAAATAGTCAGCCTTTTTATATTGGCCTAGAAGAAAATAATTTGCACTATAAGCTTTTTAAGGGAAATCCCCGTGAAATTATAAAATTATTTGAACAAGCCAAAATCGATTTTGGACAAATGTCGGTTTATGAATTTTTGCAAAAACAAGATGAGTATTATTATTTAAACGATTTTTGTATTAGCTCGGCTCAAATTCCTTCGGTTTTGCTGATGACACAAGCTAAAACAATTGCCCAGCTTGATAAATCCGAAATTCAGCTTACAGACCATTCAATCACGAGCGTGCAATTGCTCAAGGTTTTATTAAATCAAAAATATCAAATTTATCCTAATTGGCTTACCGCTAATATTGAGCAAATTGAAGAAAACAAAAATTATTTATTAATCGGCGATAAAGCCTTAAAAGTTTGGCAACAATATCTAAATGGGCATTTTGAAAATTGGCAATTTTATGATTTAGCTAAATTGTGGTTTGAATGGACAAATTTGCCTTTTGTTTTTGCTCTTTTTGTCGGGCGCAAAGGCCAAAGTTTATCGCCAGATATTTTAAAAATCCTGCAAAATAATCTACAAAATAATTTAAATTCACTTTCAACTATTATTAAAGCCAATCCTGGAGCGGTTTATGGTGAGCCTTTATTAAAAGAATATTTTAGTTTGCTCGATTATAAGCTTGATGACAGAAAAATATCGTCTTTGGAAAAATTCGCAAAATTAGTTGATTTAAAGCTGAACACCGTATAAATTTCAAACGAAGAAAACCCCTTTGCTCCGTTGGCAGGCCGAATTCAAGGTTGAATATTTTGGAACTTATATTTGAATTGACCTACTAAGGAGCAATAAGTTTTACAGCATAACCGTGTTTTGATATTTCAAAGAGGTATGCTATTCTTTTGAATCGAGTAAAATCTTCAGATATAGCAATTCTCAGACTGGATTAAACCCTCGGCTTGCGCCGCTCCCTTGACAGGGACGCTCAATTCAAGTTTCAGGTTGTTAAGTGTCTTGTTATAGCCTACTTAAGTTAAAGCAAAAAAATAAATGGTTAGTATCGTTATTTCGGGTGGTCAATGGGGAGACGAAGGCAAAGCCAAAATCACCGATTTACTTTCTGAGCAAGCTGAATATATTGTGCGTTACCAAGGAGGAGCCAATGCTGGACATACGGTTTCTTGTCAGGCTGGTTTGTTTAAGTTTCATTTGATTCCTTCTGGTATTTTATTTTCAGACAAAATTTGTATAATAGGCCCTGGAACCGTCATTGAGCCAAGCTTTTTGCTAAAAGAAATCGAAAATTTAAAAAAACAAAATATAAGTTTAAAAGGTTTACGTATTTCTCAGTTGGCGCATATAACAATGCCTTGGCACAGCGCACTAGACAAAGCTACCGACACAGTTGGCTCTACAGGCCGTGGAATTGGCCCAACTTATACCGATAAAGCCAAAAGAGCTGGCATTCAGGTTAAAGATTTATTACAAGAAAGTTCTCTGAGAGCCAAACTCGAAAAAATCTTACCTAAACAAAATCAAACTTTAAGACAAATTCATGGTTTACCCGAATATAAGCTCGAAGAAGTTTGCCAAGAATATTTAAATTTTGGACAACAATTACAACCTTTTGTCTCAGACACCCTAAATGAATTGTTTGAGGCTCGCAAAAGTGGCAAAAATATTTTATACGAAGGAGCCCAAGGCACTCTTTTGGATATTACTTTTGGCACTTATCCTTTTGTAACCAGTTCTAACCCAGTGGCTGGTGGTGCTTGTATTGGTGCTGGTGTTGGTCCAACGGCTATTGATTATAGTTTGGGCATTTTTAAGGCTTTTTCTACTCGTGTCGGTGATGGACCTTTTCCGTCTGAAATTCATTTTGAAGATGAAAATGCGGTTAAATTAAGGCAAGATGGCACGCAGTGGGCAGAATTTGGAACCACGACAGGCCGTATGAGACGAGTTGGTTGGTTTGATGCCGTTTTGGCTCGTTATGCGGTGCGTGTTAATTCTTTTAGCGGAATTGCGATCACCAAAATTGACACTTTAGATGCTTTTGATGAAATTTATGTTTGTGTGGCTTATCGGCACAAATTGACAAATGAAATTATTCAAAACTTACCTCATGCAAGCGCCGACTTACTCAGTCAATGCGAACCAATTTTACAATCTTTAGAAGGCTGGAAAAGCAATACTCACAAAGCCACAAACCTCAAAGATTTGCCCCCTTTAGCTCGCAAATATTTAGACTTTTTAAGTAATAGCCTAGAAGTACCCATTTCAATTGTAAGCACAGGCCCAGACCGAGAACACAGCATTATTTTAAAAGAAGTTTTTTGCTATAGCAACCCCCCGCTAAAGAGATCTAGAATATGTGAATAATAAAAATAAAATGACATATTCTAAAGATTTAAGGAAAAAAGTAATAGAGGCATTTGAGGGAGGAATGTCTCAGGAAGAGGTAAGC
>CANLTT010000122.1 GCA_947494115.1 Candidatus Caenarcanales bacterium
ATTGCACAATCTAATTGCTTCTTCTTTAAATTCTTTTTCGTATTTAGACATAAATTGAACTCCTTTTAATTATTGACTTGTTCTTCGTTCAATTTGTCCCCTTTTTCGGATCAACTTCAAAATTGGCTCAAGTATGTGCAAAGATGCTAGACAATAAAGAATTTGATAATTTTAATCTTAACTATTTTGAAATAGATTGGTTATTAGAAAACAGCAAGTTAGTGTGTAAAAATGCTCACTTTGCTAATTTATTTAAGTCTCAACCAACTAATCTTTATATAAACTGGGCGGCGGCAATGCAAATACAATTTCATGTATGTGATTTAGATCAAGATTTTGAAGATAATATTGCTATATGGGCAAAGTCTTATTTAGGGCATTTTGTAAATCAAGCAAAAAAGCGAGCCGATATCATGATTACAAAGTTTGTGAAACCTTTTGAAAGATATATAAACTAAATTAATAAAACATGAAATTTAAACTACAATCAAATTATAAACCAGCTGGCGACCAACCCAAAGCCATTACCCAGCTAAGCGATTTATTATATAAACCTAAAGATAAACTTGTTTAAAGGAATTAAAAATGATAAAAATAATTAAAGCTGAATATATTGAAAACTTCTGTCTTTTGCTTACCTTTATTGAAGAGAACTTTCAGAGCCGAGTAAAAATACAATTAAAAAAGAAGTTGATTTAGAAAATTATTTAAAAAGTAAAAAGCCAGACGGAATCTTTGAGCCGCTAAAAGACAAAGAATTTTTTAAGCAATTTAAGTTGAATGCAAATACTATAGAATGGCCAAATGATGCCGATATTACCCCTGAACGCCTTTATGAGTTGGCTTTGGTAGATCAATAGACTTAGTGGTTGATATAGAGCCAAAAACATTGTATAAGTTTTGTAAGAAGTAATTTATTTATCTGACATCATCAATTCAAGGTAGCTCTGATTAAAACCTTTAATTTTAAAAATAAACTTCTAATTTTTCTTTGACCTCACTAACACAACCTTCATTAAAATTTTTAATTTGCAAAAGTTCTTCATCTGTAGCTTGCATTAATCGACCTATGGTCCTAATTCCAGCCCTTGCTAAGCAATTATATGTTCTAACTGATACAGATAAGTTGTCCAGACTATTATTCAAAACTGGAATTTGTTGAAGTTTTTCATCTGAAAGATTCCGTATATCTTCAAGAGTGTAAACTCCCACTTTTATTAGCTTTTCATATGTTGCATCTGGCAAATACTTTAAGCTTCCCAGAGGGGTTAAGCCAGTTCTTTCTGCAAGTTTAATTTGAATCTCTCTCAAGCTTGTTAATCCTAAATTATTTAGTTTGAGAAGTTCTTTGACGGGAGTTTGTTCTAGTTTTTCCAAAGTATCAATCTTGTTTCTTACTAAAATTTTCCAGACTCTAGCTGATAAGTCTAATGCCTCAAGAGGAGTCGAAGAAGGCCTTGTTCCGCCGTAGCTTGGGCTTATCTCTACATTACCTTTTCTGTAAGTTGGAGCCAAAGGATTCACACCATTCTCGGGTGTTTTTGGCTGTGGAAGTACACCTATCAACCTGCCGTTGACAAATTGTACTGGTGTTATTTGTTGTATTTTGTTAGACATGATATATAAAAAATTTTGGAAATAAGCTTAGAAACAAAATTATAAAAAATCAGCACATTTTTGTCAATACTTTAAAGTAAGCTTATCTCTAAATCAACTCCAAACATAATCAAAAGCACAATTTAAAAATTTAGGCCTAAAATTAAAACATGAAATTTAAACTACAATCAAATTATAAACCAGCTGGCGACCAACCCAAAGCCATTACCCAGCTAAGCGATTTATTATATAAACCTAAAGACAAATATCAAACCCTGCTTGGAGTAACTGGCTCGGGCAAAACTTTTACGGTTGCAAATATAATTCAAAATACGCAAAAACCAGCTTTAATTATTGCTCCAAACAAAACCTTAGCCGCTCAATTGTTCAATGAATTCAAAGAGTTTTTCCCTGAAAATGCGGTTGAATTTTTTATAAGCTATTACGATTATTATCAACCCGAATCTTATATTCCTTCAACTGATACTTATATTGAAAAAACCGCCAAAATTAATCAAGAAATTGACCGTTTGCGCCATTCAGCCACTCAAGCCATTTTTGAGCGAGATGATGTAATTGTGGTTTCTTCGGTTAGTGCAATTTATGGTTTGGGTGCGCCCGAAAATTATTTTGAAGCCGCCATTAAAATTTGCCGTGGCTTACCTATAGGCCGTGATGAATTGAGCCAAGCTTTAATTGAAATTTATTTTGAGCGTAATGATTTTGAGCTTGACCGTGGGCGTTTTCGGGTGCGTGGCGATTGCATGGACATTTTGCCAACATATGAAGAAGAACTTTTGCGTATTGAGTTTTTTGGTGATGAAATTGATAAAATTAGTTTAATCGAAATTGGCTCTGGAAGAACTTTAAGAGAAGTTGAAGAAATTAAAATTTATCCCGCTAAGCATTATGTGGCTGATTTAGACCTTATAAAAGAATCTTGTCTCGAAATTGAAAACCATTTAGACCAGCGAGTGGCCGAGCTAAAAGCCATTGGCAAAGATTTGGAAGCGGCTCGTCTTAACCAAAGAACTCGCTATGATATTGAAATGCTCAGAGAAGTCGGCTATTGCAATGGAATTGAAAATTATTCATCTATCCTTGAAAAGCGCAAGGCTGGCGACCCTCCACAAACTTTAATTGATTATTTTTTAAAACGCTTTGATAAAAACTGGCTCTGTGTGCTTGATGAATCGCATATTACCACACCACAACTAAAGGGAATGTACAATGGAGACGCTAGCCGAAAGCAAACCTTAATTGATTTTGGTTTTAGATTGCCTTGTGCACGGGATAATCGCCCGCTCAAAGTTGATGAATTTTGGATACGAACAGGTCCTATTTTGTTTGTTTCGGCCACGCCAGCTGATTTTGAAAGATCTAATTCTGCTAATATTATTGAACAAGTAATTCGCCCAACTGGCCTGGTAGACCCAGAGATTACAATTGTGCCAACCAAAAACCAAATTGACGACTTGCTTGAACGGATCAGAGACAAAGCCGCTAAAGGCGAAAGAGTTTTAATTACAACTTTAACCAAAAAAAGTGCTGAAGATTTAACCGAATATTTATTTAATATCAATGTGCGTGCTCGTTGGTTGCATTCAGACCTTAAAGCTTTGGAGCGAGTTGAATTATTGCGGGATTTGCGTATGGGCGAATTTGATGTTTTAATTGGGGTTAATTTATTGCGAGAAGGCCTTGATTTGCCCGAAGTCAGCTTGGTTGCGATTTTGGATGCTGACAAAGAAGGTTTTTTGCGCTCTAAATCAGCTTTAATACAAACCATTGGACGAGCGGCTCGTAATGCGACTGGTGCTGTTGTACTTTATGCTGACAAAATAACCGATTCTATGCAAGGAGCGATGAATATTGTTAATGATTATCGTGCAAGACAACAAGCTTTTAATGCTGAAAATGGCATTACACCGCAGACAATTCAAAAAAGCATGGCCAATAGTTTATTAAGCTCGCTCAAACTGACCAATAAAACGGCTGAAGAAATTTTGGCTCAAGAGCTTGCAGACAATAATTTAAGCATGAAAGATTTGCCCAAATTAATTAAAAAACTAGAAGAACAAATGCTTTCAGCCGCTAAAGACCTTGAATTTGAAAGAGCCGCCCAAGTCAGAGACCAATTAAGAAAACTGCGAGAAATAGCGGGAGAAAAGGTCAAAAAATAATTGAAAACTTAATTGGTTTTTTGTTATTCAATATTATGTATAGATAGTGCAATGTGGGTTTTGTGGCTTTAGATAATTAACCTAAAGATTCTGAAATGAAAATTCCTCATTGCCCCTCTTGGGTTTGTCTTGTGATAAATAAAATCATGTTAAACCACTTAGCCTAATTGTTATTTTCAGCTATCTTCTGAAAGCTTTTTTCAACTAAGCTTTTGAAAAATAAAAATTATTTATTGAAAATGAAAAAAAAAGCTTGACTTAAATTTCTAAAGGAGTTATATTTATTGAGCTGAAGTTCAGCAAAGACATCTGAAAATTTAGATAAGACAGCCAAGAACGTCAAAAATTTGAGCAGAACAGAATCTCAATCGAGAGTTTCGTGTTTAACTCGCTATTTAATTATAGTGAATAAAACATAAACTATTAGAGTTTGATCCTGGCTCAGGACGAACGCTGGCGGTACGCTTAACACATGCAAGTCGAACGGGTAGTAATACCAGTGGCGAACGGGTGAGTAATGTACAGGAATCTACCTTATAGTGGGGGATAGCTCGGGGAAACTCGAATTAATACCGCATAATGCCTAAGGGTGAAAGCAGCAATGCGCTACTAGATGAGCCTGTATTCGATTAGCTAGTTGGTGGGGTAATGGCCTACCAAGGCAACGATCGATAGCTGGTCTGAGAGGATGATCAGCCACAGTGGAACTGAGACACGGTCCACACTCCTACGGGAGGCAGCAGTGGGGAATTTTCCGCAATGGGCGAAAGCCTGACGGAGCGATACCGCGTGTCGGAAGAAGGCCTTAGGGTCGTAAACGACTGTCGGAGGGGAAGAAACAAATGACGGTACCCTCAAAGGAAGCACCGGCTAACTCTGTGCCAGCAGCCGCGGTAAGACAGAGGGTGCAAGCGTTGTCCGGAATTACTGGGCGTAAAACGTCTGTAGGCGGTCTATTAAGTCTGAAGTTAAATCGCTGAGCTCAACTTAGCTTCGCTTCGGATACTGATGGACTAGAGTATGTTAGGGGTTATTGGAATTCCCGGTGTAGTGGTGAAATACGTAGATATCGGGAGGAACTCCAGTGGCGAAAGCGAATAACTGGGGCATAACTGACGCTGAGAGACGAAAGCGTGGGGAGCAAAAAGGATTAGATACCCTTGTAGTCCACGCTGTAAACGATGAATACTAGATGTTGCAGGTATCGACCCCTGCAGTATCGAAGCTAACGCGTTAAGTATTCTGCCTGGGAAGTACACTCGCAAGAGTGAAACTCAAAGGAATTGACGGGGACCCGCACAAGAGGTGGAACATGTGGTTTAATTCGATGCAACGCGAAAAACCTCACCTAGGCTTGACATGTCAGGAATCTTACTGAAAGGTAGGAGTGCCCGCAAGGGAGCCTGAACACAGGTGCTGCATGGTTGTCGTCAGCTCGTGTCGTGAGATGTTGGGTTAAGTCCCGCAACGAGCGCAACCCTTGTCGTTAGTTACTACCATTTAGTTGAGTACTCTAGCGAGACTGCCGGTGATAAACCGGAGGAAGGTGGGGATGACGTCAAATCAGCATGGCCCTTACGCCTAGGGCTACACACGTGTTACAATGGGCAGTACAATGGGTGGCTACACCGCGAGGTGATGCAAATCTCATAAAGCTGTTCTCAGTTCGGATTGTAGTCTGCAACTCGACTACATGAAGTTGGAATCTCTAGTAATCGCAGATCAGAACGCTGCGGTGAATGCGTTCCCGGGTCTTGTACACACCGCCCGTCACACCATGGGAGTT
>CANLTT010000123.1 GCA_947494115.1 Candidatus Caenarcanales bacterium
TCTTCAGAACTGGGCAATGACCATATCTCAATTAGCCATATTTTTTGAAGGGAGGTTGACAATTAAGCTCTCAAGCTGATACAATGAACTAAGTCATTAATTGACACAGTTCTTTAAATATACTCTTGATTGATGGAAATTTAAATAAAAACAAATTGTCTGGAATTTATATTTTTAATGAAAGTAATTTTGATGAAGTTTCGAATAAAGCTCAAAGACTTGAAAACCAAGTTCAACTCAATGAAACTAAGCTTAAATCTAAATACTTAGAACTTAATGAAAATACCGCCAAGGCAACTTTCAAACAACAAGATTTTCATATTTTACTTTTTCAAAATGCAAAAGGTTTACCTTCAACCAGAGGCGTAGAATTATTAAAGTTGTCCTCAAATAAAAATACTCGTTTTGTACAAGCTGATAAAAACTTTTCGCTTCAGTCTCAATCTGGCAATATATTATTTACAGCTCAATTTATTCAACCTGGTATTTATGCTTTAAATTTTAATAAGTTTGAAAAACTACCCGCTGGTGAATACATCATCAGGCCTATTGGAAGCAAAAAAGTTTATGATTTTAAAATTGAAAAAGATTAAAAAAGTTATTAAAGCGAATATTTAAACTGCTTTTTTTGAAATTCGCAAAGCTGGCTCTCAACCAAAGGCAATTAAATAATTTTATCTAAAATGCCATATGCAACGGCTTCTTCACCGCTCATATAATTATCACGATTTTGGTCTTTTACCAGTTTGTCAATTGTTTGGCCAGTATGTTCTTGCATGATTTCGTTTATCAAATGCTCAAGCCTTAAAAGTTCTTTAGTATAAATTTCAATATCGGTGGCTTGTCCTTCTGTTCCGCCACTGCCTTGATGAATCATAACTCGACAATTTTTAAGGCCATAACGCTTACCTTTAGTGCCCGCTAATAAAAGCACAGAAGCCATACTTGCCGCTTGTCCAGTGCAAATTGTGCTAATGGGAGCTTTGGCTTGTCGCATGGTGTCATAAATTGCCAAACCGTCAATCACCGAGCCGCCGGGGGAATTGATATAAATAACAATGTCCTTTTCGGGGTCTTCAGAGTCAAGCAATAAAATCTGAGCACAAAGAACATTAGCCAAATGAGTATCAATTTCGTCATTTAGAAATATAATTCGCTCCCGCATTAAGCGAGAGATTATGTCCATTTTGCGCTCTTTATTTGCGCTTGTTTCTATAACACTCGGAATATGATTAAACATTTATTTATTTATTTTTTTGCTTCGCCGCGTCTTTGAGTGATAACTTCGTCAATTAAGCCATATTCTTTAGCCTGATCTGGTGTCATAATATTGTCACGGTCTGTGTCTTTTTCTATTCTTTCAACCGATTGGCCAGTATTAGAGGCAAGAATTTCGTTTAACTGACGTTTAATGCGCAAAATTTCTTTAGCCTGAATTTCAATATCGGTGGCTTGTCCTTGTGCGCCGCCTAAAGGTTGGTGAATCAAAACACGAGCATGCGGTAAAGCTAATCTTTTGCCTTTGGCTCCTGAAGATAATAAAAACGCTCCCATACTAGCGGCTTGTCCTAAACAAATGGTGCTAACATCGGCTCTAACGTGCTGCATGGTGTCATAAATTGCCAAGCCAGCTGTTACAGAGCCGCCTGGGGAATTTATATAAAGCATTATGTCCTTTTCAGGATCTTCTGAATCGAGCAATAAAAGCTGGGCTACAATTAAACTAGCGATATTATCATCAACTGGTGTGCCCAAAAACACAATTCTTTCTCTTAATAAACGAGAGAAAATATCAAAGCCACGCTCTCCACGAGGGCCTTGTTCGATTACGTAGGGTACATAAGCCTGAACCTGCTTAGAATATTCACGAGCGAGAGAATTTATTTCTGACATTTGATTTATAGCTTAACGAGCGGAAAACTTATTATAACTAACTTCTCTAAAATTACTAAACCGCTTTACGAGATTATTTAGTTTGATAATTTGTTTTTTGTTGGCCTTACATAATCAGTTTTTAAATTGCAAACCCTATTATGTATTTCAGCTAGCTTATAAGGTGAAAATTATGGTCAAGGAAGCCTCTCCACATTTGACAACTTGGTTTGGCCGAAATAAAGCCGATCTTACTGAATTGGCCAGAAAAAGCTTAAATGAAAACAGCTCAAACAATGATACAAAAATTTTAATTGACTATAATGACGACGGAGTTTCTGATACTTTTTATGTGGCCGAAAAGGTTTTAGCAGACTATACTCAAAACAATTTAGCTTTAAGAACTATAACGGTAAACAGACAGGATCAAGTTGATAGCCCCGTTAATAGAACTTTATTAGAACAAAATGGCGTTATAGACGGTCTTGAAATAGCTCAAGGACCAGTCAAAATTGGAGATAAAACAGGAAAATCTATTCCTAATACAGATGGCCAAATCGAGGTAATTCCAGCAGATTCAAAGATTGATTCACAAATAACATCATCAATAAAAGAAATTACTTTAAATCCGCCTCTTTCGCTAGTAAAACGAGACCCTTTGTATAAAAGTTTATTTGGTGAAAATGGTAAAAATGGTTTATATGCTCAAGAAATTCACACCCAAAAAGCTTTATTAGAGGTTCGTAAAAAAGAACTGGGAGTTTTCGGGTTTAATAATTCAGAAATTAAAGCTAGTGAAGAGTATATAGCCAAACTTGAGGCATTATTTGAAAACAATAAAAGCTTAGTAGACACAGGGGAAATGTCATTAAAGGAGGCTTTAGAAAGTTTCAAAAACACCAACTCTAGCGACATTATTTCAGCCGCTAATTCAACAGCTCAAGCACAAGAAAGAAATGCCAAAGTTGCCGAATACACCAGAAATACTGCTTTTGTTACGGCTGGCGTTGTTGGTGCAATTGCGGCCGCACCTTTGGCTGTAGGAGCTATTTCTTCTGGGGCTAGTTTGGTTGGTGCAAGTGCTATTAGTTTAACTGGCAGTGCCGCCGTGGGTAGTGCCATTACAGCAGGTACTAATTTTGGGCTTACCGTAGGCAGTTCGGCTATTGTGGGTGGTTTAACTTCGGCTGGTTCTGGCATGATTGGGAATGGTCTTTCTTCTGTTTTGAATCAAGCAGATGCCAAGCAAGCCTATAAAACAACTTATACAAAAGAATTAAATATTTTTTCAAATGCGAAACAAGACTTTGCTGGCGGCTTTCAAGGCGGTGCTTTCGCTGGTGCAACTATTTCTTTGGGTGGCAGTTTAACTAATGTACTTGGTAATAAAACGCTTGGAATGAGCTTGGCTGGAGGTTTAACGAGTACTGCTGGCGAAGGGCTAGAGGCTTTAAGTGGCTCAACCCCAGACAAAACCTTAGGTCAAAGGGCTTTATCAGTTGGAATAGGAACTGTTTCGGCGGGCTTTGGTGGTTCTAAATTAGGCGATAATATTTTAACAGATTCTGGAATTAGCTTGGTTTCTTCGGCGGCTGATGCATATAATGCAACCAATGGCAATAAAAATGGAAAATTTACCCAAACATTTTTTGAGCAATTGCCACAAGAATTTGCTTTGACCTTAGCTGGCCATGCTGTAAATCAGCCAATAACAAAGAAAACTCCAGACAATACCATTTCACCAGAGCCAGACTGGGGAGCCGATTTAGAGGTAACAGAGGAAGAAATTATAAAGTTTAGAGACAAAGGGCAAGAACGTTTGGAAAAAGGTGATGAATCAGTATTTCTTGATTTTCAGTTTCTTATGAGTTTAATAGGGGATGGCAAACAAGAATTACTCTTTACTCGAGAGGAATCGAGTATTCCAGAGACTGATGAATTAATAAAACTCAAGTCAGTTATACAAAAACATCTGGGTAAAGAGCTTTTGATAGCTGATAATTTGACAAGGTACGAAATAGCTACAATGGTTTCGTCTTTTTTGCAATCGGTTAAAAATGCAGAAACGATATTCAATACAAATGTTTTAAGCGATGCAAAATATCTAATAATTGGTCATGGCGAAGGGAATGTTGAAAACAATAGTTGGCAATTCGAAGACAGCAAAATGGGATCAGTTGTTTCTTTTATTCAAGAAAATATACCAGCTGGAAACAAAGCTTTATTGTATGTATGTCAAACAGGTAAGCCAGCAAAAGGAATAAATGGATCTGGAGGAAGATTATATTCGGCTCTTTCAAAAGGTTTCAATAATATTCCAGAAGTAAATATGCTTGAACCCGACCTTCAAAGAATGGAAATTAATGTTACAAAATTACAACACCCAAAAGAAACACCCGAGGATAAATTAGAAACACTACCAATACAAAACCTTTCAACAACCGAAATAGTAGAAACTTATTTTGTAAATAAAACTGAACATTCTTTATCTGAAGGCTTGCCCGAAAACCCTGAAACAAATAATAAAAACTATGCAAAACACCTTAAAGCTTATTTCTCTGAGAAAGTAGATTTAAAGCCAGAAAAATATGATTACACAGACTCTAATTTGGGCTGGAAACTTCATTTAAATGTTACTCCAGAAAACGCTAAATATGTCTCAGATTACCTTATTAATCAAGGTTATAATCATAAATTCTTAAGTGGTGGAGATGTAGACGAAGGGAAAGTTTTTACAATTTATATTGGCTCTTATAATAAAACCCAAGAGCTAAGACAAATTATAAGTACTGACCTAGAAGGCCATTTGGCTAAACCTAAAGATAAAACTGAAATAGAATTTGCAAAAGGTATTATCGGAAGATTTAATGCTGGTGGTCAAAAAATACCTAATGAAAATGAGCATTTTTCGGCATATGGTTTTGCTGGTTACTCTCTTTTAAGTAGGAACTTTGGCGAGCAATTTTCGGCTATTGCTAGAGGTACAAGTCTTTCTCAAGAAGAAAAAATGCTAGGACTACAAATTGGTTTCAATCACCTAAAAACTATGTACGGAGATTATTTTTTCCCTGAGGAATTAAGCAAGAACTTAGTAGTGCCAGCGTTTGAAAAATCCACTCAAATAGCGAGAAGTGCACTAAGAAAGCATTATGAAGAAGAAATAAGTTATCAAGAAGAAAGCCTTAAGCACTGGATGGAAATCAAAAGACAATGGGAGACAGGCGAAGTCTCTGAAGGGCAAATTAGAAAAGATTTTGGCTGGAGCGAAAAAGTTAATATTAGCGAAGCTTTGCAATTCAGGATAGAAGATAGTGAAAGACTTCAACGAACTTTTGCAATAATCATAAAAAACTTTGTAGACGAAGAAACATCTGAACAACGAATATATAAAAATTTAATACAAACAATTTATCGAAAAATTCGTTTAGTCAATTATAAAGAGGTTGCTGGTAAAGATGATCCGAGCATTGATCAAGTAACTTCAAAGCCTACTGCAGAAATAAAAGTTTCGGAAGAAAACAATTGGCATTATCGAAACCCTAAAAATCCAATTCCACGCACTACAGCTAGAATTTCTCTAAATGCTCATGCTTCAATAGAATTAGTTACAATATTGGATAATTTGGCTGTTGAATATGGGTTT
>CANLTT010000124.1 GCA_947494115.1 Candidatus Caenarcanales bacterium
ATTGCTTCTTCTTTAAATTCTTTTTCGTATTTAGACATAAATTGAACTCCTTTTAATTATTGACTTGTTCTTCGTTCAATTTGTCCCCTTTTTCGGATCAACTTCATTTTTTAAATTCTATTCTCTGACGGGTTTTAAAACCAAGAAGAAACAACACAAGCACAATACAAAACCCATAAACACTTAATTAAAAATTCTTGTTCTGCTTAAACTTTATTATAATTAATCACCATGAAAATACTTTTAGCCAAACCAAGGGGCTTTTGTGCGGGTGTCGATTATGCAATTGGCATTGTAGAAGAAGCTTTGCAATTATTTGATGAGCCAATTTATATACTCAAAGAAATTGTACATAATCAAAAAATTGTGCAAGAACTAGCCCAAAAAGGCGCAAAATCGGTTAATTCAATTGACGAAGTCCCTGATGGTTGTATTTTAATTTTTAGTGCACACGGTGTTCCCCCTGAATTTTTTACGCAAGCCAAAGCCAAAGGTTTATATGTGCTCGATGCAACTTGCCCTTTGGTTCGCAAAGTTCATTTAGAAGCGATTAGTTTTGCTAAAAAAGATTATACTATTTTGTATATCGGTCATAAAGGCCATGATGAAGCGATTGGCGTTTTAGCTGAGGCTCCGCATAATATGTTTTTAATTAATGATAGACAAGATGCTTTGAATGTAGCTCCTGCTCAAACTAGCAAAATAGCTTATTTAACTCAAACTACCTTAAGCCTCTCTGAGACCAAAGAAATTATTCAAATTTTAAAAAACCGTTTCCCGAATATAGTTTCACCAAAGGCGGATGATATTTGTTATGCAACCACCAATCGACAACTGGCCGTTAAAAATTTAGCCAAATATTGCGATGTGGTTTTTGTGCTTGGTTCTCAAAATAGTTCTAATTCGCAAAGATTACGTGAATGCGCTGAAGAAGAGGGCTGTACAGCTTATTTGATTGATAATAAAAACTTTATTCAAAATGATTGGCTAAAAGGAAAAAATTCTATTGGTATTACGGCTGGTGCTTCGGCTCCTGAAGAATTAGTACAAGAAGTTGTTCAATTTTTGCAAAACCTAAACCCAGAAGCCACAGTGCAAGAAATTGAATTTATCAAAGAAAAAATGCATTTTCCCGTTCCTTCATTTATCGAAAGACCAAAACAAAAACAATCCAATTGAAAACTCAAGCTCTCAAAATAAGACCTTCTAGAGACTTAAAAGACCATTCATCTTCATTTAAATAATTAGGTTTTTTATTCCAGTTTTGTTCTAAATCAAAATTCTTAATTTGAATCGCTAAAACAATACAAGCCAAAATTGCCTCAACTGAAGAATGATTTGGCGCATTCAAAAAATATTCAGGAATTTGCAATTTGAGAAAATTAAGTTTATTAAATTCCTCGACAAATTGTTTTAACTTTTTTGTTTTATGCAAACCAGTTTTGAGCCAAAGGTTTTCGGTGCGAACTTCGTATAAATGTGTTTTTTGGCTGATTAGCTCATCAAAAGGATAAACCAAAGCACCAAATTGTTTTAAATAAGCCAAAATTTTCAAATTATTATAAAAATCGATTGGCAATTTAAAACTGTGTTTTTGTAATATATGCTCGGCTTTATTCTCTGAGTCAGTAAAACGGCCAAGTTTATTTTTGGGTAAATTTATTTCTTTGCAAAGTTTTACAAAATCGACTTGGGTTTTTAAAATGGCTAAATTTAATAATTCTGGCCAATTAGACAGCCCCCACAATTTATAAAGTGCAAAAGGAATACTAAACTCAAAATTCAAACCCCATGCAGAGCCAGAGGCCATAATATTTACAAATAAATCTAAACTATTTTCATATACATTTACTTCTTCAATCAATAAATTGTCGCCCGAAAGAATGCCTTGGGCAAAATGAAATTCTTTAGAATTATTTGAACAGCCGTAAATAATCATGCAAAATTCTTTAAAACTGTTTAAATTATTCCCTAATTATTCTGTTCGGCTTTTTGCACCTTTATGAATTCTAGCCAAGAAAAACTTTTTGAAATTAAAACTTTGCCCGAACTTGCCCAAGTTGCTGATTATATAATTAATAAATTTACATATTGCCAAACTTATCTTCTAAACGGTGATTTGGGTGCAGGTAAAACTACTTTGATTCAATTTATTTTGCAAAAACTCAATTATGCGCACAAAGTAAATAGCCCGACTTTTGGCAAAATTCACGAATACAAAACCGATTGTTTTTTAATTTATCATTTTGATCTTTATCGTGCTTTGCCTAATATTGGCGAATTTGAAGAAATACTTTTGCAGAAAAATTCTTTGCTTTTTATTGAATGGGCCAGCGAATTGCCGCAAGAATATTTAGAATTACTCCAAAATAATTTTTTAGAAATTCAAATAAACTGCTTTGAAGAAAAAAGAATAATTAAAATTAAATAATCAAATAAAAACCCAAATAAATTAAATAAATATTATTTAGCCTTTATTTTTATTAATCTGTTTGATAAAATAATTTCTTCTTTCATTTATATAAAATTAATAATGGCTGTAGGAAACAAAAAGAAAAAAACAAAGCAAAAAGTTCCAAATGGAATTGCTTTTATCCAATCCACTTTTAATAACACAATTGTTACGCTTACCGATGCTAGCGGGGATGTGTTATCTTGGGCTAGTGCTGGTTCTTGTGGTTTTAAAGGTTCACGTAAAGGCACTCCATTTGCTTCTCAGTCGGCCGCTACTAAGGCTGGAAAAGAAGCGTACACAACATATTCTTTGCGCTCTGTAATAGTTTATGTTAGTGGCCCTGGTGCTGGCCGTGAATCTGCTATTCGCTCTTTACAATCAGTAGGCATTGACATTCAGTCTATTCGGGATATAACCCCAATTCCACACAATGGCTGCCGTGCCCCAAAAAGAAGACGCGTTTAATTATCAGGAGAAATATTTTTTATGGATACTTTTATAAAATGCACAGATACTCAAAAACTTGAAGATGGAAGCATAAAAGCTATCTTTGAGGTAGAGCCTTTAGAGAGAGGTTTTGGGATTACACTTGGTAATACTTTTCGACGTATATGTTTATCTCATCTTGAAGGAACAGCCGTTATTAGTGCTCGCATCGATGGAGTTACGCATGAATTCTCGGTTATGCCTGGCATAGTTGAAGACATCGTTGAGATTATTCTTAATTTTAAAGCTTTGGTTTTTCAAACTGAACTTGATGAAGTCTTCACTCTTTCTTTAAACTTTAAAGGTCCTGGCGAAATTAAGGCCAGTGATTTTGCTTTGCCTGCGGGTGTTGAAATTGTTAATCCAGATCAGCACATTGCAACTATAACCGAAGAAAAATCTTTTTCCGCTGAATTACACGCTGTTAAAGGCCGTGGTTATGTTTTAGCTGATGAGCAACCTTCGGCTGGAAGAGCAATTGACATTATTCCAATGGATTCGTCTTTTATGCCAATTAAGCGTTTCTCTTATAGAGTAGAGCAAATTAGAATTGGTGAATCAAGCGAACCTTCTACTAATAAATTTGAACGCTTGGTAATGGAAATGGTTTCTAATGGCAGTATTGATCCAGAAAAAGCGATTAGCCAAGCCGCAAAATTATTGGTTCGCAAGCTCAATCCATTTTTAACATTGGCTGGCGAAGGCATTCAAACTATACAGGTCAAAGAAGCCGAACCAGAAGTTATTGAAGATTATTCTAATGTTGGTATCGAAAGCCTTAATTTATCAGTTAGAGCTTATAATTGCTTAAAGAGAGCCAATAAAAATACTCTGCAAGATTTAATCGAAATGACCACCGATGAATTAATGAGTATTAAAAACTTTGGTAAAAAATCAGCCGAAGAAGTTATTCAGACCCTCAACGATAAGGGTTTCTTCTTGTCTGATGATGCCCGCCGTGCTTCTCAAGGCTCTGCACCAGCAAGCAATGCCAGAAGTGCTAGCAACTCCTTTGTACCGCCACCACCACCGTTTGGTATGATGCTAAGATAAGTTTAGAAATATAGGTTATAAAAAATGAGACATTTACGCAAAAGAAATAATTTAAATAGAGCCGCCGATCAGCAAAGAGCTTTAATGCGTTCTTTAGCTCGTGAATTGATTTTTCATGGCCAAATTAAAACTACCCTTTCTAAAGCCAAAGTTTTAAGGCCATTTATCGAAAAAATCCTTACAAAAGCCATAAAAGCCGTTAAAACTGCTGAGGCTGTTCAAAAATTGCATTATTTGCGTCTTATACGCCGAGAATTGGCCGCTGATGTTTTAGAGCCTTTATTCGAAAAAGCCAAACTGCTGATTCAAAGACCAGGTGGTTATACACGTATTCTGAAAGCGGAAGATCGTCGTGGAGATAATACTCAAATGGCTTTAATCCAAATTTTGGGTGATTAAATTAAATGAATTCGCCAATTGGAGATAATTCACCAAGATCCATAAAAAAGTCCAATGCAATCGTTGGAGCTTCAGTTACCAAGCCAGTTAGTGAGCCGAACAATGGTGCTATAAAAAAAACCGCCGAAACAAAAATTGCGGCCTTGAAAAGCTCTTCTTTGGCTCCTTCTGATGAATTTAGAACTTTTTGGGGAAATAATGTTGATCCAATGTGGTTTGAAGGCCGCCGCTTCGGATCGCCTTTTTTGCTTTTTATAGTTATTTTAATATGTCTAATTTTTTACCTGTGTAGCAATCTTTTATTTTCTCCGGGTGAAATTCAGCAAATTTTTTCAGAACCGCTGACTCCTATTTCTGCTGAACCAGTCAGTGAACCGCTGATAGACCATAAAGAAGAAAATTTATTACTTAGCCCAGACAATCAAAATAGCAAAACAGAAAAAACGCAACAGAAAAACAGCAAGGCCACCAACAAAAATAAACCTTGAATTAAATGACAAATCTGAGCATTGTACATTTCACTCAAAATAGTTTTTTACTGTTTAATGGTTTGCTTGCCAGTGTGTTTTTTTTAATTGATGAACCAATGCACGCCAAGCGAGGTTTAAGCGACTGGGAAAAAACAAGCCATATTATTGATGCCCTTTGCACGTCTAGCACTTATGCTATTGGTTATTTTGCTCTAAAAACTAATTTGCCAGCTCTGTTTTGGCTTTATTGCGTTTTTGCTTTAATAACAATTTGTGTTTCTTTTAAAGACGAGTGGATTCATGCCAGAGAATGCCCACCAGAAGAACATTTTGTGCACGCTTTTATGTTTGCTTCTAATGGCATTTGTTATATTTTGGGGGCTTTTATTATTTTGCTTAAATTATCTAGTTGGCTTTTTGCCTTCGGGGCTTGCTTTGGAATATTAACGGCTTTATGGCAATTTGTTTTTTGGTTTTTTCTTTATAAAAAGCCTTAAGTGCTGTCGCAATCAGAGATCAACAGAAATCCATGATACAACGGGTACTTTGTGATTCTTTATTTTTAACTTGTATAATT
>CANLTT010000125.1 GCA_947494115.1 Candidatus Caenarcanales bacterium
TTTTGCATTGCACAATCTAATTGCTTCTTCTTTAAATTCTTTTTCGTATTTAGACATAAATTGAACTCCTTTTAATTATTGACTTGTTCTTCGTTCAATTTGTCCCCTTTTTCGGATCAACTTCAGTCTTTTGTTTGGTCTCTATTCATCACTTAAAATGCTTATTTGAATTTTTTATTAATTATTTCACATTTTAAAATCAAGAAAATCCGCTTTTTAATTTATTTTATTAAACCTAAACGGTCATGCTTTCTATGAGCTTTTCTAAAAATAAACGTGTATAAAAATAACTAAGACCACCTTGCAAATAAGCACTAAAAGGCTCACGCAAAGGCCCATCTGCCGAAAGTTCAATTGTTGCGCCTTCAATAAAAGTACCCGCCGACATAATAAGTTCATCTTCATAGCCTGGAGTTTGGGCTGGATATGGTGTCAAATGCGAATCAATGGGGCTATGTGCTTGTAGCAATTTACAAAAGTTAATTAATTTAGAACGCTCGCCAAAATCCACTCTCTGAATTATATCACTACGAGCTGTGCTCCAATGAGGGCTGGTTTTAAAGTTTAAATATTCAAAAACCCGTGCCGACATCAACATACTTTTTAAGGCTTGTTCAACCACCAAAGGAGCCAAATATAAGCCCTGAAACAATAAACGGTTTTGCCCAAAGCTAGGTCCGCCAGAAGAGCCAATACCTGGTGCCGTTAAATGCTCCGCCGCTTTTTCAACTAAAACTTGCTTGCCCGCAATATAACCGCCCGTAAAAGCCAAGCCACCGCCAGGGTTTTTGATTAAAGAGCCAGCTATTAAATCAGCTCCAACTTCTAAAGGCTCCTGTTCTTCAACCAATTCGCCATAACAATTATCAACAAAACAAATTATTTGCGGGTTTTGGCTTTTAATCGCTTTTATTAATTGTTTAATTTGCATAATATTCAAAGTTGGTCGTATAGCCGAATAACCCCGAGATCTTTGAATAGAAACCATTTTGGTTTGGCTCGTAATTTGAGCTAAAGTGGCTTGTATAATATTTTCAAAATTATTATAATCTTGCGGTTGGGCGATTTTAACTTGGCCTTTAAGGTGATTTTGAATATATTTTAAAAGTGGTTCGAGCGTATCATATGGCTGATTGGGCGCAAAAACAATTTCTTCTTGGGCTTGCAAATTGCCTAAAATAGCACAACTAATTGCGTGAGTACCCGAAACAAAATTAACTCTGGCTAAAGCGGCTTCAGCACAAAAAACTAAAGCAAAAAGCTCATCCAATTTGCTTCTTCCAAGGTCATCGTGGCCATAACCGCTTGTAGAGTTGAAATGTTCAGAACCAACTTTGGCTTTACAAAAAGCTTGAGCCACTTTATGATGATTAGCCAAGCTAGTTTTTTGCAGATAACTAAATTGACTTTGTAATTCTTCTTCAAAATTGTTTAAAAGCGCAATGGCGGATTTCACGGTAATTTATATTTTTCCCCTTTTAATGCGCCGATTTTAAACCTGTTTTGGTAAAAAGTAAATGAATACGCTTTTATTTAAGGATTAAATGAGTAAAACTATATTAGTTGCAGATGATGAACCTTCTTTGCGTTTATTGGTAAAAGCCACTTTAGCTTCTCGCAAATATACATTAATTGAAGCCGCCAATGGGCAAGATGCTTTAAATTTAGCTAAGCAAGTTAATCCAGATTTAGTGCTCTTGGACGTAATGATGCCTTATTTAACGGGTTTTCAGGTTTGTGCTGAACTTAGGAAAAATGCCAGTACGGCCAAAATACCAGTTATTATCTTAACGGCCAAAGGCGGCCAAGACGATAAAGATATGGCTCTGTCTGTGGGCGCTCAACATTTTTTAACTAAGCCATTTCGCCCACCAGAACTGCTACAAGCCGTAGACTTAGTTTTAAATTCTTCTATGGTTTAAATTTAACTGCGCAAATTATTATGCTTGCCGAAATCTTGCTTAAGCTTTAAAGTGTTTTAAAATAAAGTGAACTAAGATGTATAATTTACTTCTAAATAACTTAAAGCGTTAAATAAATTTATGTTTGTAGAACAAATTACATTAAATTTATGTTTGTAGAACAAATTACATTGCCTCTAGCCGACGATTTACATGTTCATTTAAGGCAAGACCATTTAATGCAAACCGTGGTTCCTTTAATTGATAAAGGCGGTGCGGGAAGGGTTTTGGTTATGCCAAATTTAAAACCGCATATAAAAACCACAAAACAAGCTCTCAATTATCAACAAGCTCTTAAGGCTTTAAATCCTAGAGTTGAATATTTAATGACTTTATATTTAAACCCCGAACTTACAATTGAAGAAATTCAAAAAGCGGCGACAGCCAAAATTATAGGCATTAAAAGTTATCCTCGAGGTGTAACCACCAATAGCGAAGACGGAATCGAGAATTATGAAATTTATTATGCTCTTTTTGCCGAAATGGAGAAATTGGGCTTAATTTTAAATTTGCACGGAGAAGTGCCTAGTAATGCCGAAAAAAACATTTGTATTCTAAATGCCGAAGAAAATTTTTTACAACACTTAGAAAAAATACATAAAAACTTTCCTAAGCTTAAAATAGTGCTTGAGCATATTACAACCAAAGCCGCTGTCGAAAAAGTTGAAGAATTAGGTTTAACTGTAAGTGCGACTATTACGCCTCATCATCTAGATTTAACCGTAGACGATTGGGCTGGGCAAAACCATAACTATTGCAAACCAGTAGCCAAATATCCAAGCGACAGAGCGGCCTTAAGAGCGGTTATAAAAAGCGGCAATCCTAAGTTCTTTCTCGGATCTGATAGTGCACCACATTTGCGTTCAGCCAAAGAAAACAGTTGCGCTTGCGCTGGTATTTTTACAACGCCTCTGCTTTTGCCTTATTTAGCTGACACCTTTGAAAAATTAAATTGCTTAAATAAATTGAAAGACTTTTGTTGCACCTTTGGGCGAGAGTTTTATGGTTTATCTGCTTTAGAACAGACTATTACGCTCAAAAAAATATCGCAAAAAATTCCCGCTGAATACAATCATATTGTGCCTTACAGAGCCGAAGACGAATTACAATGGCGTATTATTGACTAAATTTTCTGGCGCCAGCTTAAGCTATTTAAATTCAAAGCTTCTAAATAGGGCAAGCCATATGTTTTAATGCGATTAGCCAAGTTTATGGCCTGTTTTAATTCAGTTTCTTTAAGTTGCAAATAAGGGGGAATGCCTTCAATCAGGCGAGTTTCATAGTTTGAACCAAAGATATTATCCAAAATTACCATCTGAAAAGAATAATTATTTTGCATGAACCAATTATTTTCTTTGGCATATTGAGGCAATTCGTAATTCATAAATTCCAAATATTCTGCCTCTAAAACCTCTAAGCCGCTTTTTAATAGATTAAGTTGTTTCATATTGTTAATTTTAATTGTTCTTATCAGATGTGATTGTAAAGAAGCTTTTAGAGGGTTTTAACAAACTAGTATTTTATTTAGTTTAAAGCCGTCTTTTTAATTGTCGGAAAAAGCTTTTTGTAATACCAATAAAAAAATATTAATTATTATTCCAATTAGAAGTACGAGAACACAAAGGCCATGCAAAACAAGGCTTTTCAAATATAGGTTTGTGTATTGTGGTATTTTTTGCCTCAGCTTTATTTACCTCTTCTTTGTAAGATTAGTTTAAGTAAAAAATCCACGCAGGAGAAATTTCAAGATGAGCACAATGGTAGAGCAGACAAAAAAAGCAACTAAATTGATTCCATTTGAATTAAAAAACGGACAACCTTCTTTTGGTTTCAAACTTTATCAACAAGGCTGTGCTAATTCATGGTTTCCCAAAGAAATTTCTTTAGCGCAAGACAAACAAGAATATGATGGCAAAATTTCAGAAATGGAAAAACACTATTTGAAATATATGCTTGGTTTCTTCTGCACGGCCGAAAGCTTGGTGGCCAATAATATTTCATATGCTCTTTACAAACATACCGAAGATCCCGAATGGAAACTGTTTTTGCTCAGACAAGCATATGAAGAAGCCAATCATACGGTAACTTTTTTATATGTGCTTGAATCTTTGGGTTTAAACCGTGAAGAAATTTTTGATATGTATAAAACAGAGCCAGCGATTGCCGCCAAAAAAGAATTTGAAGAGCAATTTACAGTTAGCTTGATGGATGAAACCGAAATTACTAAACAACAATTATTCCGTAATTTATTTGGTTTTTACGCCATCATGGAAGGCCTTTATTTTTTCTCGGGTTTTTTAATTGGTTTAAGCTTTGGAAGACGACAATTACTTAAAGGTATTGCTTCTTTGTTTCAATATATTTTGCGTGATGAAACCGTGCATTTGGGTTTTGGAATGCAAGCCATGCGCCATTTAATTGCTGAAAACCCCGAAATCTTAACTGAAGAATTCAAAGCCGAATTAAGCAATTTAATGAAGCAAGCCGTGATTTTAGAATCTAATTATGCCGAAGTTGCTATGCCAGAAGGTATTTTAGGTATGAATAAAAATTATTATTTGCAATATTGTCAATATATAGCTGACCGCCGCATGACAGCCTTAAATTTAGAGCCAATTTACCGTGTTGCTAATCCAGCTCCTTGGCTAGTTACACAAACCGATTTACCTGAACTAGTGAGCTTTTTTGAAGCCAGTGCAACCACATATGAAACTCAAGTTTAGTTAAGGGTAATTCTAAAATGAAACTTGCAATTTTATTATTTGTAATAATTGGTTTAAGTGCTTGCTCACCTGAGGCGGAAGAACCTTTAATTGACATGAATAAAACGCAAATTGATTTAAATAACGAAATTGTAGAGGAGCAATATCAAAAACTGCTTGAAAAAACTTGGATTAATTTAAATCAACTGGAGAAAAAAGTTTTAGAAATTATTGTAAACCATGAAAGCGGCGCAAATATGCAAGATATCGAAAACCGACAAGATGAAGCTGAAAGTTTAAAAAACAAAAAGCTTATATATTGGAATGCCGCTTCTGAAAGATACACGAGTACTAAACTTGGAAAAGAAGTTTATGAAAAAGGTCAAGAATTAATCCAAAAAGACCCGTATAAAGCCGTAGTCGAAATCAAATAAACTAGCAAAAAACTTCAATTCAGATTAAAATAAACCCTCTGTCTTGGCAAACTTGGGAATGTTTAATAAACTGTGTCAATTCAAAAATAGTAAAATAAGTTGAATAAATGAGGAATTGACAATGAAAACAGAAACAAAAAAGAAATTTGAT
>CANLTT010000126.1 GCA_947494115.1 Candidatus Caenarcanales bacterium
GGTATATTTTACCGTGGCGGTGCAGAACAGAAAATACTTGGTAGATAATAATTTTATAGAAACCATAATCTCTGTAGCACCTAATCTGTTTTTTGGCACTTCAATAGCCGTTACTTTATTAGTTCTTTCTAAAAAGAAAACTGAAAATACAACCCAGTTTATCGATGCAAGCGGTGAAGATTTCTTTAAAAAAGTAACCAATAACAATGTGCTTACAGATGACCATATCGAAAAAATTATGGAAATGTTCGATAGTAAATTAGATGTAGAACATGTAGCCATATCTATAGACAATACTAAAATTGCTGAAAATGATTATAATCTTTCCGTTAGCTCCTATGTACAAGCAAAGGATAATCGGGAGAAAGTCGATATTACTAAATTAAATACAGAAATTTCTAAAACTGTAGAGAAGATAGATAAGCTGCGTGCGGATATTGATAAAATTGTAATGGAAATCGAAGGAATATAATGATGGAAAAAGATACTATCATAAAATTAAATAAAAGTTTTGAAGAATACGCCTACGAGCAAGACGGAATAGAATATTGGTTAGCTCGTGAATTGCAAGAGCTTTTAGGATATGCTGATTGGCGTAATTTTTTAAATGCCATTAATAAGGCAAAAGAAAGTTGCCAAACCACGGGTGAAGAGGTTTCTGATCATTTCGTTGACATCACCAAAACGATACAAATGCCTAAAGGTGCAAGCAAGGAAGTGCCAGACTTTATGCTCACCCGCTATGCCTGTTACCTTATTGCTCAAAACGGAGACCCAAAGAAAGAACAAATTGCTTTTGCTCAAAGTTATTTTGCTATTCAAACCCGTAAACAAGAGTTATTAGAAGAGCGTATTCAACTCATGGAGCGTTTGCAAGCTCGTGAAAAATTAGCCGCTACCGAAACCGAACTTTCTAAAAACATCTACGAGAGAGGGGTTGATAATTCGGGCTTTGCAAGGATTAGAAGTAATGGCGATTGGGCTATGTTTGGAGGTTACAATACCAGCGATATGAAAAGAAAATTGGGCGTAAAAGAAAACAGACCTTTAGCCGATTTTTTGCCTACTATTACTATTACAGCCAAGCAATTAGCCACTGAAATTACTAATTTTAATGTAAAGAAAAATAACCTAAATGGTGAAAGTACAATCACCTCAGAACATGTTAAAAACAACCAAGATGTAAGAACCCTATTAGGCAAAAGCGGCATTAAACCCGAAAACTTGCCCGCTGAAGAGGATATTAAAAAACTAGAACGCAGGGTAAAAAGCTTAGATAAAGAAATAGCCAAGAAAAACCTAAAAGGAAAAGCATGAGTTATTTAGATAAATTATTAGAAGGCGTTGAAGTGGAGTGGAAACCGTTAGGAGAGGTTGCAAATTTTTCAAACGGCAAAGGACACGAAAAGGAAATTACTGATGACGGTAAATACATTGTTGTAAATTCTAGATTTATATCAACAGATGGTAAAGTTGCTAAATATTCCAATAATCAACTTTGTCCATTATTTGTCGAAGACATATTAATTGTAATGAGTGATTTGCCTAATGGAAAAGCTTTAGCAAAAACATTCTTGGTCGATGAAAATGAAAAGTATACTCTTAACCAACGTATTGGAGGAATATCCGTTAAAAACAAAGCTGTATTATTTCCTAAATTTTTAAATTATTTCTTGGATAGAACTCGACATCTAAGAAAATATAATAACGGTATAGATCAAACGAATTTACAAAAACAGCAAATTCTTCAAGTTCCCGTCCCCATCCCACCACTTTCTGCTCAAAAAGAAATAGTCCGTATACTCGACACCTTTACAGAGCTTACAACAGAGCTTACAACAGAGCTTACAGCCCGTAAAAAGCAGTATAACTATTATCGTGAACAGTTGTTGAGTTTTGCAGAGGGTGAAGTGGAATGGAAAACTATGATTGAAATCGGTGAATTTCAAAGAGGTAAACGATTCGTGAAAACCGATATGATTTCAGAAGGGATTCCATGTATTCATTATGGTGAAATGTACACTCATTACAATATATGGGCTGATAAAACAAAGTCATTTCTTAGTGAAGAGTTAGTTGAAAATAAAAAACTAAGAGTAGCCGAAAGAGGTGATGTTGTTATTGTTTCTGCAGGTGAAACAATTGAAGATATTGGAAGGGGAACAGCTTGGTTAGGCAATGAAGGCACAGTAATTCATGATGCTTGTTTTTCATATAGGAGTGCTTTAAACCCTAAATATGTAGCTTATTTTACTCGTACTAAACAGTTCCATGATCAAATAAAAAAACATATTTCTTCGGGTAAAATTTCTGCAATTCATTCAAAAGGTTTAGGCACGGTAGTAATCCCCATGCCACCGCTCAATGAACAAGAACGCATTGTTTCCATACTCGATAAATTTGACATACTCACCACCTCCATAAGCGAAGGTTTGCCAAAAGAAATTGAGTTAAGGAAAAAGCAGTATGAATATTACCGTGATTTATTGCTAACATTTCCGAAAAAAGAAATCGCATGAGTACCTATAAAACCATAGCAGAATCTAATAACTTCATAGTCCTTGATAAATACGCTAAGATAGAACAGCAAGGGGCAAACCATCAAACAGAGGCTGCCCTTGAGCGTGAATTTATTCAAGACCTAATTAATCAAGGTTATGAAAATCCATTAAACTTAAATACTCAACAAGCGATGTTGGCGAATGTAAGAGTACAACTTCAAACGCTTAACAATGTGGTTTTTTCGGATACTGAATGGTCTCGTTTTGTAGAAGAGCGTTTAAGATGTTACAAATTGAACAGACAAAATGAGTAAGTACGCAATATATTATAGAGTTTCAACTGATGGGCAAGGTAAGTCTGGATTGGGGTTAGATGCACAGAAAAAACTTTGTGAACATTTTGTACTGCACCAGAACGGGCAAGTCAGTAAGGAAATTATAGAAGTCGAAACTGGCACATCAAAAATAAGAATTAGCCATGATAAGCCATTCTCTTTAGAAACATTGCTTAAAAAGCGTCCTAAGTTAAAAGAGATTATTGATTTCTGTCATAAAGAAAAAGCTGTTTTGGTTACGGCTGATTTATCAAGGCTGGGGCGTAGTCAATTATTAATTAGTTATTTAATGCAAACTGGAATTAACTTTATTTGTGCTGATTCACCGATGGATGGAGCTTTTATTTTGCAGATTAAAGCCGCTGTTTATGAGGAAGAAGCTAGAACAATTAGCAAAAGAACTAAGCTTGCATTGGAAGCCAAAAAAGCCAAAGGGTTTAAATTGGGCAATCCAAGATTTCAAGATGTGGATAGAACTCACAGAGCCAAAGTTGAGAAAACAGAAGCTATTCAGGCTTATTCACAAATTGCGGGTTTAGTAAGTGATTATCGTAAACAAGGTTTTAGCTATGAAAAAATAGCAAATGAACTTAATAGGCTTGGTTTTAAAACCCGTCAGGGAGTAGAATTTAAGAAGATGACAGTTAAACGAATTTTGGATCGAGTGATTACCAAATAGTTTGAACATGAGGATAATCAATAATTTTCTGATCTGAAGTAACTAAAAAACACCCATAACGCCTTGCCATAGCCACAATAATACGATCTGCTGGATCTTTGTGAAAACCATCTGGTAATTGAATACTATTTATTAAATCAATGGGATTAATTGATTCAATCGTTACAGCCGCATAAGTTTGAGTTTTTTCATACCAAGCATTAATTTCCATTGGCAAAGTTAATTTTCCAATACGAGCTTTAAGAGCGATTTCCCAAACAGATATGGCTGATACTCTTAAAGACTTTTGAAATTCAAACTCTTCAATGGCAATTTTAGCTTTAGACGATAACTTATCGGGGCTGTGCATATACCAAAACCATGCTTGTGTATCCAGAATTATCATGAATTAGCCACCGTTTCCCACAAATCTTCCATTGGTTCATTAAAATCATCACTCATTGAAAAAGGTAAGCCTCTTAATGAATATTCTTTTTGCAGAAAAATATATGGATTTAGCTTTGCAACTGGTTTTCCGTGCCTTGTAATAATTACTTCTGTTTCCAAACCTTGTTCTAGCCCATCTATCAGCTCTGGAAGATTGGCTCTAGCTTCAGAAATATTAAATTGTTTTGTCATAATCTACTACTTTGTACAGAATAATTGTACACTTATTTGAATTTATGACCATTAAGAATATTTTAGATCGGCTTAATTAAAGGATTTTAGCCAAGGTATAAAGAGTTTTTTATGTAATCTAATAATAATCACTTCAAAACAAACTTCAAGAAAAGAATAAATTTTCATTGTTTTTGTGAATCTTTTAATTAAATCATCATAACTATATTGAGAAACACTTAATCTTAGTTCTTCAATTTCCTCATGCGTTGAGCTTTGATCATTAGAATATCCTTGAAGCTTTATATACATATCTGCATCTGTAGTAGTAAATTTAAATTCTTCAAACAGTTTTTTTACATATCTTACATCTTCAAATGAACTTAACATAAGGTACATACTCTTACCCAACATTTTATAACATTTTCTCTTCAAATTTAAATTCTCTGGCGTATTGTTCTCACTCCCAAAGGAAGACTCTAATGAAATTGATGAGCCAAGAATTATGCCTATCATTTTTCCAAGTTCTTTCTTATTCTCTTGAAACAATTTTTGCTTATCACGGTAATAATCAAATGTATAAGTTGAGGCTTGAAACTTATGCTGTTTGTCAGCTGTAGACAAGCTTGTCAAATAAGCAAACCAACCTCCAGTTAAAGCCCCTGTTAAAGCACTAGCTAGACCAATTAATGCTGTTATTAGATTTGTATTAGAATTAGCTTCATCCATTGCAATTAATTACGACTTTTATTCTTTCTTATTTTAGAGTTTTCATTATAAGTTAGTTTTGAATAAAAACATCTTAAGAAGCTAAAATCAAAATTATTGTACTGTAAAGAATCAAAATGCACAGAACTATTTTAAACGGTCTACCAGAGAAGAGAGATTAAAGCCTTTTTAGCATTTTATAAACCTCATCATCATTTCGTTTACCAATTAAAACAATATATAAAATACTGTCTTCTTCAAAATAAATAATACGATATTCCCCACTATCAGCCCGCAAATACTTATAGCAATTCCGAAAGCTTAATAATCAGAAGGTAAAATGTAAAAATATATGTCAAAAATATAAATTATGAAACAATATAGTAATGATTTTAGGAAAAAAGTAATAGAATACTG
>CANLTT010000127.1 GCA_947494115.1 Candidatus Caenarcanales bacterium
TTTGAATACATAGAGATTTTCTATAATCGGGAAAGAAAGCATTCAACCTTGAATTATCTGTCCCCTCTTCAATTCGAGGAGCTTTACAATATCTCTAAAAAGTTTGTCTCCTAAATCGGATCAAGATCAAAATTTATGAATATCAAAGTTATCAAATTTCTTTTTTGTTTCTGTTTTCATTGTCAATTCCTCATTTATTCAACTTATTTTACTATTTTTGAATTGACACAGTTTATTAAACATTCCCTTTCGGCTTTGAGAGAGCTTTAATCTGTAGGGGGAATTGTAAATTTCTTTCTTTACTTTTTTTATAAACTTGTTTTCGATGGTTTATTTCTAATACCAAAACTATTAAAGTATCGTCTTCAATTTTGCAAATTATTCTATAATCCCCGACTCTATATCTCCAGAAACCAATTAAATTACCAGCTAAAGGCTCTCCAAAGGTTTTAGGATGTCTTTTTTCAATCAAAATTCTTTCTTCCAAAAAGTCAATTATTCTTTCTGAAAGTTGGGGATTTAGCTTATCCAAAGCTTTATTAGCAGATTTACTAAAAATAATATTCCAGCTCAATATAGTTTAAGCCTCTTTTTTTCTGGCTTTTATACGAGCTTTTACCTCTTCTAAAGTATAAGTTTCTTCTCCTTTTTCTAAAACAGCTAAAGCTTTTAAATAATCCGAGCGATCTTCAATATATTTTTTTAAAGCTTCTTTTGCATGGTAACTTTTAGAGCGTTTAGTTTCTTTGGCTAGTTCTTCTAATTTTCTTTCTAATTCAGGTTCTAATCTTAAAGCTAACATTTTTAATTTACAACTGTGTATAACTTAGTATAACTATTGTTCTTACTTTCTTCAAGCTTAAAATTTCCCCTTAACCCTAAAAAACTGGGGTGATTCCTTTGAGAGCCGAAGCTTACCATTAGAAGCACTTAAACCTGAATATAAAATTCTTTCTACAAATTTAGTTAAAGGAAAAATTAATAACTTTGCGCTTTTTGGATTTTTTGCCAAGTTTCTTCAGTAAAGCGATTTGATAATTTTTGTTTACTTGCAATTGTACCAGGCATTTTACGGCCAAGGGCTGAGGTTGGAGCAATATTCAAGCCAAGTTCAAGCAAACCCTTGCGAACCTTATTGGAAGCCGTATAAGTGATTAAAAAACCATTTTCGTTTAAGTTTTCGGCTAAATATTTAAAAACATTATCTTTAGACCATAAAGCTGGGGCAGAGCGAGGACTAAAAGCATCGTAATAAATTAAATCAAAATTGTCTTTCAGCTTAGGAAGAGCCAAAAGCAAATCTTCAATTATTAAATTTAAAGAAAAATATTTGCCGTGAATTTGATTTTGGCCGCAACTTAAAACTTTTAAGGGTTCAAATTTATTTTTTAGGTTTTCTTCAAAAGGGCAAACTGCAATTTTTTGAATAATTTCAAAGTCTTTTTCGATCGCAGTACATTCAATAAAAGGCTTATTCGGTAAGGTTTGGCATAAATCCAAGGTTGCCACCAAATTATAACCAAGGCCAAAAGGCAAATCCAAGAGTTTAATTGTATTTTTGCTCCTTAAAACCGTCGAGGCCAATTGAGCAAATTTATAAAAAGCCTCAGTATAAGCCCCAATTAAACTATGGTGATGTTCTTTAAAGTTTTCATCATAAATAGTTGGGCTACCATCTTGTGTAATAACATAATGCATAATTTTTTCAAAAATCCCCTAGATAAATAGTATTTTTGCTAATCTTTATAACAAAGTTCTCGAAAAATAAATTAGCTCTATGAAAACTTTTACACTTGGAGATGTACCAATGGGAGCACCACCTTGGTTATTTCTTATTTTATTGTTTGTGATTTTCTGGTTGCACCTGATGTCTGTTTGGCTTTTGCTTGGCACCACCATTCTTGGAGTGTTAGACCTCATCAAAGAAAAAGCGAATTGGAAAACAAATAAAGCCATATCTTATTTGCCAATTATTTTTGCACTTACTATCAATTTAGGCGTTCCGCCGCTTTTGTTTTTGCAAATTTTATATGCGCCCTTTTTCTTTAGTAGTTCAATTTTAATTGCCACTTTGTGGATTTCAGTTTTCTTTTTGTTGATGTTTGCATATGGCATGATTTACGCCGCCCGTTATGGAGCCCAAAAAGCGGGGCAAGCCATCACTTATCTGTCTTTGGCGGGCATTACAATTTTAATTATTTCTTTTATTTATTCCAATAATATGAGTTTGATGATTAAACCTGAATATTGGCAAGGGCTTTACTCGGTCAAACAAAATGGTTTCAATCTTTATCCTAATTTGCCAGAAGTAATTTCGCGTTGGATTTGGGTTTTATCAGCTTGTTTGGTTATGGGAGCGGCTTTGCTTCAAAAATCAATTCGGATTTGGGCTTTAATTGGGGCTGTTTTGAGTATTACTGGCTTAATAATTTATAAATCTTTTTGGACGCCAGATATTGTTAGCAGTGCTTTGGTTCATACTGCTTTAATTGCTGATTTGGCTTTGGCTGGCATTCTGGCGGTTGTGGCTTTTATTCCAGTTAAAAACGCAAAAATACAGGCCTATATTGTTTATGCTTGGGTTGGCTTAAAAGCTATGGCAGTAGTTGCTCTGCGTCATGGAATTCGTGAAGCCTCATTGAACCCAGTTTATAAATTAAGCGATATTCCAATTACTTTACAGCCAGTTTTAATTGTCTTATTTGTTACTGCGACGCTTATTGCTTTTGGAATTATGATTTGGATGTATATCAGAGGACGAAAAGGATTAACAACATGAGCGAAGAAAAAACACCAATTAACCCAGAGGATGAGTTTGTAGATGATCCCCAAAGGCGTAATTTCATGTCTGCTCTTATTGCAGGGGCAAGTGCGGCATATGCGGCTGGAATCGGCTATGTAATTTATCGTTATTTGTCTACAGGCATTGAAAACCCAGATGCTAATTTGCCAGCTCAAATCAAAATTGAAAAGGCGGAAACTTTAGTCAATAATTCTTCTATGCCTTTCAAATTTGGTAGCAAACCAGGCATTTTAATTAAAGATGATAAAGGCGATTTGCATGCTTTTACTTCTACTTGTACGCATTTGGGTTGTACGGTTTCTTATCAAGGCGACCAAAAACGTATATTCTGTGCTTGTCATGGCGGAGTTTACGATCCTCAAACAGGTAAAAATGTTTCAGGACCACCACCAGCACCATTGACAGCTTTTAAAATAATTAAAGAACAAGATGGTATTTTTGTGTCAAAAGCTTAATTAATCAAGATGAAAGATAAAACTAATATTTGGAAAACCCTCGAAAATGAGCTTGATGAAAGGCTCAAACTTAAAGAATTGGCCGAACTTACCAGCCACAAAACCGTCCCCGTGCACAAGCATTCAATTTGGTATTATTTTGGCGGAATTTCTTTATTCTTTTTTGTGATTCAAATGGTTACAGGAATGCTACTTTTATTTCACTATGAACCGGGGCTTACTACGGCTTATCCATCGGTTACTAAACTAATTAACAAAGTTGATTTCGGCCAAATTATCCGTTCTTTTCATAGTTGGTCAGCTAATTTAATGGTTGGTTCAGTTTTGGTACATATGTTTAGTGCCTATTTTATGAAGGCTTATCAAAAACCCCGTGAATTAACTTGGTTAAGCGGTGTTGTGCTTTTATTTTTGACAGTTGTTTTTGGTTTTACGGGCTATTTGCTACCTTGGGATGAAGTGGCTTATTTTGCAACCAAAGTTGGCCTTGATATTGCCGAAGCCACACCTTGGGCGGCCGCCACTTGGAATGCAGATTGGTTTTGGCCTGGTAAAATGGCGGCAGACCTTCTCAGAGCTGGCCCTGAAATTACAAGCTTGACCATTCAGCGTTTTGCGAGCATTCATTATGTTATTTTGCCTTGGATTTTTTCAGGTTTATTGGTTTTTCACTTGTTTTTATTGCAACTGCACGGAAACACAATTCCTAAAAAAATCAAAGAATCCAAACAATATCGAAATATTCCGTTTTTTCCTAATTTTTTATATGAAGACCTTTTTGTTTGGTTATTAACCTTTAATGTTCTGGCTGTGCTTGCCGTTGTTTGGCCTTGGGGTTTAGGTACTGAAGCGGACACTTTGGCTCCAGCTCCGCAAGGAATTCACCCTGAATGGTATTTTATGGCACCCTTTGAAATTTTAAAATGGATGCCACCTTCTCTTGGTTTTATTAATGGTGAATTTATTGGTGTTGCCTTATTTGGCGGAGCTACTGTGCTTTTATTTGCCGTGCCGTTTTGGGATAATACTCATACCGAAGGTAAATTTGGGCGCACGGCCACTTATTATGGTGTCTTTTGTTTGATTGGTTTAATTGCACTTACAATCACGGCCTTTTGGTGTTTAGATGGTAAACAAGCTTGTGTTTTAATGCATGATTTTTTCCCGTGGATGGTGAGAGGTTTTAAATAAAACTTAGTAATTACCCTAAAAGCCCGTCAGTAATAATTGTTTCTTAATTTGGGTGATTTATTTAATAATTACTCCTCTTCAAAAAAACCTTCAGGCTAAGACTAGATGCCCGAAGGTTTTTTATTTTGCCTAAAGAAAACTAACCCCAGAAAAGCAGGAATTTTGCATGAGTTAAAGTAATCGAACGGCTCAAATCTACGGTTTAATCCAATTTAAAATTGTTATGAGAGTGCTCCGAAATTGTTGCTTGAGAGTTTTGTCAAATAAAACTCAGTAATTACTCTAAAAGCCCGTCAGTAATAATTGTTTCTTAATTTGGATGATTTATTTAATAATTACTCCTCTTCAAAAAGAACCTTCAGGCTAAGACTAGATGCCCGAAGGTTTTTTTATTTTGCCTCAAGAAAACTAATCTCAGAAAAGCAGGAATTTTGCACGAGTTAAAGTAATCGAACGGCTCAAATCTACGGTTTAATCCAGTTTAAAATTGTTATGATACTGCTCTCAAATCGTTATTTCAGAGTTTTGTGCCGTAGTCAAATAAAACTTAGTAATTACCCTAAAAGCCCATCAGTAATAATTATTTCTTAATTTGGGTGATTTATTTAATAATTACTCCTCTTCAAAAAAAACCTTCAGGCTAAGACTATAGCAAACCCCCGCTAAAGAGATCTAGAATATGTGAATAATAAAAATAAAATGACATATTCTAAAGATTTAAGGAAAAAAGTAATAGAGGCATTTGAGGGAGGAATGT
>CANLTT010000128.1 GCA_947494115.1 Candidatus Caenarcanales bacterium
GGAAATCCAATCTGTCAAACGGCTTTCAATAGCCAAGGGATACTTGGGTTTATTTCCCTTTCTTCCAACTGATATCCAGTTTACCTTAAACCAAATATCTTTCTTTATCATACGAGGGACGCTCAATCCAAGCTTTAGGTTGTGTTGTTTCTTCTTCGTTTTGCTATATCAACACTATGGACAGTTTTTTAAATTATAGAAAGAGTAGGCTTGTAATGAGCAATAAATCCCCAAACTAAAATAGGCTGTCAATCCGCCGTTTGGGGGCGGCACCCCAAGAGCGGGGTTTTAGGGGCTGGCGGCAAAGCCCCTAAGAACAAGCCACTTCAAATATAATAAATTTGTAAAATTAGAACATTTTTTAAAATTGTCCATAGTGTTGCTATATAATTTATTATTCTCTTGAAAAATGATCTTGATCTTCTTCAATTGTTTGTTCAAAAGCTTGTTTTAAAGTATGCCGTGAAACCAATCTTTGAGAGCTTGTAAGCAGAGGAATATTGGTTTGAAAATTGGTTTTGGTTTTTTCTTCTTTATTTTTGTGGCTCTCTAATTGGGCTTTTTCCCATTCTTCGGCTTCTTGCAAAAGCTTTAAGTATGAACTGCGCCGTGATTGCGTAAAAATAATTTGGCAATCTTCTTCAAATTTATGCTTGCAATCAATAAACTTACACTTTTCTGTCGCCAAAGCAATTTCAGGAAAAGCCTTTGATTGAGCAATTTCAAGCATACTACAATTTGCATTTAAACGGCTAAAGCCGGGCGTGTCGAGTATATAAAAGGTTTTTTGGTTTTTATTTATTTCAAAAATTTCGGTATGGCGTGTTGTATGAGTGCCTTTGGCTGATTTGTGGCTGACTTCGCCTGTTTTTAAGCGGAGGTTAGGAGAAAGTGAATTTAATAAACTAGATTTACCCACACCAGAAGCACCCGCCAAAACCGACATTTTGTTTTCAAGCAAAGGAATCAAATTCTCGAGGCCTTCACCAGTAGTATTATTAAGAGTGATTATTGTATAACCTAAACTTTGATAAAGCTCAAAAATAGCTGAAATTGGCGCAAGATCGATTTTAGTTAAACAAATAATTGGTTTTTCTGGCAAGGTAATTCCAGCATGACAAAGCAAGCGGTCTAAATGTTCTGGCTCTGGGTTGGTGGCCGAAACCACAATTAAGGCTTGATCAATATTGGCAACTTTTGGCCGTAAAAGCTCTGATAAGCGAGAAACAACCTTTTTGATATTTTTATTTTGAAAGTCAATTTCTACCAAATCACCGACTAGAACATTAATATTTTCTTTTTGTAGGCGGGTTGGCAAAAGCAAAGGCAAAATTAAATTGTTTTGGGTTTTTGTATAATAAAAATGGCCATGAATGCTCTTAACAAAGCCATATAGCGCAGGATTTTCGAGTTCTGAAAACAATTTTTGAATTAAACTCATATTTGTTTTAACTCTTGTAAATCTAAATTATTAAATAACATTTTTTATCCTCTATTTTAGAAGTTTATCACTGTCAGATGAACTAAATTTTTGATGATTATGATAATTTATAATGTATTTGAAAAAGGGAATTAGGAATGGACATTAAGATTATTGGTTTTGTCGTTTTGTGTTGTATTGTTGGCCTGATTGCAGGCGGTGTTTTAATTGATATTGTGCTCAAAAAGCCGACTGGCAATGACAAAATGAATGAAATTGCCGCCGCTATTCAAAAAGGGGCTTTGGCTTATTTGAATCGTCAATATTCGGTAGTGGCAATTGTAGGCGGCATTTTAGCCCTTATTTTATTATTTACTTTAGGCTGGAAGAGTACGATTGGCTTTTTAATTGGTGCTTTCTTAAGTGCGGCCGCTGGCTATATCGGAATGCATACCTCGGTTAGAGCAAATGTACGTACAGCTCAAGCGGCAACCGAAGGCATACACAAGGCTTTTGATATTGCTTTTAAAGGCGGTTCAATTACGGGTTTATTTGTGGCGAGCTTGGCTTTGCTCTCTGTAACTGCTTTCTTTTGGCTTTTAATTGTGATTTTACCCGGTTTGCCCAATTTAGGCGATAATGTCCAAGCTTTAATTGGCTTAGGCTTTGGTGCTAGCTTAATTAGCGTTTTTGCTCGTCTCGGTGGTGGAATTTATACCAAAGCCGCTGATGTAGGAGCTGACTTAGTGGGCAAGGTTGAAGCTGGTATTCCTGAAGACGATCCTAGAAACCCAGCCGTAATTGCCGATAATGTAGGCGATAATGTGGGCGATTGCGCTGGTATGGCCGCCGATTTATTTGAAACATATGTTGTAACCACCATTGCCGCCATGATTTTGGGGGTTTTACAATTCGGTTCCGCTCAAAATATTAATTCTTTTAATGCCGTAGTTTATCCCTTGGCTTTGGGTGCTGTTTCGGTAATAGCTTCTTGTATAAGCGTTTTTGTGGTGCGTTTAAACAAAAAAGAAGAAATCATGAATTCGCTTTATTCTGGCCTTATTTTGAGTGCCATTATTTCTTCGATTGGGTTCTTCTTTGTAACCCAGCAATTAATGGGCGGAATCCCTGAAACCTCTTATATGACTTTCTTTTATGCCTCTCTGGTTGGTATTGTAGCTACTGGTGCTTTAGTTTGGATTACAGAGTATTACACTTCAACCGCTTTTAGGCCAGTGCGTTCAATTGCCTCTGCTTCACAAAGTGGACATGGAACCAATGTAATTGCTGGTTTAGCCGTTTCAATGGAAGGAACTGCGATTCCAGTTTTAATTATTGTAGTAGCCATTATTACTTCTTACTTATTGGCTGGCATTTATGGAATTGCAATTGCTGGCGTTTCGATGTTGAGCATGGCTGGCATTATTGTTGCCCTCGACAGTTATGGTCCAATTACTGATAATGGTGGTGGAATTGCTGAAATGTCTGGAGCTTCAGCTGAAGTGCGTAAAGTAACCGATGCTTTAGATGCCGTTGGAAATACCACCAAAGCGGTTACTAAAGGTTATGCGATTGGTTCGGCGGGTTTAGCTTGTTTGGTTTTATTTGCTTCTTATACGCAAGATCTTACACGTATTGTTACGGCTAATGCTCCTCAAATGCTTGATAAATTAACCTTTCAATTAGGTGATCCTTTTGTGATTGCTGGTTTATTTATTGGTGGTTTATTGCCTTATTTATTTGGTGCTATGGCAATGCAAGCGGTAGGCAAGGCGGCTGGCGAAGTGGTTGAAGAAGTTCGTCGCCAATTTCGTGAAATACCAGGCATTATGGAAGGCACAGGCAAACCAGATTATGCCAAATGTGTTGATATTGTTACTCAAAGTGCACTTAAGCAAATGATTGTTCCAGCTTTATTGCCCGTGCTAACGCCTTTAGTGATTGCCATTATTGGTTTAGTATTTTTGAATAAACTTGAGCCTTTTGCTTCGGCTAAAATTGTCGGTGGTGTTTTGGTTGGTAGTATTGTAACTGGTTTGTTTTTAGCAATTGCCATGACTTGTGGTGGTGGTGCTTGGGATAATGCCAAAAAATATATCGAAATGGGTAATTTTGGTGGCAAAGGTTCTGAAGCTCATAAAGCGGCCATTACAGGAGACACGGTTGGCGATCCTTATAAAGACACCGCTGGCCCAGCCATAAACCCTATGATTAAAATTTTAAATATTGTGGCCTTGCTTTTAATTGAGCTTTTAGCCAAATTTTAGAATTATTTATTTTTTAGAATTATTTATTTTAGATAGAGCTTGCAGGAATTAATCTAAACCCTCTGGCTCTATTTTTTGTCGGGTCGGAAATTGATTCTTCTTAAATTCATTTATCAAAGCCGATGGATTGGTTAAATAGCCATTGTGCATCATCTTTGGAATCACTGAAGTTTGAAAAATGTTTTCATTATTAAAAGCCGAATTAAAAGCCGACTTTAAGCTCTTCAGCTTCCCTTTATCGGTTTTTGAACCAGTATCCGCTTGCAAAACTTCTACTTGCAAATGAGTTTTTAAACGAGCTTTTTGTTCGTCTGTTAGCTGTGTTATAAAACTGATCAATTCATCAAACCTTTTTTCACCTTCCAAAATAATTCCTCTAGTTACAGCTTTAGAACCAATGTTTTCACTTTGATTGTCTAACCCAGCCAAATAATCATATGCCTTGTCTTTGGGGTATTCTTTATCGTTAAAGCCATTTTTATCTTGGCTAAATTTCTTTTCATCGGAGCTTTCATAAATAGTTGATAAATGCTGATTAAAAGTTTCTGTATTACTACGGTCTATAGTTTCAAATTCTTTTGGCGGAACTTTAGACTGAATGAAATTATTAGCAAAGTTGTGCGTAATCAGACCGCCAATTCCACCACCCAATAAACCAAAAGCAGGGCCAGCCATTTTAAGATTTTCTGAGTTTTGCACAATAAGCTTTTCAGTGCCAGAAAGACCCAAAAAAGGATCAACCATCATGAGATTTATTTGCGGAATTTTACCTTCAGGGGCATTAATTATTTCTTCAATAGCGGCTTTAAGCGTTGGAACAGCCGAGGCACTTTGAGAAAATATATTTAAGCGGTTTTGATCTTGCAAGCCAGCTTTAATACTTTCTTTAATGGCATTGGCGTTTTTGTCATGATATTCTTGTTGGCTATAATCAGCCAGAGAAGAGGCTGTAAAAGTATTATTTTCTGTCTGATGCAAACCATTAGCACCATTACCAAGCAAATCTACAATTACAGCCTTAGAAGTAAGATCTTTCTCGGCAAGGTCTTTAACTAAAGCACTTGCATCAGGAAAAGAAGAATTCATGCCATTAATAATTAAAGTTGGTGCTTTGTCTTTAGCCTTCTCTGAAAGGTCTGTTACAGATACAGCAGTAATATCATCGGTATAATCCTTTGGAGTATTCATTCTATTTGTAAGCACACTTTGCTGGGTTTGCTCAAAAGGCTTTATAGGACTCCCTGAAAAATCAGAAAAAATTTGGGTTTGTTTTTCGCCCCAGCCCTTGTCAGTAAAAGAGATAAAATCGGTTTGAAGTTGATCCGAAAAAGGGGACAAATTGAACGAAGAACAAGTCAATAATTAAAAGGAGTTCAATTTATGTCTAAATACGAAAAAGAATTTAAAGAAGAAGCAATTAGATTGTGCAATGCAAA
>CANLTT010000129.1 GCA_947494115.1 Candidatus Caenarcanales bacterium
TTCTTCTTTAAATTCTTTTTCGTATTTAGACATAAATTGAACTCCTTTTAATTATTGACTTGTTCTTCGTTCAATTTGTCCCCTTTTTCGGATCAACTTCATTTTAAGTATTTTCTTGCTTCTACTTTCTTATCATCAATATGAGCTATTCCAGCTCTAAACTTATAATCAATGGCCTTCATTAAAGATACATAATAATTATGAGGATCGCCTTTTTCGGCCTTCTGGAATACTTCATCAGCTTGTTTATATTTTGCCTGTTTACTTAGTTCCATAGCCCGTTTTACAAGAAGATTGCTGGGGTTTTCTATTCTCGTAAATTTATAGTTATACTTTTTGCCAAGATCAGCGAATGCTTCCTCAGTAGCTTCCCAGACTCCGTTATAAGATTTTTGTTGACGAAGTTCAGTTTCTCTTTTCTCTACATCAACCGTAAATGAATGTCTATCGATATCTGCTTCATAGGCTTTGCCGTATTTCCCTGCCGTCAAATGAAACTTAAAATTATCTACCCATTCTTTTATTGTAGGTGTGTGTGCTAATTGCAGCCTTAGATCCCATTTATCATTTGTTGGTTTAACAATATAGGTAGCATCAGGAGTAATAACCCTAAAGCCTGCTTCTTTTCGATTTGCAGAACAAAGAAAGTCTTGTATAGATGGTGGCGAATTGTTAGGGTGATTATGAGTCGTCCATGAACCTTCCAATGATTCCCGATACTGGCGAGGAGCAGTTACTTGGTCTTCTTGGCCTTGAATAACAGTTAATTGATGAGAGCGAGGATCTACCCAGTACACTTCTTCCTTTTTATTGTGGCGAAGTTGTTGATCTTTTACTGGCTGACTATACCTTCTACCCTCAAGAAGATTTATCGTTAGATTGTGCATATTTAAACAGTGGTTAAAATAATTTTTTATAAAGTTTGAATAATTAAATTATAATCAAATGTTAATATATTGTCAATACTAGCTTTATTGAGGCCTTTAATGAACGATCAAACCCTTAAAACAATAATCTAAAAACAGTTCACTAAAACATCATCAGTATTTTGTAAATTTACACAAACTGGTTGAGCACAAACTTTCAAACGGCGGTTCCAGAGGCAAGGTTGGCATAAAAGATTAGGCACTTGAATTATTTTGAGATTTGGGTAATTGGGCGGCACTAGCTTTTGTGGGTCGGTAGGGCCAAAGAGAGCAATAATTTGAGCCTGAACAGCAATAGCCAAATGCAAAGGCGCAGAATCAACACAAATAAAAGTTTTGGAATATTTGATTAAATGGGCGAGTTCAGCTAAAGAAAACTTTTGCAAACCTAAATTTATAAAATTATTTTGTTTAATATTTTGATTAATTTCGGCAATTAAATTTTGTTCGTCAGAGCCGCCAATTAAAGCAATTTTACAATCAGAAAATTTATGGCAAAGTTTATTTATAAGTTCTTGCCAATAGGCCGAATTGGGACTTTTAACAATACCTTTACTTAAACCCAATTGGCTGACACCGGGATGAATTAAAAAGTATTGTTTTTCTTTTAAGTTTAGTTTTTCGAGTAAATTAGGTATTTGTGCAAAATCTAAATTGGGAATAATTTGCGTTTGCTTTAAATTTGGTAAAAGTGGCTTGGCAAGGTCAGCTAGCATAAAAGAAGTATATTGGTTTTTGTTTAAAGGCACGGCTGTGGTCAATAAAAAATCTAATTTTGACTGATAACCAATGCGCACTGAAGCACCGCTCAAAAAAAGCAAAAGACTGATTAAAGGCGAACTTCCAGATGAAATAATCATAGAATAATTTTTAATTTTGCTCAAAAGCTCTGGAAGGTGCAAAAAAGCCCATTTATTTTTAAAATCAAAAACCTTAATTTGTTCGATAAAAGGCAAAAACTCATTAGAGCCAGCCAAAGCCCTTTTCTCAAGGAGCAAGTCAAGTTTATAGCTTTGGCTTAAGGCTTTCAAAACGGGACTTGCCAAAATAATATCGCCCAAGCCGCCAGAATGAATGAAAAGAAGTTTGCTTTTTTGCTCTGGGTTCACAATAAATGCTAATGCTAGATATAATTCTGTTTATATTATCTATTTTCTTGGCTTTAATTGGTAGCAATTATGTTTCAAAACTGGATTAGCTTAATCTCCAATTTTAAATTTTCGCTACCAAATATTTTATTTTTTGTTTTTTTATTTCTGGGATTCATGATCTGGAAGCTTTATAATGATATTTCTAAAAAACAATTTAATAAAAACTTATTTGCCGAAACTTTAAGCGAACAGCCAAATATAAAACCGCCTCAAGCTCTTCAAGAAGAACAAATACCATCTGAACAATTTTTAGCACCAAACTCTGATTTTTTTTTCAGGCCAGCAAATTTTAGGAACAACCTAAATAATACAACTGAAAATAAAACCGAATTAATTCAACCCGAAAATAAACAGCTTCTGCCAATTCGCCTTCCAGATTCTAATTTAAGTTCAAATTTAGCTAAAGTTAATATTTTAAAAAAAGTGCAAATTCCCCCACCCGAAAAAGATTTTGACGGTTATTTAGCTTTGCAAGAAATACCAGCCGAGCCAGAAACCTCATTATTAGACGAAAGCCAGAAAACACCTTTGGTTTTTTGCCCTTTACTTGAGGTTAAAGGTGTTTCTATTCCACGCTTTAAACAAATTACCGCTCTCAAAAAGTCGCTTGAGGCCAATGAAGTTTTATTTTTAATCGGACCAGCTTCAATTGGCAAATCTTATTTAGTTAGTCTTCTTGCCCGTGAAATCAAATACTCAGAGGCACGTTCAATAATTTCTTTTTCTTTTTCTCAAAACACGGCAAGCTTAAATGAAGCCCTCAAGTTAGTTTTAATCGAACAGCTCAAATTGCCCGTTCAGTCAATTGAAAATCCAATTCAAACCTTTTTTAAAGTTATTACAAAACAACCTTTTTTGATTTTGTTTAATAATGTTGAATTTTTATCAAATAGCGATTTAATGCTTTTGTACAATTGCAACTTAGGTAAATCGAAAATTATTTTAGTGAGCAGTTCTTTGTCTGCACGCTCGCTTTGCCAAAACGCTAATCTTGCAAAACGTAGCATAATTGAACTTCAAGAAGTCGAAACCGAAATTGTCCAAAGCTTTTTTCTGGAAAGAATTCCACAAGCTTTTAGCGCAAACCCTCTTACAATCAATAAACTAACTCGTTTTGTTAAAGGAAACCCTTTGGTTTTGATTTTGCTTTGTTCGTTTGTAGACCGCCAATTCCGTAATAATCACGAAACAAGCCTTGAAGATATTTTTAGATATATTGACAATGTCAGAGCGGTTAGCGATAAAAATATTCCAATTAATTTATGCAAAATGCTTAGTTTAACCTTGGCTGGACTTACAAGTCATGAAAAAGACATTTTATTATTTTGCAGTTATTTGCCTTTGGAATCTTTTTCGGCCAGTTTAATTGAATATATTTTTGACTTACCCTCTAATCAAGGAATTCAGTTTTTAGACTCTTTAAATAATTTAGGTTTAATGCAACGCCTTTCTAGTGAGTCTTTTCAGAATCCACGTTTTATTGTTCACCCGAGCGTCAAAGATTTTATTTATAAAGAATATAAACTTGAAAGTACTCAAATTAATAAATTAGTGAGTCGAATCATACTTTATTTTATTGACTTACTAGAAGATAAAAATAAAACTAATCAAGAAAATAGTATTTTTATAATTTCGGGCTTGCTTTATGCACTTAAAACCACAAACCTTAATACAAATCAACAATCCCAAAGTTCTCGATTTAATAATATCTTTGAAAAAGCAATTAATTATATTGGCAGTTTAGGTTTATATGAGCAAATTGAAAATAATATTTTGCCAATTTTTGCCGATAATTTAAATAATTCACATTCGTCCATTTCTAAAGCTTCTTGGGAACGCTTAATTGGTTTGTCTTTGGTTTTAATTGGCAAAAATAAAAATGCGCAAGCCGAAAAAGCCGAAATTATTTGTCAAGGTCTTCAAAACCTAAACTTGGCTTTAGCACTTTATACAACTTCTTTTTCGGCGCATAATGTTAGACAATTGCATAATGATTTAGGTAATGCGCATTTAACTCTCTCTGACTTTAGTTCGGCCGAGGAAAATCTCATAAAGGCCGTTGATCATTTCAAAAAAGCCATTCAAGTTCAGGTTCAGGCTACCAATGCTTTTGAATATGTACAATCTCATATAAATTTAGGCAATGCTTATTTAAGTCTTTACAAAATTAAGCCTTCCATGATTACAGTACAGCTGGCCATTCAAATTTTAAGCAAAATTATAAATACTTTTGGCTCCGATTTAAATGCCGAAAACCGTTCTTTGGTTCATCAGAGCTTGGGTAATGCTTTGCGCAGTTTATCTAGCCACGAAGAGCCAATTTCTAATTTGCAAACGGCAATTCAACATTATAAAGCCGCTCTCGAAGGTGCTAGTCAAAGGGCAGTTGTTTATAATAGTTTAGGTTGTTGTTATTGGAAAATTGCCAAATATCATAGCCCATTGCAAAATATCGAACTTGCAATTTCGGCTTATAAAAAATCGCTTGAATTTATTTCGCAAAACTGGAGTCCTTTTTCGGGGCCACAACATACCATTGAATATGCCGTTACCCAAAATAATTTAGGTACTTCTTATAAAACCCTAGCAAGCCTGAAAAACCCTGAAAACAATCTAAGTTTGGCCTTAAGGTGCTTTAAAGAATCTTTGCAAATTGCCGAAAAACAACAAGATTATAATTTAGTAAAAGTCATAAATCAGCATTTATTCGAGCTTAGCAATTTGGTAGACGGCATTATTAGGCATAAACCAGAGCATCGGGAAAATATGTATAAATTTAAGCAATCCATGAATAAAGCCCTTTTGAATGATGTTATAAATTAAGCTTATTTATATTAGTTATGGCTGGATTAAACCCTCGGCTTACGCCGCTCCCTTGACAGATATTGTGATAAAAGTCAAGAGAAAAAAGCAAAATTTTTGTAATTTGGATTAAATTCTTCTCCAGAATTTAAAACACCATAAACAAGCT
>CANLTT010000130.1 GCA_947494115.1 Candidatus Caenarcanales bacterium
AGTAGATTCTACGGTAGAAGCTATTGATCAGGCTTTTAAGCAGCTTATTAATTTAGATCCGTCAGGTTATTTTGAACACTTTTTTAAAATTATACATAGATCCTTTTAGTCTGGGTTTGCTATAATTAATATCGATTTGCCAAATAGGTTGTATTGTCTTGGTTTTGCTGTAATTAAAAATAAAAACTAAAACAAAACCCAGCCTGAAATACAATAAGCTGTCAATCTGTCGTTTGGGGGCGCTTGCCATAGGAGGGTTTTAGAGACTGGCGTGCACAAGTATGCCACGAAGGTATACCTCAAAAAGCCCCTAAGAAGTCAGAAACCCAGAGTTGGAAAAATATACCTTGTTTCTTTTATACACGTACTTAGCAAAATTTGAATAAAGAGATGTAATTGTTTTAGCCCTCCCTCTCTGTGAGCGACCCATGGAAAGGGGTACAAATAAGCGCAAAATGAAGTCCCTCTTCTAAGGGGGCAGGGGGTTTATTAAACCAAAATTGAAAGCTAGATTTTTCTAATTCGGTTTTGCTATAGTATTGCAATAAGCGCAAAGAAAAGCGGTATAAATGAATTGGATGTTGGGCCCACTTAGAGAAGGAATAATGACGGTGCTCATTGTAGCTGGCCCTATCATCATTGCGGCTTCGGTTTTAGGTATAGTAATTGGTATTTTGCAAACGGCCACCCAAATTCAAGATCAAACCTTACCGTCCGCCATTAAGCTTATAGCCGTGCTTTTACTTTTAATTTTTTTGGGAATGTGGATGTTTACTTATGTAACTAATTTCACGGAAAAGACGATTGGGCGGGCTTTTTCAATGGTTTTAAGTAATAGACAATCTGTTTTACCCCGCTCTGGAAGCCCCCAAGCCAATATTGCAAATGCAAGACAACAACAATTGCCTTTTATGCCCTTGCCTAGCCTGCAAACAAACCCTAATTCAAGTGCTAGTAATGGTTTTGCGCCACCACCTCCCACTTTTACCTCTTATTCAACCCCGCCCAGTTATGAAGATTTTTCGAGCTTAAATAGTAATAATTCTTCTTCAATGCCGCCAGCAAATAATTACAATACTTATCCGTCTCAAACACCTAGCCCAGAGCCAAATTATCCGCCGCCGCCCCCAGCCAAAGCCAAACCTAAAGCCATTACAAATACAAGCCCTCAAATATATACAAACAAAGTTAGTTTAGATTCGCCAGAGCCTTTGCCGATTATAAAACCTAAATTGCCTAATTCTTCAGGAAATACCGAAACTTCTTCTTTGTCTTTAGGTGGTAATAATTCTTCTTCTGAAGGTGATGAATTGCCCAGACCAAAAACTAATAGTGGTGAATGGTGGTAGTTTAGAGCATTAAACCATGAAGCTTGTTATTGGTATGCCCTCGATAGTAGTAAAACCGCTTGCGGCAAAGAATCTCATCAATTGAAGAGGAGTTGTGTTTTTTATTTCAGCACTTATTAAAGTTTTGTGAGACTTTTCACTATACTTGTTAGAAGCTTCTCGGGAGCTTTTTAGATATTCTATAAGCTTTTGTGCTTTTGGAAGAACTACGTCCAGTATCTGCTTAAGTTGTGCTTCTTTTTCTTTTGCGGATGTTATTGCCGCTTGTATATTTTTCTGTTCACCCAGATTCTTTGAGCTTGCAAGCGTTGCTTCCGCCTTTTTTATAAACGAATCAATCTTTACTCCTTGAACCTGTAGCCCTTTCAATTGAGACCAGTATTGTTGAAGATTACCTAAGCTAGTTTGTGCCAAGTTACCGCTAACTAAAGCCGCATCAATAGCTCCTACAGTCGATCCTACTATACTAGTCTGCTGGTTTAATAATGGAAAGTCTGGCATTTCGTACTCCTTTTTAAGCTGTTCCAAGAGGATACTGACCCGCTAACTTAGCTCCCAATCCTATTTGGTCAGTCGTAATTTGAGCTTGAGCATTCTTTGCAGAAACAAGTGCCTGCATTTGTGCGTCCAAATATCCTTCTTGAGTCTTGAGTGTCTCGTCGATGAGTGCACCTCGTTGTGTCGGGTTATTTAAAGAAGAAAGACTTTCTGCCTTTAGTTGAGTCAGTTCTTGCATGATTCTCGACAATTGCATATTACTATCAATAGCCATAGCTTTCTCCTAAAAAATTTTATTAAAAGTATTTTTTATAATTACAAAATTAAAAGTCTTAAAATGAAAAACTTTTGCCAATTTCTGAATTTTATTTAATTTGTTTATATGGCAATTCGCAAACTGAATTAAACTCTCGGCTTATAGTTTTCTGGTTGATGATCAATCGGCTTTATCACCTCTAACCCTCTTAGAGCCGTCTTTTGAAGAGCAGAGTCGAGTATTTTCTTTTGTTTTTAGAAGAAAACCCAATGTCCAAGCAGGCTCTCTCGAAAGACCTCTTTTAAACTAAAGCACTTTCGCAGATAGTTTGCAAATAACATTTTTGGCACAAAGGCTTTTTAGGAGCACCCAGACAAATGTTTCGGCCAAGGTCTATCAAAGAAACGTGCACTATAAAGGCCAAATCCGATTTTAAATAGGGCTGTAAAATTTTATGGGCGGCTTTGGGCGTGGTTTTGGCTGGAAGAATATCACCAATTCTTTGAAAAATTCTAAATAAATGTGTGTCAATCGGAAAAGTATTGCGCCCAAAGCTAAACATAAGCAAACAAGAAGCCGATTTAATGCCAACTCCTTTGATGCTGGTTAATTCTTTTAAGGCTTTTTCGTCGCTCAAATTATCAATAAAACTTAAATTTTCTTCAAGCCAATTTTTTTGTTTTAAATAATTTAAGGCATTCAAAATATATCTGGCTTTGCTCTCTGAAAGGCCACAAACCTGAATTGATTTTTTGAGTTTGAAGGCATTATTTTCCTGCAATAGATCTTCATAGTTTGGATAATCTTTTTTTAATTGCTCAAAAGCTTTATCGGCCAAAACATCAGAAGTTGATTGATTTAAAATAAGTAAAATTAATAAATCTAATGGCTTATGGCTTGAATTGCGGCTTTCAGTAATATTGGCATTATTTTGCACAATTAAATCAATTAAAATTTCTGACTTGTTTTGCAAGATTATTCGCCAATTATTATAAACTTCTTCTTTCCAAGCTCTATTTGCACATTTTTGCTTTCGGGCACATTGGCACTATAGTTTTCGATAATATTTAAATTTAGCGGGAATTTATAATGATCTACAATTTGTTTGAGCTGAACCATATTTCGATAATCATCCGAATCTTCTTGTATTAAAACAATGCCTGGTTTTGGTGCATATTCGGCATCGCCTAAATAATTATCATAAATTCCATAAAACAAAGCATTCACCAAGGCCAAATGCCAATTATCAGCATAATCAATTTTCCATAAAGTGTCGGCGGTTAAACAATCAACCACAATATTATTTTGAATACGAACATATGAACGGCCTCTCTGGCGGCAAAACTTATTTATATAAATGCTTAAATCTTGTTTATGTTGTATTGGTTCTAAAAGTTCGTCTTCGCCCGCAAATAAAGGCTGACAAAAGAAAAACATCAAAACAAAAACAGTATAAAAATTAAACATCTTTTTATTATAGACGATTTAAAAATTGGTTTTGGTTTTGATTATTCAATTTAAAATTAAGCTTACCCTGGGCCGGACTTGAACCGGCACGCCTGTAAGGGCAACGGATTTTAAGTCCGTAGCGTCTACCTATTCCGCCACCAAGGCTAAGCTCAATTATTCTAACTTATTTTTTTATTTTTATCTTAAAATCAGTGAAAAATTTTATAAACCAAAATTGCATTCGCCACAAACTGAAACCCACTTAAATAAAGCACAATTTGTTTTTCGTGAAGGCCACTAAGCTCTAAATGGTGATGCAATGGTGTCATTTTAAAAGGTCGCCAATCTTTCTTTAAAAACTTTTTAGATAATTTACAACTGGCAACCTGCAAAATCACCGACAAAACTTCCAAAATCGGAATAAGCATTAGAATCAATAAATACCATTCTAAGCCGCTAAGCAAAGCCAAACAACCTAAACCGCCACCCAAAAAAAAGCTACCAGTATCACCCATAAAGGCTTTTGCTGGATGTCCATTAATTTGCAAAAAGCCAAAGCAAAGCCCAGCCAAGCCAAAAGCCCAAATACTTAAATCGGGCAAATTAGGATTTTTGATTAAATTTAAGCAGGCCAAGCCAATATAGCTCCAACCCAAAACCGCTGAGGCTAAACCATCTAAACCATCAGTTAAATTAGCCGCATTCATGCTTCCAGCCAAAACAAAAAAAACAAAAAGAGCAAGTAAAAACCCGTTTGGAATAGCTGAATACATGCCCGAAAATAAATCAAAGTTTAAATTTAAGCCAAAAAAATTGCTATTGGTTCTCTGCAAGCTAAAAGCCAAAATAACAGATAAAATAATTTGGGCAATTAGCTTTTGCTTGGGCTTTAGGCCTTCATTTTGTTTTTGAACTTTTTTCAAATAATCGTCCCAGAAGCCAATAGAGCCAGCCATTAATAAAATTAAAGAAGGCAATAAAATTTGTCGCCAGCCAAAACCTAAAATTGCCAAAAAAAGCATAATCAATAAAACGGGCAAAATAAAAGCAATGCCGCCCGCCGTAGGGGTAAAACTTTTGCTTTGATGCGAAGCTGGGCCTTCAGTGCGTATAAACTGTCTAAAGCCAATGTTTTCAAGAATTTTAATTAAAAGCCCACCAGACAGGCTAATTGCTAAATAACAAATTATAAAAATACTCAAAAACCACATAAACGTCATTTGGAAAAACCCACTTTGCTTTCTTGGTTAGAGCCTAAAACAAGAATTCAGCCTTTTCAAGCTAGCTCCAGAAATTATAAGCTTTCTAATCCAGATGAATTCTTTGGGCAATTTGCTTATTATAACGCTTAAGTTTTCTATGTCTGTTTTTAAGAAGCTGTCTTAAAATAAAAGATTAGGATAAACGATTAAGCATAATTTTAGTCATAGAAAGGTAAATCCAAGCTTCAGAATAGACGGTTTTCATTTCA
>CANLTT010000131.1 GCA_947494115.1 Candidatus Caenarcanales bacterium
ACACGGCTTACCTCTTCCTGAGACATTCCTCCCTCAAATGCCTCTATTACTTTTTTCCTTAAATCTTTAGAATATGTCATTTTATTTTTATTATTCACATATTCTAGATCTCTTTAGTGGGGGTTTGCTATACAATAATTTTGTATTTTTGAAAATAATCTCAATTTAAATTTAATATTTACGCAAGATTTGTAAAATTTTTAGAATATTAATATTATTTTGTAAATTATTAAATTGTTGCTTGCAAGTCAGTGAGCTATAAAGACAAAAAACATTAGTCCTGCAAAATACCACTTTCTAAAGAAATTAATTTATTGTCTGCGGTTGCCTGAAGCCATAATTCACCGTTTTGCCCTAAAAACTTAAATTTGCCCTCTATTAAAGAACCATTTGGCAGATGTGCTTTAATTTGAGTATTTTTTTTATGGTGTGTATGTTTTTCCCAATATTCTATAATGTCGGCTTTAGGCTTTTGGGCAAATAAGTCAATTTGATTAATAATTAATTTAGCCAAATATAAATTTGAATATAAGCTTTGGTAATTAGCAAATTCAGGATTTGAGCCGCAGTTTAAGCCAATTCCAATTAAATAGTTTTGTTGGCTAACTTCAATTAAAATGCCCGCTATTTTTTCGAGTTTATCATTCAAAAGGTCATTTGGCCATTTTAAATATAATTTTTGGACAGGTTTATTCGGCATAGTTAAAGCCTTATGACAAGCCGCTCCAATGGTAATTGCGCAAAAACCGCCCTGCAAATTTTCTAAAAAACAATTAAGCGGTTTTTTATAAGTAAAATAAAGACCACCTTTCACCGAAAGCCAATCTCGGCCTTGTCTGCCACGCCCCTTAGTTTGAATACCAGCAATCAAAACCGAATTAGCTGGATATTTTTTAATTAAATCATTTGTCGAACTCGCACACTCAGTCCAGAGCAAATGTTTCAGCAATTTAGTTTACTCCCGCTAAATCTCTTTCTTTGTGCTGAGGTTGTCTGTCAAGCCAATTGTCCCGAATATAACGTAAACCATTTAAAAACTCGACACGGCGGTTTAAATCAGCTTTTATTTCGGCTGAATCTTTTTGTGAATTACGTGAACTTAAAAACCGATAAAGCCGAGAAGCTCGTTTGGCCTGAGTTGCAATTTCTTTATTTACATAGTCTTTAGTGAGCGGTGGCTTATTAAAAACAGTGATAATACGCTTATTTTTGACATATTCTTCTTCTGTTTCATTTTCGTTTGGTATTTCTACCGCAGGGCTTATTTCTTCTTCAGAATTTATTATTTCGATTTCTTCTTTTTGATTATTTTCTTCTAAATTATCTTCGGATTGAATTTCGGGCTGATTGGAAGTAATAATGACTTTAGGGCTGATATTTATAATTTCTTGAATTATTTCTGCTTCGGGCAAAACTACTAATTCTTCAGATTTAATAATTTCTTCTTTAGGTTGTTCTTGAATTTCTTGTTTAGATTGTTCTTTAATCTCTTCTTCGGGTTTATTTTGAGCTTGCAATAAACTGTTTTCGGGAATATCTGTTAATTCTGGGCTTGTATTCTCTTGTTCTTGAGTTGTAGAAGCGGCTAAGTTAGCTTGCAATTTATTTTTTTGTACATCTCTAAAAGCTTTAATTTGCTTTAATGACCAAGAATTAGATTTTAGTTGTAGTATTTCGGAGAGATATTGTACAACCTGCTCTGAAAGATAATTTTTGCGGCCAATTCTTTCTACTTCTAAATCAAAATAGGCTAAATATTTTCTTAAAGTGTTTTCAGGCAAAGACAATCGCTCAGAAACCTCATGAATTGAGAAACCTACATTTTCTTCTTTGGGTGAATTTTCTTCTGGATATGTCATTTTTTTTAGTTTATTAATTAATTTATCTCTCAATTAAAGCATATTGACTTCTCAAGCTTCAAGTAATTATATTTATTTCCTTGACAGCATAGGCATTATAAAGCTTTAATTAAGTTATCCGTGTAAAAAACTTGTTAGTTTGAGGTGGAATATGCCCTTAGATCCTTGGTCAATCGTTCTTGCTCTTGTTTTGTCAGTTTTTGGCTTTTTGGTGTTTTTGCTGTGGAATAAAAAATATGAACTCAGCATGATTGAAAAAAAAGTTGCACCCGCCGCCAGAGAGTCTTTAGATGTACTGATTAAAAACTTTTTGTCTTTCGGAGATATTCCGACAAAATCTAAGTTGATTTCCATAATGACAAGCGTTGCCCGTAAGCATCAGGTGCAACTTTTAACCCATTTACCAATTCAGAATATTATTGATAATTTGGTTTATCATGTTATTTCAAATGACTTACTCGATCCGTACAAGAAAAAAGAAATTAGCGACAATTTAATTAAACTCAAAATCGAACCAATCGGCTCTGAAGATTATATTCAAATGCTTGCCGATAGCGAAGAGTCCAGTTCTTGGAGACAAAAATTAGCTTATTCACAACTTACCCGAGTTTTAATTCTTTCTTCTCTAATTATTTTGGTTCTAGGCGTTTTTGCCACTCAGTTCAAGTCCTCAATTGGACCGCAAGCGACTTATATTGTAAATTGGCTTTTATTTGCAACCATTGGCTTTAGTGTTTTGGTGGCTGGTTACACTCTTTTGACTGTTTTCTCACACTTTTCTAAAGCAAATAAAAACAATGGCAATAGTATATCTGGCGATAATATGTCTGCTTTAGCTGGTGCTGACCGCAAGCTTTCCAAAGCTACCGCTAATAATAATGGTTCTGTTCCACGTGCTAGAGGTCCAGCTTTGCGCCAACAAACCGAAAGAATGATGTCAATCAATGATGTTAAAAACCTAAATACTGACAAAAACAAAGAAGGCGAATATAGTGAAGAAAGCGAAAATCAAGCTTCTTACGAGACTATATAATCTAAGCAAGTTTTGCCTAATTTTCCTTCCTGAAAACGTTTAATTAAAAATTCTGCTGATTGCTCTGGGTGGTCAGCAGTTTTTATTTGAGGGCATTTTTCTAACAAATAATCTAATAGTATTTCTTTGTCAAAAAGCTTTTCAGGGAGCAAACCACAGAGAGCTAATTTATAAGAAATTTCTTCTTCAAGTGAATGCGGCATTATGCCTGGAGTGTCAAGTAAATCAAATTCTTGGCTTTGTATAAATTGCATTTGTCTCGTTACGCCCGGTTTGTCTCCTGTTTTGGCTTTTTTGCCGACATTGGCCAGCGAATTTAAAAAAGTAGATTTTCCAACATTAGGCAAACCACAAATTCCAATTCTTAGATTGCGCTTTCGGCCTTGCATTTGCAATTTTTGTTTTGTTTCTTTACCAATTATTTTTATAAGCTCAACAAGTTTTTTACGCCACTGGTGAGGCAAGCGAGCATCAATAACCAAGCAAGATTTATCAATCAAACTCAAAGTAATTTTCAGGTCGGTTAAGTCTTTTTTGGTAAAAACATTAATTATTGGCTTACAGCCCCACAGCTCACGCTTAGGATAAACACCACTAATTGGCACTCGGGCATCTACCACCTCAATTACCAAATCAATTAAAGGTAGCCATTTCTTTTTGAGTTCGTCTTCGGCCGCTTTAATATGCCCAGGATACCAAGAAAAATTATGCATTCACTTTTTTATATATAATATCACCCATTTGAGCCGTAGTTAAAACTTTTTCGCCCACCGTGGCAATATCGGCCGTGCGGCAACCTTCATCAAGAGCTTGTTCTACGGCTTGTACAATTGTTTTGGCTTCTTTCGGAAGATTTAAACTGCTCTCTAAAAGCATCGCTAAAGATAAAATCATGGCAATCGGATTGGCTTTTCCTTGCCCAGCAATATCGGGAGCACTACCATGTACTGGCTCATACAAACCAGCTTTAGAACCGTCTCCGAGGCTGGCACTAGGCAATAAACCAATGCTTCCTGTCAGCATGGCCGCTTCATCTGAGAGAATATCACCAAATAAATTAGAAGAAACCAAAACATCAAATTGCCTCGGGTTACGTATAAGCTGCATGGCCGCATTGTCAATATAAAGATGCGAAAGTTCAATCTCTGGAAATTGGCTTTTAACCGTCTCAATGGTTACATCTCTCCAAAATTGTGAAACCTCAAGCACATTCGCTTTATCAACAGAACAAAGTTTTTTAGAACGACGCATGGCCTGCTCACAAGCGCAGACAATTATTCTTTTAATTTCGGCTTCGCTGTAGACATCTGTATTTACATATGTTTTGTCGGCAATTTTCCCTCTGGGTGAACCAAAATAAATACCGCCAGTAAGTTCACGAACAACCAATAAATCAATACCTTCAATCACTTCTCGCTTTAAAGTAGAAGAGTCAGCTAGGCAATTAAAAACTTTAGCTGGGCGCAAATTGGCAAAAGCCTCTAATTCTTTACGTAGGCGCAATAAACCTTTTTCGGGTTTTTGATCTTGCGGCAAATTTTCCCATTTAGGACCACCAATGGCCGCTAATAAAACAGCATCGACTTTGTCTAATTTGGCAATTGTCTCTGGTGGCAGAGGATCTGCGGTTTTATCAATTGCAATTCCTCCCAGCAAACCTTCACTAATCTCAAAACTTATTTTGCTTTTTTGGCTAACTGCTTCTAAAACTTTTAAAGCTTCTTTGGTAATTTCAGGGCCAATGCCATCACCCGCCAAAACTAAAATTCTTTTTTTATCGCTCACTTTTTTTAATTTCAAATACTTTCCTGAATAATAGCAAGATATTAAACAGTTTTTCTTGAGGCAAAATAAAAAAACCTTCGGGCATCTATAGCAAACCCAGACTAAAAGGATCTATGTATAATTTTAAAAAAGTGTTCAAAATAACCTGACGGATCTAAATTAATAAGCTGCTTAAAAGCCTGATCAATAGCTTCTACCGTAGAATCTAC
>CANLTT010000132.1 GCA_947494115.1 Candidatus Caenarcanales bacterium
TTTAATACCCTTAATTTCAGATAATAATTTTGTTATATTCATTGTAAGTTTCTTTTACTTTTGGGGTAGTTTTTTCTTCTGCTTAGTATATGCAAAAAAATTTGGAAAACTTAGACAAGTATTATTATTCGTTTGTTTAATTTTCGTTTTCACACCAATATTCTTTATTCCACAATTACTGGTTTCTAGTGTTATATCACCAGAATCACGTAAAACAATTAAAGACTATTATTCTGCACAAGTACATAATTATTACAATACAATGAAAAATCAAAATAATAAAAGTAAAGAAATTTTTGATGAAAAAGATATTGTGAATGCTGGTCCAATCTCCCTTCAAATCATCAATAAAGGTTATCTTAAAAATAATAATAAATTTATTCATTCTAGTGATTTTTTGAGAAATGAAACTATTAACCATAATAAAACTTTTCTAGCTGGATACTGCTATACAGAGTTTAAATTCACAAGTTTAAAAGACATATGGGGACAGAATGTTGTTACGATACGCAATATAGAACCAATCACAGTAGTAAGCCTAGATAATATACACAAAGAATTAAAAAATATTACTATTTGGCCATCAGGCTTTAGTAGACTGAATAAAACTGGTACTACGGACAAAAGTATTTTAGCTTTTGATTGTGAAAATTCTAAGTCAGATGATTTTTTAATTTACTTTTCTTCTTGTGATTTAAGAGGAGGTTGTGCTGACCAAAATGAAACCGGCTGTTGTCGATACGAAGGTGGAATAGACTGTAACGATAATAAATTTTGTTCTTATGACGAATATACTAAAGATATAAAATTCAAGGTGAAAATAAATAAAATTATATAGCTTTTTATATCTTTGATTAGTTCTGTGTGATTTATCTGTCTACCCCAAGCCAAGACTAGGTAGAATTAAAAATTTGCTGGTCATTTTAGAATATATAGTTTAAAGCCGTTCTAAAGCCAGAAAGAATATGCTCCAGACTAGAATCTTTAAAATCAATTTTAAATGGCTCAAGACCGTTTCAAGAAACTGACAAAATCACTAAAAAATAAAAACTAAAGCTTAACCAAAATTTCGGCCAGCATAATAATTTGCGCAGAAATGGCTATAAAAGGTGCAAAAGCCATTTCTTGCAAAATATTTGTAGTATTGTTCTTTAGTTTTTTTTGTAGCCAGTTTATCAACTTTCCGCTTCCAATCAGCAAAAAAGCTAATAAAAAAGCCATTTCAAGCGCATATACTGTTACCAAAGGTCCCCAATAAGCACCCAAAGTTGCCGCTAGCATTGCATCTCCACCGCCAAGCACAGAAGGATTTTGGTCTTCTTCGGTTTTGATTTTGAAAAGTTTATAAAAAATAGGCAAAAATATTTCTTCCAATAAAAAACTCAGGCAAACCGACCAGATTATTAAGTTCATTTTTTCGGTTTTTTGCATTGTATAAAAGGCGGCCAAAATTAAAAGCCCCAAAATCAAACTATATGCCAGCCAAGGTTTTTCGACAAGCCAATTGAAAACCTTTTGAAAACTTTGGTTTTTGCTATAAGCCCAATGAATAAGCCAGCGCAAAATACAAACCATCAAAAACATCAACCAAAGAGGATAAACTGGCAAAAACAAATTTACAAGAATCAAAACAATGCTCATCCAAACCGCAATTAAACCTTGCCAAGATTGCGGATATTTTACAAACCAATTGCCAAAATGCGTAATCATATCGCTAACCAAAAAACCAAAACTAATGCCGCTGGCCACCAAAGCTGGATTTAAGCCAAAACCAATTAAAGGCTCATGATAATAATTTGGGTCAATTAAGCGCCAAGCCAAAAGCCCAATAATTACAGGCGCAGTTATCCACAATGGAATATATAAAGTTTTCATGTCAATCAGAGCCGTGGCCAAAAGCCATAAATCAAAAACAATTACTCCAATTAATTCATATTGCCGCAAAGGTATTTTAAAACCAAAATATAAATGCGCTACTGCCAAGCCCATAGCCGCCAAAATATAAAAAATAAAAGGAAAATAATTTTTATTGTGTGAAGATTCCATAATTGCGAAATTTCAATATACGTTCTGCTCTAAGTTCTTCTTTTGACTTGGTTTTTAATATACCCAGATGTTTTTGCAAAGCCGTTTTTAAATTGGCCGTTGTTTGCAAATAGTCTGCGTGTGCGCCGCCAGCTGATTCTGGGATAATTTCGTCAATTAAGCCAATTTCTAATAATTCTTTAGCGGTTATTTTTAAAGCATTGGCCGCTGAAGCCGCTTTGTCTCTGGTTCTCCACAAAATAGCCGCACAACCTTCAGGCGAAATTACCGAATAAACCGAATTTTCAAACATTAAAACCTTATTGGCAACCCCCAAAGCTAAAGCCCCACCAGAGCCGCCTTCACCTGTAATAACTGCAATAACTGGTACGGTTAAATTGGCCATTTCTTGAATGTTTTTGGCAATTGCCCAAGATTGACCATTAGCCTCAGCTTCAAGCCCAGGATAAGCCCCAGGTGTGTCTATGAGGGTAATAATTGGCATTTCAAAAGTTTCGGCATGCTTAAATAAACGTAAAGCCTTTTGATAACCCGATGGTTGAGGCATTCCAAAATTTCGTCTTTGTTTTTCTTTGATATTGTGGCCTTTTTCGGTTCCAACAATTACAACCGTTAAATTTGGCTCTAATTCAAGTAAACCACCAACAATAGCTTCATCATCCGCTCCTGTACGGTTGCCATGCAGTTCAATCCAGTTTTCACCAAGCCCTTTTATGAAATCTAAAGTATAAGGTCTTTCGGGATGCCGAGCTATTTGTAGCCTTTGATGAGCGGTTAAATTAGAATAAATTCTTTCACGCAAATCGTAAAATTGTTTTTTTAGGCCTTCAATTAAATCGGCACATTTTTGCTTATCAGTTGCCTCTTCGAGCTTATTAATCTCATTTAAAAGCGCAAATAAAGGCTTTTCAAAATCTAAAACAAAAGTATTTTTATTCATTATTTTTTAGTTTCTTTCCATTTTATATAATTTATGCAAGAAATAAAGCCGCATTTGCCTAAAATAATTCATAATATTTGCATCATGAACCAATAGCAAGAATATGACTTTTTATGTTGTATAAGCTCTGCGCTCTCTGAGTGGTTGTGTAAGCCATTTAGATTTTCTTTAATTTATCCCAGTCTTTTATTTCTAAAGTTTAATAAGCATTGTAGTATTTACTAGTTTTGTGTATAATTTGAATTAAGATTTATTTGTCTTTTTATAATCTTTTCATTATACAAATCTAAAATGAATACAATCGGTCTAAATACAGGAATCCAAGCTTTAAGTCAAAAATCATATTTAACACCCAAAAACAAAAAAGTAAATTTAATTAATCTGGAAGCATTAAAAGTATCTTCAAAGATATTAGCTCCATTCACTCAAGAGCTATTAGCACCAAAATTTAGCGAAAATTTTCAAAAAGCTAGTCAGCAAATTAAAGCCAAACAACCTTACAAGGTTTCGAGAATCAAAAAAGAAGAAAGCTTGAATACATTGCAGAAGCTCATTCATGTTCATTGTCCGTACATAGAAAAAGACATTCAGAATTTAATAAAAAAATATCCAGATGAAATGCAACCCGTGATTACAAAATTGACCAATTATTTGAAAAATCTATCAGTGCCTCCCCAATGTTATCAATTTGAATCTATCCTAAGAACCGAGATCGGAGATGTATTTAAAACAAAAATTTTTCAATTATTAAAGCAAAATCCTAAAGATTTACATTTGTTTCAAGAAATACTTAATCATTGGTGTAAAGATGAAAATCATATACAATATGAAGTCTGGGAATTATTAAAAGCAAATCCTAATCAAATTCCATCTTGTGAGAATATACTCAAAATTTACATTAAGACTAATTTAGATTTGAAAACAAAGGTGTTTGAATTTATAGAGAAGAATCCAGATAAATTAGAATCATTTCCTCGAATTCTTGGGATCTATACACAAATGCAAGATACTATTTTCTTTGTTGATGATAGAATTTTTGAACTATTAAAACAAAATCCAGTCCAAATGAAACATCCTGAGTACAAGCTTTTACTCAGTAAACAAAAACGAAAAGACCCACAATTGTTTCTGGAACTAATAAAAGAAAACTATGAAAACTGCAATGAGGGGGTTTTGGATGCTTTTATAAGTGTAATTTTCAATAATCCATCTCTTGATTTGCAAACCCTCGGTTCAAAGAAAGAACTGATTTCAGCTTTTCTTAAGCATATTTCTGGATTTCCAGACGAACAGAAAAAAATGTTTTTTAATTGTAAAAATCCATTGATTATGTTCTTGGAATCTCCTTCTAGACTTGAATTTGAAAAAACTGATAGTGAATTAAGCTTAAGTCATTTTCCAAATTTTGGAACTATAATTACAAATACAATACCCAAAACTAGTTTTCAAGTTTGGAAAAATATACACAATAAAGGAGATATTCCAGTTGCCCCAATACTTTGGACTGAAGAGAGTACTGATCGGAAAATAGCCGTTCATTCTCGATATTGTGGTATTAATTTATTTGATTTAAATAAACGTTATGGTAAGAGTTTGTCAGAATTGGTTAAATTAGCAGATGCAAGAACTCAAGAAATAATAAGAACTCTTGATTCTATTCAGGTTAAACATGGACATATACATGATGGAAATTTCACAGTTGAATTCATAGACAAAGACTGCCTTAAAAAAAGATTTGAATTAGGTGAAACAATCAATACAATAGAATATGATCCAGAGAATTTTTCTTTTGACCCTGAGGTTTATACACAAAACACAAATAAATGGAAGATGGTTGTCCGATTAATTGACTGGGATCAAGCTCGCCAAATTTCTCTTTGAGT
>CANLTT010000133.1 GCA_947494115.1 Candidatus Caenarcanales bacterium
CTATGGCAATAAGCTTCAATCAAGGCGGCGGAAACGTTTTCAATTTTGGAAACAAAAGTACTCAAGTCAATAGCGAAAATAAAAAATTACTGCTCAATGCAGGTGGCCAAGAAATTAATCAAGGTATTGCTTTTCGGGTAAATATCAAAGTAATTTGCTTACAGCTTTGTATCAGTTTTTACTCGAATATGCTTTAAAGCCCAAACAAACTTGCACCAATTTAGGCACAAAACAAGACTTGAGTTTTCAGCAAATGCTTAATATGGGCAATCAAGGTTTGCTTAGTTATAATTTGCCGCATGGTTTTAAAAAGTTTTATTTTGAATTTGGACTAGCCGTTTGTGAAGAGCGTAGCGAAGAATTTTTACAAAAACTAAAAAATTTATAATCGCTTTTCTTCAGAATAAAACACCCAACAAAAGTTGAGGGATTACTCTATAAAAACACACAAATAAGGAAAACCCGCATTTTTTTAGTTTGTCCGAAGGTAAATAGCTAATAAACAAGCTTTATCAAAAGGAACAACTATGGCAATAAGCTTCAATCAAGGCGGCGGAAACGTTTTCAATTTTGGAAACAAAAGTACTCAAGTCAATAGCGAAAATAAAAAATTACTGCTCAATGCAGGTGGCCAAGAAATTAATCAAGGTATGGCCATGAATCCGAAAGATGGAGATAGTGTAAGTTTCAATCAAGGAAATAATAATACGGCTTCTTTTCAGGGTTTTGGAGAGAATGGCATGTTTAATATAGGTGGCCAATTAATTAATCAGGCCATGGTCATGAACGCCCCACCGAGTTCTCCGACGTTTATATTCCCAACTGATTGTCCGCCAAGTGTGCCACCAACAACAGGTCTACCACCACCACCAACACCTCAACCATCAGTACCACCAACACCCCAACCATCAGTACCACCAACACCTCAACCATCAGTACCACCAACACCTCAACCATCAGTACCACCACCAACGAGCATACCACCTCAACCAACAACACCACCAGTTTGCATGGTACCTTGCATAGACTACAAAGATCCACATAACCCTAATGATGATGAATTTCATTATTACTTACCAGTTGATAATAGTAGTGAATTTGGCTTTTTACCTAATGATCCCAATAGCTTGGATCAAAAGGACAGTAGTTATGCAGATCCAAAGGCTGGCTATTATTTTCATGCAAGCGATTATAGTTACGATATTGATCAAACTACTGGTAAGCGTGTAGGAGTTCCAGAAGGCAAGAGGCTAACATATGAGGAATATCAAACTCAATTAGCAAATTATCAAAATGGCGACACCGATATAACATATTAGGTAAACAAAAATTAATTGGCAATAACGGCTAAATCGTCTCGGTGAATGGCACTATTACCGTAAGAATAACCTAAAATATTGTCAATTTCTTCGCAAGGCAAACCTTTAATTTTGCGCAAATCATCGCTTGAATATTTGGTTATGCCTTTGGCGACAATGCGTGGCTGTTGGTTTTGTTCTTCTTCAAAATAAATTTCAAGCACAACTCCACGGCCAAATTTGCCAATTATTTTTTTAATGCCAACTGGTAATAAACTTTTGCCTTTACTGATAGCGGCCAAAGCTCCATTGTCTATAATCAATTTACCCTTGGGTGAAGCTCCGCAGGCAATCCAAGCTTTGCGAGCATTAATTGGTGTACTACGAGGCAAAAAGGTTGTGCCATGTTTTTGGCCTTGCAAAATCTCAATTATCTTAGAAGGTGCTTGGCTAGAAAGAATATGCACGGTTGTTCCAAAAGAAGTGGCCATTTTTGCGGCTTGTATTTTACTGCTCATGCCGCCAGTTCCCCATTGAGAGCCATTAGAACCAGCTTGGCCTTCTATTTCGGAATTGATTTCTTCCACTACCGAAATTAATTTTGCATTTGGGTTCTGTCGTGGGTCTTCGGTGAATAAGCCCTCTGTATCGGTTAAAATAAATAAATGTTCCGCTACAATTAATTCCGAAACCACGGCAGACAAATAATCATTATCACTGAATTTAATCTCATCATCGGCCACAACATCGTTTTCATTTATAATTGGTACAACGCCCAAAAGCAATAGTTCTCGCAGAGTAAGGCGTGCATTTAAATATCCTTCTTTGTTTTGCATTCCAATGCGGGTTAAAAGCACTTGTCCAATGGTTTGATTATATTTCTGAAAAAATTCTTCATAAACACGCGCCAATAAAATTTGCCCCACGGCGGCGGCGGCCTGTTTTGCGGTAATAGTTTTGGGTTTTTCTGTCCAGCCTAAACGGCCACAACCTAGGCCAACAGCCCCTGAACTTACAATTACAACCTGATGACCAATTTGTTTAAGCTGATAAACTATTTCGACAACTTGCTCAATTAGCTCTTCATTTGCGCTACTTTCGGCTTGTCCTTTGATTGATGAAGTTCCTATTTTTATTACGATTTTCATATTTAATTAATTTTCAGCTAAGTTAAGCCTTTTGAAAAGGGGTTTTGCAAAATTCTTTCCTAAATTTAATGCTTAACAATTTTTATTTTGTAAAGAGTCATTCAAAAAAGACTGCAAAATAAACTGCGCCGAAACCTGATGTTCAAGTTCTTTTATTTGCGCTGAACTATATTCCATTTCTTTAAGCCGTTCTCTCGCTTCCCAACTGGTTAATCTTTCATCATGAAAAAAAACTTCAAGAGCCAATGCAATACTTAATTCTTGTCCTATTTGTTTAACTTCTTCGGCGGCCGATCCAATGCTCCCATCCATTCTAAGCGGCAAGCCAATTACGAGGCCTTTTAGATTCGGCAAATGTTTTTTTATTTCGGGCTTTAAATCGGCAAAAAAGACAGTTTTATAATGTCGAGCAACCGTCAAGGTTCTATCTGATAAAGCAATGCCAACTTTTTTGCGGCCAATATCCAAACCCATAAAAATCTTATTCATGCCATCAATATCTAAGTTTGTAATTCTTTTAGAAAAGATTAAACCAATTTATTCTTAAAATTTTTTTGCGCAGGGATTTTACAAAATTCTTTAAGGGTGGAATGCTAGAATTAAGCAATTAAATTAACTTAATAAATTTATGTCAGTACAAAACTTCTTTAATAAAAAAATATTTTTGCTTGGTTTTATTCTTTTATTAAATAGCTCTTTTATGGCTTTAGCTGAAACAGTGGAAAACCCTTTAGATGAATTTATAAAACAAGAAAATCAAACCGCCGATTCTCAGGTAATTCCAGTCTTAAAAGGTTCGGCCACTCGTTTAATAAATAAAGAAGGCAAAATTTCGGTTTCTATTACTTCGCTACTTTCTTCTGATTTAAGCACCGTTGGCGATTTGGTGGAAGCTAGAATTTTGGTTAAAGGAAATGGCTCAAATGGCGAAGGTTTGCAAGCTTTAAAAGGTAGCAGAATAATTGGTGAAGTTATTGAAGTTAAACCTAGTCGCAAGGCTGGAAGAGCTGGTTTTGTGAAGGTTTCTTTTACTAAGCTAAAAACTAAAACTGGCAAAGAATTCCCGATTAAAGCCGAACTTACAACCGAAACTTTCAAAGGTAAAGAAGCGGCTAAACTGGCTCTCTATGATGCTAAATTAGTTACTTTGGGGGCTTTGTGGGGAACTTATAATTCTTTAAAATGGTCTCCGATTGCGGCTTTTTCTACGCAAGGCTTAAGTCTGGCAGTTAGTGCGGGCATTGGGGCTTCTTTAGGCATAATTGGCTCTGTAAGGCGCAAAGGCGAAAGCAAAACCTTTTTACCAGGAACCAAAAGCACAATTAAATTCCAAAATAATTTCAGTCTTGACGAAGACACTTTGGCCGAGGTTGCTTTAGCTAATCAGCCGATTAAGAACGATTTAATTGGTTTAAAAATGGAATTGCTCGAAGCTAATATTGCCGATTCGGAAGAATTTGAAAATATATTGAAAGTAAAAATCAAATTACAAAATCAAACTTCGGCCTCTATTTATCCTTGTGATTTATTGCTTATTCCTAAAGATGGTAGTAATCCAGTTATGGCTGATTTGCGCCGCTCTGGAACTGAACTTTTACATGGTTTTCCGCAAGGTGAGCAAGGAATTATTACTTTAATGTACCCTGTAGAAGCCAAAGCCAGCCCTAAAGATTATACTCTTGCTTTAATTGATCCTCTAGATAAGGCTTATTTGTCTGAATTGCCTTTGAGTGTTTCTTTGAAAAAATAATTTATGTTTAGAATTGGTAATGGTTTTGACTCTCACAGACTGGAATTTGGCTATAAATTAATTTTAGGTGGAGTACAAATTGAATTTGAAAAAGGCTTAATGGGTCATTCTGATGCTGATGTTTTGACTCATGCCATTATTGATGCTTTGCTTGGAGCGTCTGCTTTGCCCGATATCGGAGAATTGTTTCCCGCTGAGGATATGGCTTATAAAAACATAAGCTCGCTTTTACTCTTGCAAGAAGTGCATAAAATATTGCAAAAAGAAAATTACAAAATTGTAAATCTCGATTGTATTTTGATTTGTGAAAAGCCCAAAATCAGTATTTATAAAAAAAATATTATTGCTTCTTTGGCTTTGGCTCTGCAAATTGACGAAAAACAAATTAATTTAAAAGCCAAAACTGCCGAACAAATGGGTTCTCTGGGCAGAGAAGAAGGAATTGCTAGTTTGGTTGTGGCTCTAATTGAAACCTTTTGAGAGTAAAGAAAACCTATTAGTAATTATTTTGTTTTATTATATATTTTCGATTAATTTACA
>CANLTT010000134.1 GCA_947494115.1 Candidatus Caenarcanales bacterium
ACCTCAAATCTTTCACTAACTTCATTTTGGGTCATTCCCTCTTCAAGAGCTTGAATTACCCTCTTTCTTAAATCCATTGAATATGCCATTCCTGTATTGTACTGCTTTGTTTATGGGGAACGCTATAATTGTAATAAATTATTATTAGTATTTTTGCCCGCCAAAGAACCAGATGAGCCTTGTACTGCAACATTAGAAGGCAAACCTAAAGACAAATCTGGGATTATTATATTAGAAGGCATTTATAAAATACTAAAAATAATTATTAAGAACAAATTAAAAGTCTTGTTTTTAATATAACATTTTTTGATTGAATACAGATTAGTCTCAAAAATTAAGCTTATAATGAATGATCGAGTGAAATTAAATTAAAAAGAATGAGCTTGAAAGAAGGTTATCTTTTAAAGACTGTCGAATTCTTTCCGCCGAGTTCTGCGCATGAGTTGGTGATTGACAAAGGCGAAGGTTCTTATTTGTATGATATTGAAGGTCGCCGTTATATCGATTTTGCCTCTGGGATTGCGATTGCACCTGTTGGTCATTGCCACCCTAGAGTAGTTTCAGCTATAACTGAGCAAACTCAAAAATTAATTAGTTCTTTAAATTTTTTGTGGCCTAAAGTCAAAATCGATTTAGCCGAAAAACTTATGAGTATTTTGCCCAAACCTTTAAGCAATATTTTTTTCTGTAATTCTGGAACCGAAGCGATTGAAGGAGCAATGAAGCTGGCACGCAAAGCCAAACCAAATCGTCCTAATTTTATCGCTTTTAATGGTGGTTTTCATGGAAGAACTTTTGGTGCTTTGTCAATTACTTCTTCTAAAGCTAGTTACCGTGCCGATTATTTTCCTTTATTGCCCCAAACCTTTTTTATTGATTATCCGCATAAAATTAGCACTGATGAAGTTTTAGAACAATTTGAAAAGCTCTTTGAAACGGCTTGTCCGCCAAGTTCTGTTGCTGGTATTTTTGTAGAAAGCTTACTTGGTGAAGGTGGTTATATTGTGCCGCCCGCCGACTTTTTACCCAAACTGCGCCAATTATGCGACCGCTGGGAAATTTTATTAGTTATCGATGAAATTCAATCGGGTATTGGCCGCACTGGCAAATGGTTTGCTTTTGAACATTATGATATTGTTCCAGACATTTTAACTTTTGCCAAAGGAATAGCCTCGGGAATGCCATTGGGTGGTTTTGCGGCTAGCCCTGAATTGATGAAACATTTGAATGCTGGCTCGCATGGAAGCACTTTTGGTGGAAACCCCATTGCTTGTGCCTCGGCTTTGGCAACTATTAAAGTAATTGAGCAAGAAGCCCTTGTCGAGAGAGTAGCTTATACTGGGCAAAGAATCAAAGACCGTCTAAAAGGCCGCTTTGAAAATTATTTAGATATTAGAGGTCAAGGTTTTATGATTGGAATTGAACCAAAAACCCCTGATTTAAGCGTAAAAGCGATTTTAGCCCGTGCCCAAATAAAAGGTTTAATTGCTCTTTCTTGCGGCGCTCATGGACAAACTCTGCGTTTAATGCCAGCTTTAAATATTCCAGATGAGGTTTTGAATGAAGGTTTAGCAATTTTAGAGCAAATTTTTGATTATGAAATTTTAGTAGCCGCTGAGTGCAAACGCTCAAAATACCAAGAAGCCATTGACAGTTAATGAATCCCGAAGGCTTAGATTTTTTGCTTAATTCTTGGCTTAGCTCTTTTATATTGGTTTTGGCCAGAGTGCTTGGTTTTATGCAAATTGGACCTGTTGTTTCAGAGAGCAGAATTCCAGTTTTGGTGCGCCTAGGTTTTGCTTTTATTCTTAGTCTTATTATAAGCCCGCTCATTAAAGCCGCTCCCAAAGATTATCATCAATATAATTATTTTTTAAATTTGGCAATTAATTTATTGGTGGGCATTTTAATTGGTTTTTTAGTGCGTTTAGTTTTAGATATTGCTTATACGGCGGGCGAAATTATGGACAATGAGCTTGGTATAAGTTCTGCTTCTTTGCTTGACCCTGTAACCCGAGAGCCAACGCCAATTTTAAGCCAATTTTTTAGAAACTTTGCCACAGTTTTATTTTTGAATGTTGGTGGTTTTGAGCTAACCATAATTGCTCTGATTAAAAGTTTTAAATTATTTCCACTTACTTCTTTGGCCTTTGGCAATTTAGGTTTTACTTTAGACCAAGTTGTACATTTAACTGGTCAGGTTTTAATTATCGGCATAATTGGGGCTTCGCCAGTATTGGTTGTTTTAATTTTTATGGATATTGTTTTAAGCGTAATTTCACGAGCCGCCCCTAAAATTCGGCCTTCTGATTTGAGTTTTACGCTTAAGCCCTTGGCGGGTTTATTGATAATTATGTTTATAATTCCGCTTTTGCGTGAAAAAATCATTCAAATTTTGTTAGAAGGTGTTCAGCTTTTTGGTTAAATTTTCACTTCTTATTGCGAATTGTTCTCAATCCTAAGCAATTGCTTTTAAAAACTGCTAAAAAAAATTATAGTAAACAAGGAGTTTTATTAATAATGCCATATACAATTCACGCTGATATTTGTGAGGGAATAGCTGACTGTATCCCCGTTTGTCCAGTTGAGTGCATTGAATTTGTTGATTCTGAAAAAAATACCAAGGGAACCGCTTTTGCCTACATCAAATGGGATATTTGCATTGATTGCGGAGCTTGCTTAGCGGCTTGTCCAATTGAAGGTGCTATTTTAGATGAACAAGTTGAAGGTATTCAAAAAATTCCTGCTTAAGCTAAACTTTTTATATACTTATTTAAGCCAAGACTAAAAAAGTTTTTGGCTTTATTTTTTATTATGCTTATTGCCGAAAATCTTCAAAAAACATATGGAAACCGCACCGTTGTTAAAGGCGTAAGCTTTAAAGTTAATCCTGGTGAGGTTGTTGGCTTGCTTGGGCCAAATGGAGCTGGAAAAACCACTTCTTTTGATATGGTGGTTGGTTTGGTTAAGCCAAATAGCGGCAATGTTTCAATCGATTCTGAGCTGGTAAACGATAAACCAATTCATAAAAGGGCAAAATTAGGCATAAGTTATTTGGTGCAAGAGCCTTCGGTTTTTAGGCGTTTAACTGTTGAAGAAAATTTACGTTTGGTTTGGCAAATTCGCAAAGTCCCAATAAAAGAGCAAAACCAAAGATTAGAAAAACTTTTAACTGAATTTGACATTTTGCGCTTAAAAGATAGTCGTGCCATAAGCCTCTCTGGTGGAGAAAGACGGCGCGTAGAAATTGCCCGTGCTTTAGCCGAAGATCCTAAATATTTGCTTTTGGATGAACCTTTTACGGGAGTTGATCCGATTGCAATTGCCGAATTACAGCTTATAGTAAGAGATTTGCTAAAAAGAAGAAATATTGGCATTTTGCTTACCGACCATAACCCCAGAGCCACTTTGTCTATTACCGACAGAGCCTATATTATTCAAGATGGCAATGTTTTAGTGAGCGGTTCAGCGGAAGAAATTGCCCAAAACGAGCTTGCCCGCAAATATTATTTAGGTGCTGATTTTGAATTAGCAAAAGCCGTGAATAAATAAAAAACGCTTTTAGTCTTTTGTTAAAATTTGTTTTAGCTCGCCCGATTCATGAAGCTCACGTGTAATATCACAGCCACCAACAAATTTACCATTAATATAAAGTTGCGGAACAGTTGGCCAGTCTGAAAACTGTTTTAAAGCTTCTTTTTTGTCTGGATTAATCAAAACATCTATAACCACAAAAGGAATATTATAAGAATTCAGAATTTGAATTGTAGTGGCCGAAAAACCGCATCTGGGCTGTTCTTTATTGCCTTTGGCGTAAAGCAAAACTTTATTATTGGCAACTTCGTTTTTTATTTCTTCTAAATAATTAGTTTGCATATTTGTATTTTTTAAGGCTTTAGAATGGTGGGCAGTGAGGGATTCGAACCCCCGACCCGCTCGGTGTAAACGAGAAGCTCTACCACTGAGCTAACTGCCCTTAGAAATAGGAAGCTTATCATAAAAACAAAAAAAACTCAATAAAATAAAAAACTCAATATTAGACCTCTTGCAAAATAATACAGCCTCACCCGAACCCCTCTCCACAAGCAGAGAGGGGGGGTTGTTTTTCCTGAAAACCGCTAGCTCCCTCTGTTAAGAGGGCGGGGGGAGTACACTTGGTGAAATTCTATAAAAAAGTCCTCTCTTAATGAGGTGTTTCACCTTTTTGTAATTTATTTGCAAGAAGCCTATTGCTTTTTTCTGAATTCTTTCCAGATGGCTGTGGCGGCATTGGCTCCGTCTCCAACCGCAATTGAAACTTGATTGACACCGACTTTTAAATCGCCAATTGCAAAAATGCGTGGATGCGAAGTTTGACAAATTTCATTAACTTTAAGGTTTTCGCCTTTCCAATCGAGGTTTTGAATGTTTTTTAAATAATTATTATGATATTTTGAACCCATCGAAATTAAACCAGTTTCTAAATTGATAATTTCACCATCTTCAAGCTCTACGCCTGTCATTTGATGATTTTCGCCTATAAATTGTTTAATTGGTTTTTGAATTATAGCACTCCCCGTTTAAATAGAAGCTGAAATTGTTTTTTGAAAATGGCGAAAATAGGAGGAAAAATCCGAATCTATAATTTCAAGAAAAGCCCAATCTATAGCCGCATTTACTGATTTCTGAACT
>CANLTT010000135.1 GCA_947494115.1 Candidatus Caenarcanales bacterium
TACCTCTTCCTGAGACATTCCTCCCTCAAATGCCTCTATTACTTTTTTCCTTAAATCTTTAGAATATGTCATTTTATTTTTATTATTCACATATTCTAGATCTCTTTAGCGGGGGTTTGCTATAGTATTGCGACTTTGGCTGGGCTTGTACTGTTAGGAAGACACGCTACTTTGAAACAACTGAATGGAGGAATCACAGAGTTCTTAAAAACAAATAAATTGAAGCCTGAGGCAAAAGGAAAAGCTTTAATGGCATTTAACTTATTTTACAATAAAACAGATACAGATAAGGATCGCATTCCCCACGCAACTTATGCTTTTGATGGTGTTGCTTATCTGGAAGGAGAGAATGAAAAATCGGAATATCATAATAAACATCAAGAAGTTAATGAAATGCGCTCAGAATTAAAAAAATATTATAAAGATAATGATGTATTTTCCGTAGACTTTGATCCAAGTAATCCAGAAGGAAAAATCATACCCAAACTATCAAATTATTCGAAGTATCTTTTTCGAGGTTTGACGATAGTAGACAATTCTCTGAGAAATCTCTTTAATCGAGGCTTAGCTAGCGAAACTTCCAATAATAAATCTGTCGCATTCTATGATGGGACTACTGCTCAACAGAGAGCCAAAATGGCTGAACATAACTAAAACCTATTCCCTGAAAGAAACCAGAGGAAATTGCTTTTGTAGAGAATTTTTGAGATTTTCGATTTGTTTATTAATTATTTCGCTATTTAAATTCTCATCAGCCTGAAAACATAAACGATAAGAAAGTGAAGTTTTACCGTCTGTGGCTTTATAAAGGCTTAAAAGCGAAATATCTTGCAAATGGTTTAATTTATTTTCTTTGACCAGCTTTTCAATCTCTGAGTGGCTAATTTGAGCGTTTTCAAGAATATCAATTGTGAAATCACGCTGTAAAACTGGATTATCATTTAATTCTTTGAGCTTAAATTTGCGTGGCTTCAAAAGGCTTTCTAGAACCAGCTGAGCAATAAAAGTGTTTTCAGAAATATTAAACTTGTCGGCTTGCAAAGGGTGAATTTTGCCCAAAAAACCAATAAATTTACCATTAAGCTGAATATAAGCCTTAATATTAGGATGCAATAAATAATCAAAACGCCCAAAAGCTTGAGCTGGTGAGTTTGGCAAAAAATTTAATTTATGATTAGTTATATTTTCTAAAATGCCCTTTAATTCATAAAAGTCAGCTGAGTTTTGTATATTATTTTGCCAATTGGCAGTTTTGCCTTTACAAGAGAGAATTAAACCTAAATTTAAAATTTCTTGCGTATTTGTTTGTTTTATATTGCTCTCTGCTTGAGGATTTATCGCAAAATAAGCCTTACCAACTTCAAATAAGCGGATTTGATTTTGCTGACGCTTGGTATTAATAGAAGCGGCTGACAGCAAACCGTCAATCAAAGAGGTGCGTAGCTGGGCATAATCTTTAGAGAGCGGGTTTTTCATGCTAATTGTATTTTCTTCTTGGTTTTCTGAAGGCTTAACCAAACTACTTGAAATTGTCTCAGAATAACCTTGTGCTCTGAGAGAAGTTTTTAAATTGAATAAATTTTTGTCTGTTTTAAGAAGATTAGAAACACCGGGCAAAGCATTAAAAGGAATTTGGTTTAAGCCCATAAAACGAGCCAATTCTTCAATTAAATCAATTGGTCTTTTAATATCATTTAGCCTAAAAGATGGCACTGAGACACTGATTTGATTATTGTCTATAATTTGCACAGCAAAGCCAAGTTGTTCAAGCAAATTTTGAGCTTGTGAAGGGCTAATTGAGAGCGAGATTAATTTTTCAAAGTCTTTTAAATTTAAATTAATGGTTTTATTTATGGCAAATTGCTCATTTAAAGACGAATTTAGGGCTAAACCAAAAGCTTTAACTTCGCCACCAGCTAACTGCTTGACCATTTGAACAGCTTTAAGCAAGGCTATTTTAATTAGATTATAATCTGTTCCTCTTTCAAAGCGGCGACTCGATTCAGTTGAAATGCCTGCACTGCGACTAGAAGCTCTAATTGAACTTGGCACAAAACAAGCCGCCTCAAAAAGAATATTTTTAGTATCATTTTGTATGCTCCCAGCCAAGCCACCCATCACACCAGCCAAAGACAAAGGTTTATCACAATCGCTAATAAGCAGATTTTTAGAGCCTAGCTTGCAAATTTGCTTATCAAGCGTTTCGAGTGTTTGGCCTTGGCAAGCTAATTGTACGCTAAGACCATTTTGTAGGTTTAAAGTGTTTAAATCGTAGGCGTGCATTGGTTGCCCGATTTCAAGCATAATATAATTTGTAATGTCTACAATATTATTAATAGACGAAATTCCCGCTAATTTTAGTTTTTCTTTCAGCCAGTCGGGGCTTTGCGCGATAGTAATATTTTCAATTTGTATAAAGCCGATTTGATGGCAAAACTCAAGATTATTAATTTTTATTTCGGGCAAATCTTGCGTTAATTCGGTAAATTGCTGTTCAAAATTTTGTTTATAATAATCAATTTTTAAATTACGATTCACGCAAAGAGCGGTTTCACGGGCAATTCCTTGCAAACATAAACCATCTCCTCGATTAGAACGAGAAGCCACATTTAAAACAATTTGCGGTTTTAGCTTAAGCTCTTCAATTAAGTCAGTCCCAAGAAGTGTGTTTTCGGGCAAAACTAAAATACCGTCGGTGTCGCTTTCTAAGCCCAATTCTGAGGCCGAACAAAGCATTCCTTGCGAAAAAACATCTCGAATTTTACTTTCTTTAATTTGTAAAACCTCACCTGTCGAGCGATTTAAAACTTGGGCATTTGGTAAAGCAACTGGTACAATTTGGCCAACCTCAATATTTCTGGCTCCGCAAACAATTTGTTTTGGTTCTTGGTTTTCGGCAATTTGTGTTTTGGTGATTTGGAGCTTGTCGGCATTTGGGTGTTTGCTGATTTCTAATATTTTACCCGCCACCAAAGGTCCTTTTAAGCTCGCTCCAATATATTCTAAGTCTTCTACTTCAAAGGCTTTTAAGCTCAATTCTTCAGCCAAAGTTTCGGGCAAAATATTATTTAAATCCACAAATTCCGAAAGCCATTCAAGAGGTATTTTCATATTTTTAAAGACAAAAGTTGTGCCAATTATAGCGCAAAAATCAAGCTCTTATCTGCTTGCAATCTTTACGATCGCCAAGGCTTTATTATAAATTAATTTTGATATTATTAAGAAAAGTTTAAAATATGTTTTTCTCAAAGAAAGCAATTTTATGTCTGTAAATGATGTTTTTCCAAATCTCTTAATCGGCATTTCGGCTATTTGGGGATTTTCCAAAGCTTTAAATTTGCTTTTTGATAAATTTAAATTACCCGCTGTTTTAGGTGAACTTTGCACTGGTTTGCTTTTTGGCATAATTGCACTTTTTCTCGCACAAGGCTCATGGATAGAACAACAAATAGCTTTTATTCGTGATTCAGAAGTTCTAGAAGCCTTAGGTGAATTAGGCATAATTTTATTATTGTTTGAAGTCGGCCTTGAAACCGAATTGGCTAAAATTGCTTCGGTCGGAAAAGAAGCTTTATTGGTGGCTTTGGGTGGTGTGGTTGCGCCTTTTGGAGGGGTTTGGCTTTTGAATTTACTCTTTGGCTTTGGTTGGTCGGCTCAATTAACCTTATTTATTGGTTTGGTTTTGGCGGCCACTTCAATTGGTGTTACCGCTCGGGTTTTTAGCGATTTAAAAATATTGCAAACCTTTAATGCTCAAATTGTGCTTGGAGCCGCTGTTCTAGATGATATTTTAGGTTTAATTTTGCTTTCGGTGATTTCTGGTTTTGTGCAAACTGCCTCTGAGTCTCTTTCGGTGGCCACAATTGCTTTAATTGTCTTTAAGGCCGCTTTGTTTTTGGGTTCGGCTATGTGGATTGGGCGCAAAATAACGGGCGATTTTATTCCCGTAATTAGCCGTATTGGCCGCCAAGATCCTTTAAGTTTTTTGCTTTGGGTTTTAACTTTTTGTTTCTTGTTTGCTTATTTGGCTCATTTAATGGGTTTAGCTCCAATCGTGGGGGCTTTTGCGGCTGGCATTACACTCGATCAGATTAAAATTAAAGAGCTTTTTGGCAAAATCAAATCGGTCGAAGATTATATAGCCCCAATTAGAGCGATTTTAGCTCCTATCTTTTTTGTTAAAGTTGGTTTAGCCATCAATCCAAGCAGTATTTTTGCCAGCTATTTGCCCTTGCTTTTAATAGTTGTGGCTTGCGCCAGTAAAATTGTTTCGGGTTGGTTATTTTTACCCTTTAAAACCAAGATGAATCGTTTGTTGGTTGGCGTTGGTATGATGCCTAGAGGAGAAGTTGGTTTGGTGGTGGCCGCTATTGGAAGCCAAATTGGTTTACTCGATCAAAATATTTATTCAGCAGTTTTGACGGCCGTAATTGCGACAACTTTTATTGCCCCGCTTTGGTTGCAGTTTTTGGCCAATCCAAGTATTAAAAGATAAATAAAAAACTGGCTTGAGTTTGGTTTAATTTTTTCTTGACTTTTGCCTAAAATATAGCAAACCCAGACTAAAAGGATCTATGTATAATTTTAAAAAAGTGTTCAAAATAACCTGACGGATCTAAATTAATAAGCTGCTTAAAAGCCTGAT
>CANLTT010000136.1 GCA_947494115.1 Candidatus Caenarcanales bacterium
TGGGCTTTTCTTGAAATTATAGATTCGGATCTTTCCTCCTATTTTCGCCATTTTCAAAAAACAATCTCAGCTTCTATTTAATCGGGGAAGGCTATAGAACAAAACAAATTAAAACTACTGGCCAAGAAACAAATTTAAAGAGAGAAACAAATTTAAATAATAATAATTTGCAAATTCCAAGTAAAAAACAACTTGCCGAATATACTTTACCTGAAAAAATTAATTTAGCTAAAGCCTCTGTTCAAAACGGAAACTATGGTTATCATTGTCAAACGGTAGCTATGCTAAATGCTTTAAGAATATTAGAAGCCTCTGGCGATTCACGTGCAAAAAATTTAAGCCTTCAAGAAGCTAGAAACATAATTGCAGATACTCAAAAAGAAATATCTAGTCATTGGCGACAAGATGGAAACACTCCAGATGGAATGAATATGAATTTGGCTGGAGCTATTATTTTAAATCAATTAAATATTCCATATGGTGAGTATGCTATAAAAGAACGAATTCTCAGAAATGGTGAACCAGACTCTCTTTTCGACTTTGATAATTTATATTATGTTTTGCAAAACTTAAAAGAAGGAAAAGTCGGAACATGGAGTTTCTCTTATCCCCGAAATGGTGTTATCAGTGCGCATGCTAGAACAGTCTATGCTTTTGAAGCTGGTTCTTCATATCAAGAATTTATTAATTTAATGAGCAGTAATACTGACACTAATACATTTTCAGAACAAATTCAAAGGCTTTTACCTAACATAGGCCAACTTCGTTTTTACGAACAAGATGGAAATATACAACATTCATCAGTTTCTATTCATGATTTAATGAGCTTTGATCCAATGAGTTTTTACAAAGGATCACGCTTTAGGATTATTGACGGAAACCCACCCAAAAAAGACGAAACAATAGGAGTTTTGCAGTCTGCGCACGAAGCTGGTTGGGTACATTTATTGCTTTTACCGCCAGATAGAAGGAAATATTTAAGCTTGAGAACACCGCAAGAAAAAAAACAATTTTTAAACCAAATAATTGCCGAAATTAAAGCCCAAGAATATACGAGAGTTTAACCCTAAAATAAAGCGTTTATAAATAACAATTTAAATGTTTTTCGATTAATTGATTTAATGAAAACTTATTTTTTAAAGCTGAAATATCAATTGCTTGATCGGTTTTTTGATGAATTTTTTCAATCGCTAAAGCAAAATCTTTTTTATTTTGTGGCTCAATTAAAGTGGCTTTTGGATAATTTTCTAAAACATCAATTAAACCGCCAGCTTTATAAGCAATAATATTTTTATTCAATAAAGCCGCTTCTAAGGCCGCCAAACCAAAAGCCTCTTCCGTGTAAGTATAGGCAAAAATATCAATTTGATTCAAAATAGACAAATATTCATTTCGTGGAACCGAAGGCAAAATTGTAATTTTATGATTAAGTTTTTTGCTTTGAATAAAGTCTTTTAAACTATTCAGAGCCTTTGTTTCAGCACTTGGCCCGATAAAATAAAGTCTTGCCAAGGGCAATTGTTTTTGTATTAATTCAAAAATTTCAACCAATTCGCTTTGATTTTTATGAAAAGCCGCACTCATAAATATTTTAGGCTTGCCTTCAAGTTGAGTTTTTGTATTATTTTGAATTTGTTCTAAGCTAATAGCAGGATAAATAATTTTGCTTTTATATTTATAAATTTTTTCAAATTCGGCTTGAACATAACCTGAATTACAGATAAATTCATCAAAAAACTTTAAAAGCCATCTTTTTTTGATTGGTTTAATATGCTCTGAAAAAATTTTTTTGGTTTGCCAATTTGCAAATAAGCTCAACCAAAGGTCATGTTCACGGTGAATATGCAAAATTTGATACTGGGAAATTACTTTTTTTAATTCAAAAAAATTACGCCGCAAAACTATATGAGGTTGATAATTTTTTTCATTTATAAAAGTTTGGGCAAAACGCTCGGCCGAAACCGAATTTGGGGCAATTAATTGTCCAACCTGAAAATTATTTTTGAGCAAACCATTTATTAAACAAATTAAATATTCTTGGCCGCCACCCCAGCGTTTATCATAATTAACCAATAAAATGCTTTTTTTCATTTTTACTTTGCCCAATTTACCAAGCAAAACCCCCTCTTAAAGCGACTAGAGAGAGGGTTGTTAAACAAAACTCTTTTCAGTTACCACCCCACGGTTTTATACAATACCTCTCTTTAAGAACTATTTGCTAAAGAATTATGCTTGCAAACCCCCTCCGCCCCCTTGACAGGGGGAACTAGCGGTTTTTTCAAGCGTTTTTCTACAATATTTTCAAATAATAAAATCAAGCTTTAACCCTTTTATTCACACGTGATTTCTTAAATAAATGTGCCAATTAAAACATAAATTCTAGAATGTGAACCTTAAGTTCCCCCTGTCAAGGGGGCGGAGGGGGTTTTTCTAGTTTAAGATTTACACGGAATTTTTTTGCCTTTCAACTTAATTACTTGGCTTAAATTCGGCATCAATTACATCATCTGCGGCTCCGCCATTATTAGTGCCCGCCTCTTCGGCTTTATTAGCTTCGCCATTACCTTGAGGATTAGCTTGTAGCCAGCCTTGCAAAGCATAAAGCTCTTTTTCTAATTCGCCTTTAAGTGTGCGTAATTTTTCGATCGGAGCATTATCTTTGATTGCTTGACGGGTTTCAGTGCCTTTGGCTTCAACATTGGCTTTAAGGTCGGCGGGTGCATTAGCTGGTAATTCAGAAACCAAACGGTCAGCGGCAAAAGTTAAAGAATCAATTTGGTTTTTTTCTTCAATCTCAGATTTGCGTTTGGCATCTTCCTGAGCATTAACTTCGGCTTCTTTGACCATATTTTCAATTTCGGATTTATCAAGATTAGTGGTAGCCGTAATTGAAATTTTTTGTTCTTTACCAGTTGATTTTTCTTTGGCTGTAACGCTTAAAATGCCGTTTGCATCAATATCAAAAATCACCTCAACTTGTGGAATACCAGCAGGTGCGGGCGGAATGCCAGACAATTGAAATTTACCTAAGCTTTTATTGTCTCTTGCCATGGGTCTTTCACCTTGCAAAACGTGAATTTCGACACTGGTTTGATTACTTTCAGCTGTAGAGAAAATCTCTGACTTGCGGGTTGGAATAGTGGTATTACGCTCAATGAGAATGGTAGAAACTCCGCCTTTGGTTTCAATTCCCAAAGAAAGTGGCGTTACATCGAGCAAAACTACATCTTTTACTTCGCCAGCTAAAACACCAGCCTGAATTGCCGCACCAATCGCCACAACTTCATCTGGGTTTACTGTTTGATTGGGTTCTTTGCCGCCAGTTAATTCTTTAACCAATTTTTGCACAGAGGGAATACGACTGGAACCACCCACCAAAACAACTTCATCAATTTGGCTTGCGCTAAGCTCGGCATCTTTAAAAGCTTGCTGAACTGGGCCTTTAATGCGATTGAGCAATTCATGCACCAATTCTTCAAATTTAGAACGGGTTAATTTCATTTCTAAATGCTTTGGTCCGCTTTGGTCGGCAGTAATAAACGGCAAACTAATATTGGTTTCACTAAGCGTTGATAATTCGATTTTGGCTTTTTCGGCCGCTTCAGTTAAACGTTGTAAAGCTTGTTTATCGGCTTTAAGGTCAATTCCATTACTACCTTTAAATTCTTGTACCATCCAATCGACAACTTTACGGTCAAAATCATCCCCCCCCAAGTGCGAATCGCCAGAAGTAGATTTAACTTCAAAAACGCCTTCTCCAACTTCCAAAATGCTGACATCAAAGGTTCCACCGCCTAAGTCGAAAACTAAAATGGTTTCTTCTTTGCCTTTTTTATCGAGGCCATATGCTAAAGCGGCCGCCGTAGGTTCATTTATAATACGCAAAACTTCGAGGCCAGCTATCGTTCCAGCATTTTTGGTGGCTTGTCTTTGTGAATCATTAAAATAAGCTGGCACTGTAATTACGGCCGAAGTTACTTTTTCGCCTAAAAATTTCTCGGCATCTTCTTTTAGTTTGCGCAAAACCATGGCCGAAATTTCTTCCGGGGTATAATTTTTGCCTTCAATTTCTACGGCTACGCCTTCATTGCCTTTAGGCACCACATTATAAGCCATATTAGAAATTTCATTTTGCACTTCGCTGGTGGCATGACCAATAAAGCGTTTAATGCTAGAGACGGTATTTTGTGGTTTGAGCACGGCTTGCCTTTTAGCAATACCACCCACAATACGCTCATTATTAGCACCAAAATGCACAACAGAAGGAGTGGTTCTCTGACCTTCGGCATTTGCGATAACAACTGGCTGTCCAGCTTCCATAACTGCTACTACTGAATTTGTCGTACCTAAATCAATTCCAACTGTTTTTCCCATATACACTCCTAAAGACATACTGAGAAGAGTGTATCAAAAGAATGCAAGATTGAAAATTAAGTATTTTGGAAATTTTAAAAATACCGAAATTTATTTAAAACTTTTGCTAACTGTCCTTGAGCTGGATTAAACCCTCGGCTTACGCCGCTCCCTTGACAGATATTGTGATAAAAGTCAAGAGAAAAAAGCAAAATTTTTGTAATTTGGATTAAATTCTTCTCCAGAATT
>CANLTT010000137.1 GCA_947494115.1 Candidatus Caenarcanales bacterium
AAGTAGATTCTACGGTAGAAGCTATTGATCAGGCTTTTAAGCAGCTTATTAATTTAGATCCGTCAGGTTATTTTGAACACTTTTTTAAAATTATACATAGATCCTTTTAGTCTGGGTTTGCTATAGTCTTGCTTTTATACAAATGGGCTGATTGTGGCTTTGCAAAATTGACCCTGTGCCAAAAGATTAACTCGATAAATACCCGCCGCAAGACCTTAATTAATGCTATAAATTTAGCAAGCAAATTATCCTAAATAAATATGAATTTAAGTCCCTCTCCAGTAAAACTCCCAGTTAGCGGCAAAAATACTAATTCTAATGCTCCTAAAATTATAGAAACTGCCCCAATTTGGATGACCCTTTCAGGGAGCTTAATTCTGCTTAGCTTAATTGCAATTATTTTATCTTGCCTTAAATTTGGTTCTCCTGTACGTTTAGGCCTTGATTTTGTAGGTGGAACCAAAATTGAATATAAATTTGCCAAGCCAAACAAAGAGCTTAACCCCGGCGTGATCAGAGAAAAAGTTTTAGACAAAATAAATACCCAATTGGGAGCTGACTCTTTGGCTCAGGTTTCTGGTGAACAATATTTAATTTTAAGAACCAAAAATCTTACCTTGGACGAAAGAGAAAAATTAGACGCTTCTTTGAAAGACAGTTTTGGTAATTTTAATATTTTGTCAGTAGACACAGTGGGCGGTACAATTGGCCCTGAATTACTTAAATCTGGTTTAATTGCTTTAGTTGTTACCTTAATTGGTATTTTGACCTTTGTAACTTATCGCTTTAGAAGAGACTTTGCGATTTGCGCCATCATTGCTTTGTGCCATGACGTAATTATTGTTATTGGCCTTTTTGCGGCTTTAGGATTGTTTATTAATCTCGAAGTTAATACCTTGTTTTTAACAGCTTGCCTGACCGTTTTGGGCTTTTCAATTCACGACACAATTGTGGTTTTTGACCGTATCCGTGAAAATACTAAATTTTTATCTAAAAAGCGTAATTTTGTACAAATTATTGATGAAAGCATTGGCCAAGTTTGGTTTAGAAGCCTTTGTACTTCTTTTACGGTGCTTTTAACTTTGGCGGCTTTGTTTTTCTTTGGCGGTGAAACTACACGTTTATTTGCGGGTGCTATGTTTGTGGGTGTTTTGGCTGGAGCTTATTCTAGTATTTTTGTGGCCTCGGTTTTATTGGGCTGGTGGCATTCAAAACAACAAAAAGCCTAAATTTTATAAAACCCTTAATTATTAAATAATAAAAAATGTTGCAAAAAGGCAAGCCTATTCCAGAGGAACTGCAACCGCCTCGTCCTGAAGTTTATAAAGAGTTTGTGGCGCAAATTTTTGACCAAGAAACCATTCAAGAATTTCGTGATCAAGCTCTCAGAGTTCAAACTGATTGGAATTATTTTAATGCGCAAAACAAACTTAATCTTTTAAAGACTTTTCATGAAATTTTATTTGCCGATTTTTTCCCCATGCCAGCCTCTAAAACCACTTATAATCGTGTTGATGCGGCCGCTTTATTTTATTCAAGCGAATGGTCAATGTCTTTTACCGAAAATTTTTTAAAGCAAAACTTTGACCTTGTTTTTAAAGTCTGGCTACATGAGAGTTATCATGGTTTTATGCATTTTTTGTCTTTGCGCTTAAACTATACAACAGCCGCCGAAGTCATTCAAGCACCACCAGCGATTTTAAATTTGGCTCGGCAATATCCAATTCCACCGCAAGAAAAAATTGCCATAACTTTGGCCAAACGCAATTTAATTGGCACTCTCGACAGAGCAAATAGTCAAGGCCCAACTGCCCCAGTAGCTGGAATGCGTGTAAGTGTGAATTCGGGTTATATGGACTTGAAAAGCCGTGCTGGAATGGGCTGGGATAGTTATTATTTAAATGTTGAAATTCTAGTTGAAAATTTAACCGAAGTTAGCTTTAAAGCTCTTTTGCCCAATGCCCGCTTTAGGCGAAGTTATACCACGGCCGAAAAATATATTCAAAAAAGACTAAACGGTATCGCCCCCGCTTGGGCAAGGCAAGATGATTAATTAATTTTGCAATTCTGCGCTAATTTTGTCTTTAAATGAGCATAAACCACCCACAACTTTAATAATACCTGTTTTGGTTGCTCTGCCAACCGCTTTTATCAAACGAAATCTTTTAGGGCAAGCCTCAGCCTGAGGGGCAATAGAACCAACCAAGAATATTACAAAGCTAAAAGCCAAAATTAATTTTTTCATTTTTAATTCCTCCGTTAAGCAATTATTCGGCCAAAAACATTAGTCTCTTTAACCGAAACAGGGTTTTGCTCAATTTGAAAGGGTTATTAACTTGAGTTCGATGAAAAATCCTTATTAATTGAGGAATCTGAGGGGCTTCGTTCTTAGGGGCTTTGCCGCCAGCCCCTAAAACCCCGCTCTTGGTGCTGTCCAGCCCCCAAACCCCATGAGTTTTCGTGATTTTAATTTTTTCGTTATATCAGGAATTTTATAAAAACTATCTACATAGACCAACACTATGGACAGTTTTTAAAATAACAAAACAAACAGGCTTTTCATGAGCAATAATGGACTGAATCGCAACAAGCCGTCAATCCTTCGTTTGGGGGCTGCACCACATGAGCGGGGTTTTAGGGGTCGGCGACGAGACCCCTAAGAACGAAGCAACCCAGAGTTGGAAAAATATACCTTGTTTCTTTTATACACGTATTTATCAGAAAAATTTTCAAAATTAACCTAGCAATACTCAAGCAAAAAGTGTTATCATACTCATAAGTAATTCTTATTATTAATTATTCTAATGCCAATAAAAGAAACATTATTAAATGTAGTGAACCACTATAAAAGAGGCCATGAAGCCTTGAGGAAAGGTGGTGAATTCATTGCCCAAGCAACAAAACCATACCGAAAAGTTATTGGTCAATTTTGTCCTGAGGCAGCGGCTGTACTCAATGTAGCGGATGTAGCACTGGAGTTCAATCCCCGTAAGCCTGTAGAAAGCAGTCTAAAATTTGTCTCGGCGACTTGCGGCGAAAGTGGTTTTCCTAAAACTCAAGATTATTTGAGCAAAATGGCACAAATGTCTCCTGTATAAAAAAACTTAAATTTTAGAGTTTATTTTGTTCAAGTTCTTGTAATTCTTCAAAAAGTTTTCTTTCGCTTTCAGACAGGTTTTGCGGGATTTTAACCAAAATTTGCACCAAATGGTCGCCTTGTCCGCCCGCTTTTTTAGGCCAACCTTGACCAGTTAAACGTAATTTTTGGCCGCTCTGTATGCCAGCAGGGATTTTTAAATCAATTTCACCTTTGAGCGTTTTAACTTTTTTTAAGCTACCAAAAACCGCTTCGGTTATGCCTAAAAACAATTTACTTTCAATATTATCGCCACTTAAAACAAACTCTGGGTGGGGCAAAAGATGAATATTTAAAAGTAAATCACCCGCAGGGCCACCATATGGATTAGGTTTTCCCCGACCAGCTAAACGAACCTTACTGGCTTCATGAACACCAACAGGTATTTTGACCTCAAGTGTGCCCATAGAGCCTAAACTAACTTTTTTATTTGCCCCAGAAAAAGCCTCTTCTAAAGATAAAGACAAAGCAAAGTTTAAATCTTCGCCTTTTATATTCATTCTGCCTGGCGGTCTTTGCCCTGTTGTACCAGCCGTATTAAAAAGCAAATCAAAAATATCCGAAAAATTACCCGCATTGCCACCAAAATTCAAGTCAAAATCTGGCGGTGGTTTAAATTCGCTACCGTGTGGAATGCGCCCTAAACGGTCATATTGCGCTCTTTTATCCGAATTAGACAAAATGTCATATGCTTCATTTATTTTTTTAAATTTGGTTTCAGCCGCCGCTTTATCGTTAGGGTTTCGGTCTGGATGATATTCACGAGCCAGCTTGCGATAGGCCTTCTTGATTTCGGCATCACTAGCGTTTCTAGAGACACCCAAAATTTGATAATAATCTTCAAATTGCACCATAATAAAAATATTATATGCGCTAATTGCCAAACGCTTTTTTTAATGATAATATTTTCTTCTCATTGGATCTGTAGCTCAATTGGTTAGAGCGTCGCCCTGTCACGGCGAAGGTTGCGGGTTCGAGCCCCGTCAGATCCGCCACTTTGAAAAAGTTTATATTTTTGAGATATGGTTAAACGACTCTTTCAGCGCATAAAGAAGTTTTCCATGTTTTAATAAAAAGCTCGATGAGATAAAACGCAATAGTCTTCTCTTTTCGGTGTTACTTTGTCTTTTAATTCTGCTATTTGGAAACTGAAGTTGATCCGATTTAGGAGACAAACTTTTTAGAGATATTGTAAAGCTCCTCGAATTGAAGAGGGGACAGATAATTCAAGGTTGAATGCTTTCTTTCCCGATTATAGAAAATCTCTATGTAT
>CANLTT010000138.1 GCA_947494115.1 Candidatus Caenarcanales bacterium
TCCTTCAAACGCCTCTATTACTTTTTTCCTTAAATCTTCAGAATATGTCATTTTATTTTTCTTATTCACATATTCTGGATCTCTCTAATGCGGGTTTGCTATAGCTACGCTAGTAAGATACGAGGTGAATATATAGAAGCGCAAAAAAAAGCTAAACAATCTAGGTTGGCACAAAAACAAATAGAAATAAGCAGATTAAAAAGGCAAATTGATTCGGATACAAAAAAACTTGATTTGTACATGAAGCGACTCGCAGAAACCGATCAGCTAGGTGAAGACTTCTTCTTAGCTGTTTCTATAAAAAAATTACTGCCTAGTATAAAAAAATCGTATGAAGATCTTCTTTTTCGGCTAGATCCTAGATCACGAGAATATTTTTCCATTTGGACAAAGTACATAATTTTCAAATCAGACTCACCAAAGATTGAAGACAGTCTTAAATCGGCGAAACAATCAGTGAAGTTTAAAAACCCCCAATAAAAAATCTTAGGTTTAACTTTTTGCTAAATCATGGTCGAAAGCGACTTAAGCAATTTGTCTAAATGCTCTTCGGGTTTTACTTTGGCTAAAATATCTCTAATGTTTCCGTCTTGGTCAATTATAAAGGTGCTACGTTCGGTTCCAAAATATTTTTTACCATACATACTTTTTTCAACCCAAACACCAAAAGCTTGCACTAGTTCTTTGTTTACATCACTCAAAAGAGGAAAAGGCAAATCAAATTTATCAATAAACTTTTGGTGGCTTTCGGGTGAATCTGGGCTAATGCCAAAAATTTCCGCTTTAGATTCTACCTCTGACCAATTATCACGCAAAGCGCAGGCTTGTTTTGTGCAACCGGGTGTATTGTCTTTAGGATAAAAATATAAAACTACAATTTTTCCTTTAAGGTTTTCTAGGCTAATTTCTTGGCCATTGCCGTATTTGCCACCTATTCCCATAGTTTTAAAAGAAGGGGCTTTAGTGCCAATTTGAGGCCTGTTTGTTGTCATAATTGGTTTTAAATTTAACAATATTTTGAATCTTAACAAAAAAGCACTTCATCTTGCTTCTTAAACAACTGAAATGCTTTTTTAATTATTTATTTGGGTTTTTAATTTGACTGAAAACTAAAACCGCCTAAATTATTACGCACATATGCTCCGTTTGAAACATTAACTTTTTCAACAGTACTATCAACCTGAATAGTGCTTCCAGTTGAGCTATTAAAGGTTCCATAATAAGAATTATAAGTTAAATTACTGCTATTAAATTGGGTAGCATTTATGGTGTCATAACCGTTTCCACCCGAGACATAGGTATAACCATTAGTGCCAGTAACGGCAATTACATCATTACCATCTTGGCCATAAACAATATCACTAGAACCAGCTCCGCCTTCAATGGTTATCCTGTCATTACCAGAGCCAGCTTCAATATAATCACTGCCAGTTCCACCTACCAGAGTGTCATTTCCAGTTCCACCATAAACATAGTCATTGCCAATTCCGCCATGGGCATAGTCATTACCTTCTTGACCATAAATTACATCGCTACCAGCACCACCTAAAAGCGTGTCAGCTGAATCAGCTCCAGTGGCATAATAATAATTTCCGCCAAAAAGCCAATCATTTCCATCTCCGCCTTCTAATCTATCTGCGCCAGTACCACCTTCTAAATAGTCATTGCCAAGGTCTCCATAAAGACGGTCATTTCCTTGTTCACCAAAAGCAAAATCATCTTCGGTTCCACCATAAATAGTGTCATTGCCAGTATAACCATAAATTACATCTGCGCCTTGGTTTCCATGAATTACATCATTACCAGCTTCGCCATAAATATAATCATTGCCTGCTTGGCCAAATACTGTGTCATTGCCAGCTCCGCCAAAAACATAATCATCACCAGCACCACTTAAGACATAATCATTGCCATTGCCGCCTTCTATATAATCATTGCCAATGCCAGCATTAATATTATCGGTATATGCAGAGCCATAAATATAATCAGAGGAAGAAGTTCCACTAATTGCATTACTCGTGCTAGCCGTATACCATGAGCCATTTACATAATAGTAAGAAGAATCATAGCCATAATAATTGAAAGAACTATAATCAATTGGATAGTAAAAAGCATAGCCCAGAGTGCTTAATGGGGCAATAATTGATTCTAATTCTTCGACTTTTAATTCGGCTGGAACTTTGTTTTTTAGCATGTGAGATTAACTCCGGAATTAAAGGATATTAACTAAAGTATAAGTAAATCCCTCAAAAATATCAAGATAGGTTTCGGCTTTATGTTAAGAAAATGTAAGCTTTAGTATTTGTAATTTAACTTTCAGGTCAAAACATTAAGATCTATAATTTGCGAAAATCTGCTTAAAATCATGAAAACAAAATTATTTTATTTATTTTCTATTTGTTTTTTAGTTTTTTCTTTAAGTGCTTGCAATCAAACTTCTTCTCAGCAAGAATCGTCAGAAACTACGAAAAACCAAGCCAAAGAAGAAATTAAAGAATTAAAAGAAAAGGCCGAAGAAAAGAAATTCTCACCAGACCGCAGGCTTGAAACTTTTTTGATTTTTCCTGAAGAAAATAAACCAGTTTATCGCTTGACAATTGCTGATAATGAGCAAAGTAAAATTATTTTTTCACGTGAATTTGAATTAATAAACCCAGATTTAAGCGAAACAAGCTCTGGAACACGTTCGGTTACAATTGAAAAAGTTTTAGATAATTTTGTTTTACTCAAAGAATTTAGTGGACAAAAAGAAAATTTAAAATATTTGCTGATTCAGCCAGATAGCGGCGAAGTGAAGATTTTAGAATGCAAAGATTTTAGTAATTTTGAAATTAATTTAAACGAAAAAAACTACAAGTGCAAAGGCTTAAAAGCTGGCAAAGAGACAGAAGAAGAATTTGCTTTGCCCGAAATTAAAGAAATGCCCAAAAACGATTTTCAGCCAGAGCAAAAACAAAGCAAAGAATTAGAAAACCTAAAAGTTGAACTTTGGCCTTTTGATGAAGCCGCTAAAACCACTCCTTTTGGCCAAAGAGCAAATCTAAAGGTGTTTAAAGACAATATTTTAATTTATCAAAAGAACTTTAGCGGCAAGTGCACAGATTGCCAGTGGGTTAATCAGGATAATTTTAAAGAAGCCTTTAGAATAGAAAGTTTGCAAAACGATAAAATTTTACTCACTCAGCTTTTGCAAGAAGAAGGCCAAGAAACAATGTTTAGCTCTATGATAGTTATTCCAAGCAAAAAGAAAATTGTTCATCTTGATTGTAAAGAATTAGAAGGCGAAATCGCATATGTAAGCCAAATTACTGACAAAGACTATGAATGTAAATATGTCAATGTCGCCAAAGCTACAACAAAACAAACTTTGCCTATTTTATAAACTTCTCTTGCGCCAAAACTAGTTCAAGCTGGCAATTGCCAACTGTTGATTGAGAACAACTAGCAAGGTTCTTGTGGATTATGAATAGCTAATTTAGGCATAGGCAGAAGTTTATAAACAAAATCAATTTTATCTCCCAGTCTGTGAATTTCTCCGCCTTGCTTAGCTTGTTCAACCTTTACTTCATTAATTTCTTTGGATAAAGTCTCAATTTTGGTATTTAACTTACTTTCAACATCGTTAATTCGATTATTAAAAGAGCTAGTAACAGCCCAAAAAAGACCTAACGAACTGATTATTTGAGTAGTGAATAAAATAACTGTTGTATTGATTTCCACAATCCACTTTCTCTTAAATTTATATTTTTTCTTTCTTGATTAGATTATACCCAGTAATACTAATTGAGCACAAGTTTCAATCCACCACCCCCAACTAGTGAGAGTGGAACCTTTTACTAGTTGCTGTATCTCTGTGGGTGGTGTTTCAATCCACCACCCCCAACTAGTGAGAGTGGAACAAACTCCACACTTGGGCATCATTGCCCGTACTTGTTTCAATCCACCACCCCCAACTAGTGAGAGTGGAACTCAATTGGATCATTTAAAGCGATTGTTTCATTTAGTTTCAATCCACCACCCCCAACTAGTGAGAGTGGAACGATGATAATTTGCATTGTATGTTTATGTTTCAGGTTTCAATCCACCACCCCCAACTAGTGAGAGTGGAACAAAGAACCTCAAATAAATGATTCCAAAAAAAAGTTTCAATCCACCACCCCCAACTAGTGAGAGTGGAACTTGGTAACTTGACTTCTTCTTCACTGAGAGAGCGTTTCAATCCACCACCCCCAACTAGTGAGAGTGGAACAAATAATATATATTATGACCGCCATCAATGGGCTGTTTCAATCCACCACCCCCAACTAGTGAGAGTGGAACCTCCAGCCGTGTAAGTCTCGCCATTTTCTAAATCAGTTTCAATCCACCACCCCCAACTAGTGAGAGTGGAACGGAGCGGCTAAATGAGC
>CANLTT010000139.1 GCA_947494115.1 Candidatus Caenarcanales bacterium
TCTTTAAAAAAACTAATTGAAAACTATAAAGAACAAAATCAAAAAACCGATTTTAATGTTGTGCATGAGGGTTTTGGATACTTAGATCAATCAGAGTATTTATTATTAAGTTCAACTTAAACTTTTAGTTCTAAAATAGGCGCAATTTTTTTGGCAGTAAGGTTTTCTTCATTCCTTAATAAATTATTTTTATTTTTTAAAGTTTCATCCATAATTTTTTTGCATTTGTATCTCCTCTCAATCCTTAATACATATACTTTTTTGGTTCTTATGTAACTACCTGAATGGTTACTTCTGTGGCCTTATTGGGCACAAGTAAAATATGAAAATAGTATATGTAGGCATGATTGCTGATTTGTTACATGCTGGCCACATAAGGGTTTTGAAAGAGGCGGCTAAATATGGAAAAGTAATAGTTGGTTTATTTACGGGCAAAGCTTGCGGAGAAATTGATAGTGTTCCTTATTTAGACTATGCCCAGAGAAAGGAAGTACTTGATGAAATTAAATATATTAGCGAAGTAATTCCACAAGAAACGGCTAGCTACAAAAATAATTTGCTAAAAATAAAACCTGATTTTGTGGTGCATGGCGATGACTGGAAATATAATTATTTAAGAAAATATCGTCAAGAGACACTAGAAACTTTAGAAGAATGGAATGCTGAATTGATTGAAATACCTTATTCTTCCGAAATTAGTGATTCTAAGCTTAAAGACCAAATGATGTCTTTGGGAATAACCAATAATGCCCGTTTGGGACGCTTGCGTAAATTAATTAGCTATAAACCAATTGTTAAAATTTTAGAAGTGCATAATGCATTAAGTGCTTTAATTGCCGAAAATGCTGAAGCCGAATTGAATAATCAAGAAAATACTTATGCTCACTTTGATGGTATGTGGAGCAGTTCGCTTACTGATTCAACCGCCAAAGGCAAACCGGATATTGAAGCCGTTGATACTAGCACACGAATGAATACTATTAATGAAATTTTTGAAGTAACAACCAAGCCGCTTATTTATGATGGAGACACTGGAGGCAGACCTGAACATTTTGAGTTTACGGTAAAAACACTCGAAAGATTTGGTGTAAGTGCTGTAATCATTGAAGATAAAATTGGCCTGAAAAAAAATTCGCTTTTAGGCCTAGAAACAGTGCAAGAGCAAGATAGTATTGCAAACTTTTGTTATAAAATAAAAACTGGTAAAAAAGCACAAATTACCAAAGATTTTATGCTGATTGCGCGCATTGAAAGCTTTATTTTAGAAAAAGGCCTTAAAGACGCTCTAAACCGGGCAGAAGCTTATACACAAGCGGGAGCTGATGGCATAATGATTCACTCAAGACAAAAAGATCCAGCCGAAGTAATTGAATTTGTAAAAACTTTCCGAAAAAACGATAAATATACGCCGCTTGTAGTTGTGCCTACCAGTTTTAATGGTTTAACTTGCACCCAATTAGCGGATTTAGGAATAAATGTAGTAATTTATGCTAATCATCTGCTTAGAGCGGCTTATCCAGCTATGATGAATGTAGCCAAAGCCATTTTAAAATATCAAAGAAGCCTCGAGGCCGAAAAACACTGTATGTCGATTAAAGAAATTTTGGAATTAATACCAGGAAATAAATAATGCTAAATACTTATGAATTTGGGCAAAAATTAAAAAATTTGGGTTTTAGCTTCTATAGCGGAGTTCCTTGTAGTTTTTTAAATAGTTTAATTAATTATGCTATTAACGAATGTAATTATATAATGTCAGCCAATGAAGGAGATGCTGTTGCAACCTGTAGCGGAGCCGCTTTGACAGGGCAAAAAAGTGTAGTTCTAATGCAAAATAGTGGCTTAGGCAATGCTATTAGTCCTTTAACTTCATTAAATTATATTTTCAAAATACCAATTTTAGGTTTTATTAGCCTACGTGGAGACGGTCAAGATGAACCGCAGCACGAATTAATGGGCGAAATAACCACTTCTATGCTTAGTTTAATTAAAGTAAAATGGGAACTTTTAAACTCTGATTTTCAAATTGCTCAAGCTCAGCTAAAAAAAGCCAATGAAATAATTGAAAAAGACCAGCAAAGTTTTTTCTTTATTGTCAAAAAAAATACTTTTGATAAAGTTGAATTAAAAACTTTAAAAACCTGCAAAACCAATTTACCAAGCCGAAAAGAAGCCTTAGAAATTATTAACAAAGTTGCGGATAAAAATACTATTGTTTTAGCAACTACTGGCAAAACTGGCCGAGAGCTTTATGAAATTGAAGACAAAAACAATAATTTTTATATGGTTGGCTCAATGGGCTGTTTAAGTTCTCTCAGTCTGGGCATAAGTTTGAACAGTCAGAAAAAAGTTATAGCTATAGATGGTGATGCGGCTCTGCTCATGCGCATGGGAAATATAGCCACCAATGGTTTTTATAAGCCAGCCAATATGTGCCATATACTGCTTGATAATAATGCCCACGATTCAACGGGCGGCCAAAAAACGGTTAGTAATAATATAAACTTTGTGAGTTTGTTTAAAAGTATTGGGTATAAAAAAACTATTACTTGTGAAAACCTACACGAATTTGAAATGGCACTTTTGGAATGGTTGAATGATAATAATAGAGAGCTTACTTTTATTTATTTGCAAACAGCACTTTTAGACGATAATAAAGATTTAAGTAGGCCAAAAATAAAACCACCCGAAGTAAAACAACGTTTAATGGAATATATTAAAAATGAATAAATGGAAAGAAATTTGGAATAAAAGAAAAAGTGAGGAATCTGAAATTAAGCTTGAAACTCTTTTGAAAGCCGATGGGTTTGATATTGGTGCAGGAAATTTAGATCAAGAAAATTGGTTGGAGTTTTTAGAAAAAATACAAAGTCAAATTATAAAAGAATCATGTGATAGTATTTTTGAAATTGGTTGTGGAAGCGGTGCTTTTTTATATCATTTTTATAAACAAGAACATAAAGTAGCTGGCTTAGATTACTCAGAACCATTAATTGAACTTGCCCAAAAAGCTATGCCCAATATGCAATTTGAAGTAGCAGAAGCTATTAATTTAAATACATCCGAAAAATACGATAGTGTAGTTTCTTTTGGAGTTTTTCATTATTTTGAAAATTTAAATTATGCTGATGAAGTTTTAAATAAAATGTTTTTGAAAAGTAATAAAATAATTGCCATATTAGATGTAAATGATAAAAGCAAAGAGGGAGAATATCACAATGTTCGTAAGCAAGCTTTAAGTCAAGGAGAATATCAACAAAAGTATAAAGGCTTAAATCATTTATTTTATGAAAAAAGTTGGTTTGTAGAATTTGCAAAACACAATAATTGCCATATTACAATTCAAGATCAAGATATAAAAAATTATTTAAAGAGTAGCTTGAGATTCAATGTAATAATGGAAAAAATATAATGCATAAACGCTCACATAAAGGCTATTTAGATCCTAATTCAGGTAGTATGCTTCTATATGCTATTGTTGGTATTTTGGCAACTATATTATATACTTTTAAAGGTTGGTATTATAAAGTTCTTGAAATTATATCAGGTGGTTTAATTAAACAAAAAAGTTTAGAAAATATAGATATTATTTTTCATTCCGAAGGATATAAATACTGGAATGTATTTGAGCCAATTATAGAAGAATTAAATAAATGTAATAATATTAAAATGGTTTATTTAAGTATTGAAGAAAATATAAGATATAAACAATATGAAAATTTAACTATTCAAACCTTTGCAAACGAAATGCAATTGATTGGTTTTATGAATAAAGCTAAAGCTCAAATAGTGGTTTCTACTACTCCGCAATTAGATGTTTATATGCTTAAACGTTCTAAGCAAGTTAAGCATTATGCTCATATTATGCATTCACCTGCCAATATTACACTTTATCACAAACATGCTTTTGATTATTATGATTCAGTTTTTTGTACTAGCAAATATCAAATTGAAGATATTCGAACTTTAGAACAAAAAAGAAATAGTAAACCAAAACAACTTTTTGAAACTGGTTGTACTTATTATGATTATAAAGAAGAAATCAATACAAAAAACAAGAGCAAAAAAATACAAATTTTATATGCTCCTAGTTGGGGAG
>CANLTT010000140.1 GCA_947494115.1 Candidatus Caenarcanales bacterium
CGGATGACTCACTTAAAACAAGAGAAGCAAAAGAATTTTGAATTAAACAGAAACAAAAACTCCCCTCGCCTTTAGGAGAGGGGCTGGGGGTGAGGCTTTTCAAACTCATGCAAAATCCCTGCCCTGTTAAGGGGGCTAGGGGGTACTTTCTCTCAGTTTCGGATGTTGCAAAAGCCGCTAGTTCCCTCTTGTCAAGGGGCTAGAGGGGGTTGGAGGTGAGGCTGTGTTATTTTGCAAGAGGTCTAATCTATTCTATTCTTCGGTTGAGACTTCTTTCCCGTCAGAATTAATTGCACCGTTGAAAGCATGCCAAGCCAAAATTGCACATTTCACCCTTGAAGGATATTCTTTGACACCCGAAAAAACCGCCAATTTGCCCAATTTATTTTCTTCTATTTCGGGGTCTAGGTTTCCCATAATCATTCCCTGAAATTCTTCAAAAATTTGTAAAGCTTCTTCTTTGCTTTTGCCTTTTAAACTTTGCGTCATCATAGAAGCACTGGCCTGCGAAATACTGCAACCAGAGCCTTCAAATTTAATGTTTTGCACAATATCTTCTTCATCCACTTCTAAATAAAGCGAAATATTATCTCCGCAAAGTGGATTATGCCCTTCACAATGGTGAGTACAATGTTCTGGCTTGCCAAAATTGCGTGGTTTTTTGCAATGATCGATGATTAATTGCTGATATAACTGACTTAGTTTAGACATAAATTTATTTAAAAACCTCCAAAATATGTTTAATTCCAGCTATCAGAGAGTCAATTTCGGTATATGTATTATAAAAAGAAAATGAAGCCCGAGTGGTGGCTGGCACTTTAAAGAACTTCATTACTGGTTGTGCGCAATGATGCCCAGCTCTTACGGCAATGCCAAATTCTTGGTCTAAAATCGTGCCAATATCGTGCGGATGAACGCCTTCCAAAACAAAAGAAATTAAACTAGCCTTTTGGCAAGCGTTTCCAATAATTTTCAATTCAGGGATTTCTTGCATTTTATCGGTCGCATAGTTCAAAAGCTGTTTTTCGTATATTTCAATTTTGTCAAGGCCAATTGTTTGTAAATAATTCATGGCGACGGCTAAACCAATGGCCTCTGCTATAGCGGGAGTTCCAGCCTCAAATTTAGCTGGCAAGGGCGCATATGTAGTTTTTTCAAAGGTTACGGTTTCAATCATATCTCCACCACCCTGATAAGGCGGCATTTTTTCGAGATATTTAGTTTTTCCATATAAAACACCAATACCCGTCGGCCCATAAACTTTGTGTCCAGAAAAGGCATAAAAATCACAATCCAAATCTTGCACATCTATTTTGCAATGCGGCACAGCCTGAGCACCATCAATTAAAACAGGAATATTAAACTTATGCGCCTTTTGGATAATCTCTTTAATCGGGTTAATTGAGCCTAAAGCATTGGAAATATGACTGACAGCTACAATTTTTACCCTCTCTGTGAGCAAACTTTCAAAATTTTCAAGGTCAATTTCGCCATTTTGATTGATTGAAATAACTTTGAGTTTAGCCTTTCGCTGGGCACAAGCCATTTGCCAAGGCACAATATTGGCATGATGTTCTAAAGCCGAAATTATAACTTCATCGTTTTCTTGCAAAAAAGCCGCCCCAAAGCACTGAGCCACCAAATTAATTGATTCTGTGCAACCTTTAGTAAAAATAATTTCGCTTGATTTTGGCGCATTTATAAAATTAGCAATTGTTTGGCGAGCTTCTTCAAAAGAGGCTGTTGCTTGCTCACTTAAAAAATAAACTCCTCGGCGTACGGTTCCATTTTGCTCAGAATAAAACCGATTAATGCTTTCAATAACCGCTCTAGGCTTTTGAGTTGTAGCCGCATTATCTAAATAAACCAAAGGGGTTTTATCTCTAACTTTGGTTTGCAAAATTGGAAACTCTTCTCTGATGAGCTGAATATTTAAGTTGTGAGTTTTGGCTTGCGTGAGCATAAATAAAATAATACTAATTTTGTATTAGTTTAAATATACCTCAAGTTTAAGCTTTATGTTTATTAAAAGGTATAAACTATTTTGGCCGCTTCCAGACCGAGCAAATTGGTAATTTTTTCTTCAAATAAGCTAAAGTCGCTTTCAAAACCTAAACCAATATCATATAAAAGCCGTTTTAAAATTAAGGCTTTCGCTTTTTCGTCTGCATCGTGCAATTTTATGAGCAAAGCATTTTGTTGATTTTGCAAAGAAACTAGCATTAAGCCGCCAGCCCCAGACTTGCAAATTAAATTAGGTTTAACCGCTTTCGTAATTTCATGGTCTAGGCGTTTAGAACCACTAATATAAAAGCTTTCTTCCAGCATGGCTAGGCTAATTTGGGCAATTAATTTATCTGGGCTATTGATTTGAAATTTACTAAAACCTTTTAATAAATCTTTTACTTTAAGGCTATATGTAGGTAAACCACAGCCATCAAGCCCAATTTCAAAATTATTTACTTCGCATAAATCAGAAATGGTTTGTAAAATTTCTTTTTGTAATTCATGCTCAATCTGCTGATAAGAAGCCAAATCCCAATTTTTCAACTTGCAAACTGCCAACAGCATTGAATGTTTACCCGAGCAATTATTTTGCAAACGTCTTTTTTTAGAAAATTCTTCTGCTTGAGCCGTAGAACGTGAAAATGGCGGATGTTCACCACAATTTAAAAACTGCCAATCTATTTTAAAGTTTTGTAAAATTTCTTCAACCAAGGCAATATGCTCATCAGTTCCTGAATGTGAAGAAGTAGCAATTGCAATTTGTTTTAAGTTTAAATTTAAGCCCAAACGCAAACAAGCCAAGGTCTGAAAAGGCTTAGAAACAGAACGTAAACAAACAAGTTCTTCATATACTTTCTCTGAGCTTGCTTTGCCATCTAAAAAAGCCCAAAAACCAAAATGCAAAGACTCGATTGCGCCCGCTCTTTCGATTTTAATTAAAGGTTTTGGCATAGTTTTAGAATTTTAGGTATAAAAACAAAACAGCCCGCAATTATAGCCTGAAAAACAGCCATTAAAACAGCGCCAGCGGCAATATCTTTGGTTTGTTTGGCTAAAATATTTTTGCGTCTATCAATAGTTAAATCGGTTAAGCGTTCTAAAGCCGTATTTAAAAGTTCAGTTATCAAAATTAAAAAAGCCGATATAAAAACCCAAATCCATTCAAGCCCCGAAAGCCCCAAAGCACAGCCTAAAGCGCAAGTTAAAGCAAAAATTATTAATTCAATTCTAAAGTTTTGTTCTTTAATAAAAGCCTGTTTTAAGCCTTGCAAAGCAAATTGAAAGCTTTTTTGCAGTTTATTCAAATTAATTTTCATGATATTTAATTGTAAATCATTAAATTAAAATAATATAAATCTAGTCTGCATAAAAGAAACGGCTTTTGTTAGAATTTCAAAAATTAAAATTGTTTAATAAAAAGGGTAAAAATGTCGAAATTAATTGAAGATTTTATTGATGCAAAAGACCTAAAAGACAAGCCAATACTTTCAGCAGGTTTGGACACAGAAGACTTAAAGAACAAGACAACAAAATTCAACGAGAAAATAACTAAAACTAAAAAATTAAAGCTCTCAGACATTACTGACAAAGACGGAAATCAATACATTGATCTTGTAATGGAAGGCGGAGTAATGCTTGGGCTGGCCTTGGTTGGTTATACATATGCTCTTGAGAGTATGGGAATTAGGTTTTATTCAATAGCTGGAACTTCGGCTGGAGCAATTAATGCGGCTTTATCAACTGCTTGGAATAAAAAACCTGACAAAGACGGACATACTTGTACATTTGCGAGTGAATGGGTTTTAGAAGAAGTTTCTAAGAGAATTAATGATCGTGGAAATGGTAAATTTGGTTTTTTTGACTTTGTAGATATTGGCAATAAGGAATTAGAGAACTTTGTAAAGAAAAAAGTTGAAGAGAAAATTGAAAAAAACCAAGGAAAAACATCAGAAGAAAAACAAAAAATAACGAAACAAAGCAATCAAGAAAAAATTAACAATATACGAGATTTAGCAAGACCGTGTGATCAAGAAGGATTTGTAGATGGTTTCAGAGATTTCTGGGAAAGGGGAATCAAGGCTG
>CANLTT010000141.1 GCA_947494115.1 Candidatus Caenarcanales bacterium
GTAGATTCTACGGTAGAAGCTATTGATCAGGCTTTTAAGCAGCTTATTAATTTAGATCCGTCAGGTTATTTTGAACACTTTTTTAAAATTATACATAGATCCTTTTAGTCTGGGTTTGCTATAGAAAGAGTAGGCTTGTAATGGGCAATAAATTCCCAAACTAGAACAGGCCGCTTCAAATATAATAAATTTGTAAAATTAGAACATTTTTTAAAATTATCTATAGTGTTGTTATCTCAAACTCGCTAACTAAAATAAATTTTGACAATAAAACTTTCTTGACGTAAATTGATAGAGAGCGAAATTTCCAAACGCTTAGAAGGACTAAATTATGTCAAAGAATTTAAAACAACCCAAAGTAACCGTTGTCGGAGCTGGTAATGTCGGAGCCACAACTGCCCAAAGAATTGCTGAGCAAAATATTGCCAATGTCGTTTTAGTAGACGTGGCCGCCGGCATTGCAACAGGTAAAGCCCTCGATTTATCCGAAGCCGCTCCTGTTGAACTTCATGACCGTTCTATTATTGGCGGTGCAGATTATAATGCAACCAAAGATTCTGATGTTGTAGTTATTACCGCTGGAATTGCCCGTAAACCTGGCATGAGCCGTGATGATCTTTTAAAAACTAATGCCAATATTGTTGGTTCAGTTGCCAAAGAAGCTTTAAAGTATTCTCCAGATGCCACCTTTATTGTGGTTTCTAATCCACTTGATGTGATGACTTATCTTACAAAGCAAGTAACTGGTTTGCCCGCCAATAGAGTAATTGGAATGGCTGGCGTGCTGGATTCTGCCCGTATGCGCTTTTTTATTGCTGAAGCTTTAAATGTTTCTGTTCAAGATGTTACCGCTTTTGTTCTTGGCGGCCACGGCGATTCTATGGTGCCTTTGGCTCGTTATTCTTCAGTTGCCGGTATTCCTTTAACCGATTTATTGCCAGCTGAAAAAATTGAAGCCATCAATAAGCGCACCCGTGAAGGCGGCATAGAAATTGTAAACCACTTACAAACAGGTAGTGCTTTTTATGCTCCAGCCAGTTCTAGTGCCGAAATGGTAGAAGCAATTGTCCGTGATCGCAAGCGGGTTTTGCCTTGTTGTGCTTACTTAAACGGTGAATACGGCCTAAAAGATATTTATGTTGGTGTTCCCGTAAAACTCGGTGCTGGTGGTGTAGAGCAAATTATGGAAATCAAGCTCACCGAAAGCGAAAAAGCCGAATTACAAAAATCAGCTGATGATGTTAAAGCCAATATGGACAAACTAAATCAATTGATGTCTGCTTCGGTTTAGTTTTTTTAACTATGCCAAATTGAAAACCTCTAGTTCCCCCTCTAAAGGGGGCGGAGGGTTTTTTTTAGGTTAGCTCCTAGTTTATTAAAGGTAAAATTCATGATTGAACGTTATACAACCCCCGAAATGCAGGCTCTCTGGTCTGAAGAAAATAAATTTAGGGTTTGGCAAAAAGTTGAATTAGCGGTTTGTAAAGCTTGGAATGAAGTTGATAAAGTTCCAACCGAAGATTTATTAAAACTTGAAAGTTCAGCTAAAGTCTCGGCGGAGCGGGTTAAAGAATTAGATGCCGAACTTCATCATGACATAATTGCCTTTTTAACCGCTTGGGGCGAGCAAGCCAATTTGCAAGGAGCGAATCGTTATTTGCATTTAGGCATGACAAGCTCAGATTTGATTGATACTGGCCTTGGGCTTTTATTGCGTGAAGCTGGAGAACTTTTAATCTTTGACTTAAGCGAATTAATCGAGATTACTAAAGGTTTGGCTTTGCAATATAAAAATCAATTCGCAGTTGGACGTAGCCATGGAGTTCACGCTGAACCAACCACTTTTGGCCTTAAAATTGCTACTTGGTTTTATGATTTGGTTAGAGCCAGAGAGAGATTGCATTGGGGAATTGAAGCCATTTCGGCGGGAATGTTTTCTGGGCCAGTTGGTACGCATTCGAGTTTGCCGCCAAATATCGAAAAAAGAGCCTGCGAAATTTTAGGCATACGCCGAGCCGCCATTACAACGCAAGTTATAGGCCGAGACAGGCATGCCGACTTTATTTATGCTTTGGCCGCTTTAGGTAGTGTCATTGAAAGAATAGCCACCGAATTAAGACATTTACAACGCACCGAGGTTTTAGAGGTGGAAGAACCTTTTTATGCTGGCCAAAAGGGATCGTCAGCTATGCCGCACAAACGTAATCCATGGCGGTCAGAAAATTTATGTGGTTTAGCACGGATTTTGCGCTCTTATACCATGCCAGCTCTTGAAAATATTGCACTTTGGCATGAGCGGGATATAAGCCATTCATCAACGGAGCGGATAATTTTTCCTGATGCTTGCAATGTGGCTCATTTTATGGTTGAGCGATTGATGGGCATTTTGAAAAATTTAAAAGTTTATCCCGAAAATATGCAGAAAAATTTAAACCTTTTTGGTGGTGTAATTCATTCACAGAGCGTTTTGTTGGCTTTAATTGACAAAGGTTTGAGCCGTGAAGAAGCTTATAGTATTGTTCAAACTTGCGCTCATAGTTCTTGGAATAAGCCAGATGGTAATTTTTATGAAAATATAAAGCAAAATGAAAATGTGCAAAAATTATTAAACCCCGAAGAAATAAATAATTGTTTTAAAATCGAACTTTTGCACGTGGATGAAACTTTTGAAAGATTGGGCTTGCATTAACTCGGGTAAATGGCTGAATTTTTAAAACTAAAACCGTGGAAAGAAGGGATTACCCATTAATTCTTTTTTAAGCCATGCCTAGCATAAATAGTTTATCTTCCGTGCAAGCGTCTTCTAATTGGGAGAATATTGCACAAAACCCACCCATAAGGCAAAATAAAATTATCGAATCTAAAGCAAATTCTTCGGCTGACACAGACGCTTCTTTGGTTTTGGCTTTAGGCAAATTAAAAAACTATATAAAACGCATTGGTCTGGCTTTGATTGGCAAAGAAACCGCTGAAAAACAAAGCTCCGAAAATTTAATTAGTGGCCAAATTACCCCTCAAGAAGCAGACGATCCTATTATTGGTCAATGGCCTTCTAGCTTTTCTAATTCTGCCTTTAGCCCACCAAGCCCAAAAACTAATATTCCTAATTCGGCCAAGCAAGCCTTAACCCAAGACTTTAGCACTGCCATGCAAGAAGCGCAAGAACAAGAAGCTATTTTAAAAATGGTTCAAGAAAATGCCTTAGATTTAAAGTAATTATGTTTAAAATTAAAAAATGCACAATGATGAATTTATAAATATAGGCAAAATTACCAAACCACACGGATTAGAAGGTAAAGTAAAAGCCGATCTAGAGACAAGTTTTTTGAAAAATCATGAAAATCTAAGTATTTATTTAAACCTAGAAAAACCAGAAATTTATAAAGTTTTAAGTATAAGTTTCACAAATAAAATGGCGGTTTTAGAGCTGGCTGGCATTGATAATTTAGCCAAAGCCGAAAAGCTCCGAAATCAAACAATTTTTGTCGAACGTTCCGAAATTAATAATTTAGCCGAAAATGAATTTTTAGTGGCTGATTTAATTGGTTTACAGGTTCTAGACGAAGAAAATCAATTAATTGGCGAAGTTTGTGATTTTGAAAATATACCGAATAATCCATTATTAAAAATAAAATTAACAAATGAAAAATGTTTTTTATTGCCTTTTAGTTATGAGTTTATGCAAAGAATTGATATAAATAAAAAAGAAATTTATCTAAAAAATTGGCAATGGTTAGTTATTTAAAATTTTTTAGCAAGCTAAAAGAGTATATTTAAAGAACTGTGTCAATTAATGACTTAGTTCATTGTATCAGCTTGAGAGCTTAATTGTCAACCTCCCTTCAAAAAATATGGCTAATTGAGATATGGTCATTGCCCAGTTCT
>CANLTT010000142.1 GCA_947494115.1 Candidatus Caenarcanales bacterium
CAAAATCATTTTCCCGGGGGTTGGCTCATTTGAACAGGTTAAACAAGAACTTGACGAAAAAAACTTAACTTCAACCATAAAACAATTTGCCAAAAGCGGAAAACCTTTTTTAGGAATTTGTTTAGGAATGCAATTATTATTTGAAACTAGTTTAGAAGGTGAAAAACCTTGCACTGGTTTAAGTTTGCTTGAAGGTGAAGTTTTGCCTTTGCCAGCGGGGCAGGTTTTGCGTATTCCTCATATTGGCTGGAATTCTTTGAATTTTACACAAGACCATCCAATCGGAAAAGACATAAATAATTTAGCCGAAGTTTATTTTGTGCATTCTTATTATTGCTCACCCAAAGAGCCAGAACAAATTTTAGCTTATGCCGAAGTTAATGGTTTTAAAATACCAGCCATCATAAAAAAAGAAAATATTTACGGCATGCAGTTTCACCCCGAAAGAAGCGGATTAATTGGACTTAAACTTTTAGAAAACTTTTTAAAGCTCTCTTGAGTTGGGTGTTTTTTTGTTTTTTAAAATTGAAAAAAGAACTGGAATCGTAAACATTAAAATCGTAATAATAGAAAAGAATAAATCGCCTTTGTGGCTTTCTACTAGTTCACAAACAGCAGGTAAAGCAATTTTAAAATTACAAAAATAAGAAAAAACTAATTTAAAACCTAATAAACCAATTACGGCAAAAGCCACTTTTTCAAGAAACGGAAATTTTTCCATTAAATCAACAAAAAACTGAGCCGCAAAGCGCATAGCCAAAATACCAATAAAAACGCCTAAGCAAATTAAGCCAATTTTATTTGTGAAAGCCACGGCCGCAAAAACATTGTCAATCGAAAAAGCCAAATCCATTATTTCAACTAGAGCCACAGTTGCCCAAAAAGGTCCAAGCAAACCAATTGTGTTTTTATAAAATAAATTTTGATTTTTGTTTAAATTATTTTCGGGGCAATTTTCAGAAGATTTAGCACAAAAGAATTTAAAACAAAGCCCAAGCAAATATAAACCACCTAAAGCTTTAAGCCAAAGCACTTTTACTAAAAAAGCCGCAAAAATTAAAGAAAGTCCCCGAAAAAAATAAGCCCCCAAAATGCCATATTTTAAAGCTTTTCCTCTTTGTTCGGCGGGCAAATCTAAAACCATAGTGGCCAAAACGGCGGCATTGTCGATAGAGAGCAAACTTTCAATCAAAATCAAATTCATAACAACAATCAAAGCTGTCTTTAAATCGGTTCCAAATAAATTTTGTAGAATTTCCATGAGTAAAAAAATAACCAAATTTTAATGTTAAATCATTTTGTGCCAAATCAAAATTAAAATAGCTGATCCGCTTAATGCTTAAAAGGCTCTTTATATTTATTTAATAAAACTTTGTCTTTGGTTTGGGATTTATCATTTATTATGTTACTAAAGTGTTAAGTAAAATATATAAATACTTAATAAAATCTTAAAGCAAGCAATTCAGACTAAATAAGTTATTAATTTTGGAGACATAAATGAAAGATAAAAATTCCTCAACTGCAAATGCGGCCTTTATAAATGAGTTTTGGTATAAAAAAATTGGTTCTTTCTTTGTTGGTATGGTGAGTGGCCGCCGAGACTTTTTGCATAGTTTAGGTGCTTTAGGTTTATCTTTTGTTTGTTTAGCTTCTCCTTCTTATGCTCTTGACCCAAATGCTTTGCCTACGGGTTATCAATCGAGTGCTGGCAATGTGAAATTTAATCAAAGTGGCAAGACGCTCAATCTTTCGACGCGGGCACAAAAATCAATTGTTAATTATGAAACTTTTAATATTGGCCAAAATGCAAGCGTAAATATGCAATTGCCCTCTTCGCAAGCGGCTATTTTGAATCGTGTGAATGGTGGCTTTTCTTCAGAGATTTTTGGACAACTTAATTCTAATGGTCGGGTTTTTCTGATTAATCCAAATGGTATTTTATTTGGCAGTTCAGCGCAGGTTAATGTTGGCTCTCTTTTTGCTAGCACTCTTCAAATGAGAGACGAAGACTTTTTGCCTGGTAATTATATTTTCAAACAACAAGGCTCCTCGGCTGGCATTATAAGCAGAGGTAAAATTAATGCTTCGGCTGGTGGTGCAATCGCTTTATTGGGCGGTGCAATCGAAAATAGTGGTTCTCTTAAAGCCGAAAATGGTCAGGTTCTTTTGGGTGTTGGCAAGCAAATAAGCTTAAATATAGGCAAAAACCTAGGCGTATATTTCTACGATATTACGGTAGATCAAGCTTTAGAAGACAAAGCCCAAAATTTAAAAAATGCCATCAGCAATGTTTTTCTGATTAATCCAAATGGTATTTTATTTGGCAGTTCAGCGCAGGTTAATGTTGGCTCTCTTTTTGCTAGCACTCTTCAAATGAGAGACGAAGACTTTTTGGCTGGTAATTATATTTTCAAACAACAAGGCTCCTCGGCTGGCATTATAAACAGAGGTAAAATTAATGCTTCGGCTGGTGGTGCAATCGCTTTATTGGGCGGTGCAATCGAAAATAGTGGTTCTCTTAAAGCCGAAAATGGTCAGGTTCTTTTGGGTGTTGGCAAGCAAATAAGCTTAAATATAGACAAAAACCTAGGCGTAGATATTACGGTAGATCAAGCTTTAGAAGACAAAGCCCAAAATTTTAAAAATGCCATTACCAATACGGGAAGCATACAAGGCAATTTTATTAAAGCGCAAGCCGAATTTACAAATGCTATTTATGACCGAGCTATAAATAATGAAGGCGTAATTGAAGCCGCTGGTTTGGTGAATAATAATGGCATTATCGAATTGATTTCTAAAACTGGCATTGTCGAAAACTCAAGCAAAGTGCTGGCAAATAGCGAAATTGGCACTGGTGGAAGCATTAAAGTTATTGGTTCAGAAACTTATTTGCTTAATGGCTCACAAATAGAGGCTTCGGGCAAAACGGGCGGCGGTGAAATTTTAATCGGTGGCGACTTTCAAGGTAAAAATCCCGAAATTCAAAATTCTGAAAAAACTTTTATTGGAGAAAATGCTCAAATAAAGGCCAATGCCCTTGAAAGTGGTAATGGCGGGAAAATAATTGTTTGGGCTGATGATTCAACTTGGTTTTATGGTTCCGCTGAAGCAAAAGGCATCACTGGAAATGGTGGATTTATTGAGATTTCTGGTAAAGAGGGCTTAATTTTTGATGGTTTAGCAAATACTAGCTCTCTTTATGGGGACAAAGGTACCGTTTTATTTGACCCTAAAAATATTTTTATTACAAATACTGCTGCTCCAGCTTTGCCAGTTGGTAATGTTCAAGTTAGCACACTCGCAGAATTAACTAATCTTGATACCATAAATGATTATTATGTAACACCAGCACAGCTCTTGGCTTTATCACTAGGGGCAAATATAAGTTTGCTGGCAAGCAATGATATTAATTTTAATTCGGCTCTTACATTAAACAATCAAAGTTTATCTGCAAATGCTGGCAATGATATTAATGTTAATGCTCAAATTAATAAAACGGGTGCTAATACTAATTATTTATCCTTAAGATCAAATAATAATGTCAGAATAAATAATGGTGGTTCAATTAATGCTACTGGTGGCAAATTAAATGTTGGCTTATTTGGTAATCAGAACGATACAGGAATTGGGCAAGGTGATGTAAGAGTTGATGGGGCGATTAATACTATAGCTAATCCAGACTAAAAGGATCTATTTATAATTTTAAGAAAGTGTTCAAAATAACCTGACGGGTCTAAATTAATAAGCTGCTTAAAAGCCTGATCAATAGCTTCTACCGTAGAATCTACTTTTTTCTTTCCTTCTTTGACTAATCTTTTTAACTGAGACCAAAACTGCTCAATTGGGTTTAAGT
>CANLTT010000143.1 GCA_947494115.1 Candidatus Caenarcanales bacterium
TAAAACAAGACTATTTCAAAGCTAAAGAGTTCTATGAAAAAGCTTGCAATGGTGGATGTGCTGGGGGTTGTTATAATTTAGGTGTTTTCTATATGAACGGGCAAGGTGTAAAACAAGACTATTTCAAAGCTAAAGAGTTCTATGAAAAAGCTTGCAATGGTGGATGTGCTGGGGGTTGTTATAATTTAGGTGTTTTCTATATGAACGGGCAAGGTGTAAAACAAGATTATTTTAAAGCAGTTGAATTATACAAAAAAGCTTGTGATGGTGGATCTTCGGAGGGTTGTTCTAATTTAGGTGTTTTATATATGAATGGGCAAGGTGTAAAACAAGATTATTTAAAAGCTAAAGAGTTCTATGAAAAAGCTTGCAATGGTGGATATTCTGGGGGTTGTTCTAATTTAGGTGTTTTATATATGAATGGGCAAGGTGTAAAACAAGATTATTTAAAAGCTAAAGAGTTCTATGAAAAAGCTTGCAATGGTGGATATTCTGGGGGTTGTTCTAATTTAGGTCTTTTATATATGAACGGGCAAGGTATAAAACAAGATTATTTTAAAGCTAAAGAGTTCTCTGAAAAAGCTTGTAATGCTGGAATATCGGAGGGTTGTCATAATTCAGGTGTTTTGTATGAAAAAGGGCAAGGTGTAAAACAAGACTATTTCAAAGCTAAAGAGTTCTATGAAAAAGCTTGCAATGGTGGATATTCTGGGGGTTGTTATAATTTAGGTGCTTTGTATAACAGTGGGCAAGGTGTAAAACAAGACTATTTTAAAGCTAAAGAGTTCTATGAAAAAGCTTGCAATGGTGGATGTGCTGGGGGTTGTTATAATTTAGGTGTTTTCTATATGAACGGGCAAGGTGTAAAACAAGATTATTTTAAAGCTAAAGAGTTCTTTGGCAAAGCTTGTACTGCTGGAGAAGATCTCGGTTGTGAAGCCTACGCTAAATTGAATAAATGAGCTTCATTCTAGGTAAGGGAACGGCGCAAATAAAGCCCATTACATCAGCCAGATATTATTTTAAGCACTTTTTTGTCTGCGAGCTTTGCAAAAATAGTTTGAGGAATTTGAATAATTTTTTCAAGAAGTAATTTTTGAGAATTTGGCAAATATTTTCGGGTTAGCTTATGTTCTAATTCTTGCGCCAAACGTTCATAAATTCTTTGCAATTGAGCCTCTAAAGCCATAGGTTCTTCTATTACAATTAAACCATCTGTCGGAAAATAATCTAAAATAGAGCATAAATCATCTTCTAGCCAAGGAATAAATCTTTGCCAATCGCCATTATTTAAATCTTGTCGCCAAAATTCAGCTTGAGTTTCTTCTAGCTCTAAGACAAGCTTTTGCAAATTATTTGATTTTTCGGCAAAGTCAAAAATAAAAGGTCTAAGCGGCGAAATAATCACTTTTTCTAATTCTTGATTCCTGATTGAACGCTGAGTCCAAGGTTCAAAAGGTTTAAGACTTTCAATTTCATCACCAAAAAAGTTCAAGCGCACAGCCAAGCCCGCCGAATAAATATCCAAAATATCGCCCCGCAAAGCAAAACAGCCAATATCTAAAACTGTATCAACCCTTTTATAGCCCAAACTCACCAATTGCGCCAATAAAGTTGTTAAATTTAGGCTTTGTTTTTTTTGCAAAATAATTTGGTTGTGTTTAAATTTATCAATTGGCATTACTGGCTGAATGAGTGATTTAGCCGAAGCAATTACAAAAGAATTTTGGGCATTTAACCAAATATTTAAAAGCTCTGAAATTTTTGCAAAATGATGTTCACTCTCACCCAAACCTTCAAGCAAAGAAACCTGAGAAGTAGGCACAATTTCGTTTTCGGTTTCTAGCCGTTTAAGCTGATTAGAAAATTTATGCAAAGAATTTAAGCTCTCTTGGCTGTTGATAAATAAAAGCGGCCGAGGCGAAATTGCCGTATAAAGTGCCTTCAAAAAGCTCGGCAAAGCCAAAGAGGCAATTCCTTTAATTTCGAGCTGATTTTTGGTTTTTAATAAAGCAATTGTGTCTCTAAAAGCCGAGCTAGAATTCCATAAAAGCGAATTTAAATTGTGCATAAAATAACTTTTAAACCAGCGGTTTCATGGTCGGGAATAAAATTACATCTCTGATTGAAGCTGAATTGGTGAGCAGCATAATTAAACGGTCAATGCCAATTCCCAAACCGCCCGATGGTGGCATTCCAAATTCTAGAGCTTTAATATAATCTTCATCTAGCGGGTGTGCTTCTTCATTTCCTTTGTCTTTAAGCTTTTGCTGAGCCAAGAAAGCCTCTTTTTGCCTGAAGGGATTATTAAGCTCTGTAAAACCATTAGCCAGCTCTCGGCCATAAATGAACAATTCAAAACGTTCGGCATATTTAGCTTCACGGGTATTTTGGGTTTCTTGGTCTTTCATTGAGCAAGTTGAATTAGCCGAAACAAAAGCCAAAGGAGAATCTTCCCATGGATAGCCAAGCACAAAGGTTGGTTGAATTAATTTGGCTTCGCATTTTTCTTCAAAAACTTTATACAAAATTTCGCCAACGGTTTGTGCTGAGCCAATTTCAATTTTTAATTCTTGCGCTTGTTGTTTAGCTTGTTCCAAAGAGCAATTTGCAATATCAAAATCTTTGCCAGTTACTTCTTGCACCAAATCACTCATCTGAACTCTGCGCCATGGTTTTTGCAAATTAATTTTTTCGCCCAAATGCTCAATTTCTTCACTCTGAGCCAATCGACAAATTAAATCTTCGGTTAATTGCATCATATCTTGGCCGTCAGCATATGCTTGATAAAGTTCCACTGAAGTAAATTCTGGATTATGCTTAGTTGAAATTCCTTCATTCCTGAATATACGACCAATTTCATAAACTTTTTCAAAGCCGCCAACCAATAAACGCTTTAGGTGTAGCTCGGTTGCAATGCGCAAATACAAGTTCATATTTAAAGTATTATGATGAGTTACAAAAGGACGAGCGGCCGCACCACCAGCTGAAGTTTGCAAAATTGGGGTTTCAAATTCTAAAAAACCTTTTTCGTTTAAAAATTGTCTAATGCCTAAAACAATCTCAGCGCGCCGCTTAAAGGTTTCTTTTACTTGAGGATTAACCATTAAATCTAAATAACGCTCTCTGTAACGCACTTCTACATCGGTTAAGCCAAGTCTTCTTCTTTTGTTTTCAATAATTTCAGGCGGCGGCAAAATTGCTTTAGACAAAATCCAAAGATCAATGGTTTTAATACTTAGCTCTCCTCGAGGCGTTCTATAAGGTTTTCCGTAAACTGCAATAATATCGCCTTTGTCTAGCAAATCAAGCAAATGTTTGTCTTCTTCGGCATTATGATAACCACCTTCTAATTCGGTTCTTTCATTTACAATTTGAATTTTCCCCGTTTCATCATATAAATCCAAGAACATTCCACTATTACGATTATTATGAATGCGGCCAGCCACCCAAGTAATTTCTTCTGATAAGTCGCCTTGAGCCAAATTTTCAAAGTTTTTATGTATGTCTGTGGCCAAAATGCGTTTAGTTTTAAATTCTTGCCAAAGCTGTTTAGAAAGCCCAGCTTCACTATCTTCCAAATTTAATAAATAAGGATCGATTTTAAAAGAATTTTTTAATAAATTGTATTTATGAATACGTTCTTCACGCAATTTAAAAGACTCATTCGGTTCAGAATTCATTTTTTTATTTTAGTAATATGCAGGAATTTCTTTAAACCTTGAAGATCTAAAATGGTTTATTTGTCGCTAAGAATAAAATTAAAAAAAAATTGATGGGTATATTTTTAAATATTGGGTTAATTATTGAAAAAA
>CANLTT010000144.1 GCA_947494115.1 Candidatus Caenarcanales bacterium
TGGGCAAATCTTCTTTAATTAATAAATTGCTTGGGCAAAAAATCGCCATTGTCAGCCCAAAAGTACAAACTACACGCACCAAAATTCTAGGTGTTTATAATTATCCCGACTCCAAAGGACAATTGGTTTTTATTGACTTGCCCGGTATTCATAAGCCCGTAGACAAACTTGGCGAAACCTGTTTAAAAATCTCGCAAGACGGAGCCAAAGAAGCCGATTTGATTATATTCATAAGCGAAGCTAATCATTCACCGGGAGCTGGAGACGAATGGATTTCGAGTTGGATTAAAGAAAATTGCCCCGAAAAAAACTTAATTATTTTGCTCAATAAACTCGATTTAGCCAAAGATCCAAGGCGTTTAATCAAAGATACCGAAAGATATTTAAACTTATTTGGCAATTTACCGCAAATTATAATGCTATCAGCCCACACGGGAGAAGGAATTGACCAAATGCTTGAGGCGGTTTTTGAGAAATTACCCGAAGGCCCAATTTACTTTCCTGAAGATGTTCCAACCAATCGTTCAATTCGCTTTTTGTGTTCAGAACTGGTTAGAGAGCAGGCTTTACTTTTAACCCAAGAAGAAATTCCCCATTCAGTGGCGGTTGTGATTGATAGTTTTGAAGAAAAAGAAAAAATAACTCATATTAGGGCTTTTATTTTGGTAGAAACTGAATCACAAAAGGGAATTCTGATTGGCAAAAAAGGCCAAAAAATTAAAGAAATTGGTTGTAGGGCGCGGCCTCAAATTGAAGAATTGACCGAGCAAAAAGTCTTTTTAGAATTAAAAGTGAAAGTTTCGCATAAATGGCGGCAAAACCAAAAAGAAATTAATAAACTAGATTTACTGATTGATGCAAACCTGAAGTAATAAGGCTTAAAGCTCACAATTAAGAATTTATTTTTATTGTATTATTGAGAAATATTAATATCAATTTTATTATGGATCCGAGCAAAATTGGTGGTTTTTTTTCGGGGAAAGAGCCTTTAAACCCTTTAAACTCACCCGACAAAGCAAATAAAAATAAAGATAAAACTTCTACTAATCAAATTAGTAATGCCGACAATTCTGAATTAAGTGGTTTATTTAAATTACCAGCTTCTAAAGTTGTAAGCAAGCTAAGTAGCCTTTTAGAGAAGTCCTTGGCCGATCCAAAAGTAGAAAAACTAGTTACTGAATATAAAGTTCCTGCTAATAGTCGTCAGGCTCTGGCTTTTTGTACATATGCTTGTGTGAAACAATTGGTTGGTGGCAAGTTTAATATTTCAGCTGATGACGAAAAAAGCTTATTAGAAGCCATTAAAGAAGAATATGAAGAAGATGCCAATAAACCTTTAGATCCAGACGAAAAGAAAAAACGCAAACGTGAACGCCGTAAAAAAAGTAAAAAAACAGTTAATGCTTTAATGTGCTTAATCGAAGAGGCTATTTGTCATCTTGAAAAAGGCAAGGAACAAAGTTTAAGTCTTGAGCTTTAAAAATTATTTTTTGGTTTTACTGTAGTGTGCAAACTGAAAAAGCAAAATAAGTTTTAATAGTAAAGAAAGAGGAGAACCAATTTTGCTAGGCCAATCCCAATGCAAGCTCCAAGCCGAAATAGTGTCGCAAATAGTAATTATAAAAGCCAAAAATACAAAATAAAAATTTAAGCCCACAACCGAAGATTCTTTGGCATTACGATAAATTTGCGGCAAAGCATATAAAAGCCAGCCCAATTGCGAAATTATTCCCGCATAAATAAAAACCCCTTTGGGTAAATTTGGCGCAAACAAAGCATATAAACAAAATAAAGCGCAAATTAAAACAAAAATATTTATAAACCGAAAAGATTTTTTTGCATATAAATTAAATTGCAATTGCTGAATAGAAAGGCAAATTAAACCACTTAAAGTAACTAATTTATATTGCCAAGGCATTTGGCGGCCGACACCATAAACCAAATCAGATAAATAAGCCACAAACAAAATTAAATGCATAGACAAACTTAGTTCTTGAGTGCTTTTGCGCAAGGCATTATGAAAAATTTGTGGCCATAAAAAAAATAAATAAAGCCCAAAAGAAAGATTTAAAGTAATTTGTCCAATCATTTTTCAAGCTCACCTTAAGAAATTAATATACTCAAAAACCTTTTTGCTTGGCTTTAAAGTAAATAAACAATTGCCAATTTACCTAACAAAAGCTAATATTTTGGCAAGCTAAACAAATTAAGTAAAAATGACTGCTGAAGAAAATAAATTGTCGCAAATTTTAACAGTTCAAGACATAAAAAATTTTATTCCACACAGATACCCATTTTTGCTAGTTGACCGCATAACCGAGGCTAGAGACGGCTTTGTTAAAGGTTATAAAAATGTTAGCATTAACGAACCTTTTTTTCAGGGGCATTTCCCAGATGTGCCAATTATGCCAGGTGTTTTGATTGTGGAAGCTTTAGCCCAAATTGCCTGCCTTTCAGAAATGATGAAAGAAGAAAATAAAGGCCTTATTGGTGTTTTTGTAGGAATGGACAAAGTTAAATTTAAAAAACCAGTTTTTCCGGGCGACAAACTTGATTTAGAGGCTTCTTTATTGTGGGTAAGACGAGGTGTTGGTAAATGCAAAGGTTTGGCATTTGTAGACGGGCAATTATGTTGTTCAGGAGAATTAGCCTTTGCTCTAATAAAAAAAGAGGAAATTAAATGACAACAACTATTCATCAATTGGCAATAATTGAAAAAGGCGCAGAAATTGGACACAATGTAGAAATTGGCCCATATGCCGTTATAGGAAGTCAAGTAAAAATTGCCGAGAATACGATTATTGCACCGCACTGTGTAATTGATGGAAATACCGAGATTGGGGCTAATTGTTTTATTGGTGCTTATTCAAGTTTAGGCTTGCCACCACAAGATATAGATTATAAAGGCGAAGATACAAAATTAATTATTGGCAATAAAGTAAATATTAGAGAATATTGTAGTATCAATAAAGGCACAGTTAAAGGCGGCGGCCAAACCATAATCGGAGATAATTGTTATTTAATGAGTTATACGCATATAGGTCATGATTGCCGCTTATACGAAGAAGTAGTAATAGCTAATAATACACATTTAGCAGGACATGTTACTATACACCGCAAAGCTAATATTAGTAGTACTTTTTTGGCGCATCAGCATATTCAAGTTGGCGAATTGGCAATTGTTTCGGCTTTGTCTGGTTCACGTAAATCTATTCCGCCTTTTGTGGTGGCTATTGGCAGGCCAGTTCGAATTGCGCGCTCGGTAAACTTAGTTGGCCTAGAAAGAGCTGGTTTTTCGAGAGAGACAATTAAAGCCATTAGAGAAGCTTATAATTTAATTAAAAAGAATGAAACCAAAATCGCTTTAGCTCAAATTGCCGAACAAGTCAAAGATTTTCCTGAATTACAAAAAATAATCGATTTCTACAATAATTCACCAAGAGGAGTTATTCCTTTTGCTACGGTAGAAGATGATTTGTCGTGATAAATTTGTACAAAAACAAAACAAAAAGCTTAAAGTTTAAAATATGAATTGTTTACTTTTGGCTTTGCCGACTCATAAAATAAACCTTTTTAAGCAAAACCTAAGCCCAGAAATTTTGAGTTTTGATTTACCCATTTTAGAGCTTTTAGAAACAAACTTTAAAGCTAATTTTGAGAATTTTGACTATTTGGTTTTTGCTAGTTCTTTTGCGGTAGAAATTTTTTTTAAAAAGGTTTTGAGTATGCCTTCAAACTTGCAAATATTGGGCATTGGCCCTTCAATTGAAAAAGCTCTACACAAATATAATCATAAATTGGTGTTTAA
>CANLTT010000145.1 GCA_947494115.1 Candidatus Caenarcanales bacterium
TTTAAATTCTTTTTCGTATTTAGACATAAATTGAACTCCTTTTAATTATTGACTTGTTCTTCGTTCAATTTGTCCCCTTTTTCGGATCAACTTCAATTTGCATGAAGTTGTTTTTTTGATTCACCTCACTTTGGGATTGACCTGAAAATAATATGCTTTCCCTATTTTAAGATTTGATTAATAAAAAATATTTTCTTTTTTACTTTTTTGAGCTTAGAATACTTTAATTTGGGTTTAATTTTATGCTAAAACAAAAAGCAATTATTCAAGATTTTGAAATCAATTTAAATTCGGCTGAAGAACTTTTAGAGACGGCATTTAAAGAGGCGCAATATCGTATTGTAACTTTCAATCCCGAAATGCTAATGGTCGCTCAGACAAACCCAGAGTTTAAACTGGCCATTAAACAAGCCACGGTTTTAATTCCAGACGGCACTGGAATTGTACTTTTACTTAAAAAAATTGGTTTTAAATCGGCCCAAAGACAAGCTGGAATTGAAATTGCTTGGAAATTATTAGAAAAAGCCATTCAAAAAAAACAAAAAATTGCTTTAATCGGCTCTACAGATGAGTCTTTAGCTGGAACAATTGCTAAAATTAAAAATACTTTTGGGGCTTTTAATTTGGTTTATAAACACAATGGCTTTTTTGACGAAATGGCCGACGCAGAAATAATTAATCAACTAAAACAAGCCCAACCAGACTTAACTTTGATCGCCATGCCTTTTATTCGGCAAGAAATATTTTTAAGCAAAGCCAATTTACAAGGCATTTCCATCGGCCTTGGCGGCTCTTTTGATGTTTGGGCTGGTAAAGTGCAAAGATCTCCTAAAATTATGCAAAACTTGGGGCTAGAATGGCTTTGGCGACTTTATAAACAACCAGAACGCTTTAGCCGTCTTGCGAAGGTGTTTTGGCCTTTTTTAAAAATATATTTATCTATATCACCTTGCTCAAACCATTCAGACGAGACAAAATAATAAAATAAATTATGAAAATTGCTTTAATTCAATTCAATCCAAAGATAGGCGATTTAAAAAATAATACCCAAAGTATTTTAAATAAAATTGCGCAAGCCAAAGTCCACGAGCCAGATTTAATTGTTTTTCCTGAACTTAGCTTAATTGGTTATCCACCGAAAGATTTATTATTTAATTCAAGTTTGCTCATTCAAAGCTGGGATTTGCTTAATTCTGAAATTATTCCTCAAATTCAAATTCCGACTTTACTTGGAATAATAAGCCCAACCGAACATAAAAATAAATTTTATAATTCAATGGCTTTAATCGAAAATAAGCAATTAAAACAAATTTTTCATAAAAAGCTTTTGCCCGATTATGAGGTTTTTAATGAAAGCCGTTATTTTAAAGCTGGCGCATTAGAAAAGCCGGAAGACCTAATTTGCGAAATTAATAAACAAAAAGTCGCAGTTTTAATTTGTGAAGATTTGCTGGCCGAAAACATTTATACAGAATCGAATCCAATTGAATTTTTAGAAAAACACCAGCTTAAGCCCGATTTGATTATTTGCTCTGCCGCTTCGCCTTACCGTGCAGGACAGCCAGAAAAACGCCTTCAAATTGGACTTTCTATTCAGGCCAAACTTAAAGCTCCCCTTGCAATCGTTAATCAGGTTGGCGCACAGGACGATTTAATTTTTGATGGTTCTTCTTTTCTTTTGGTGAATAATCAAATAAACGCTTTGGCTAAAGGCTTTGAAGAAACTATTTTAATTTGCGAAACAACTTCTGGGCGTATCCATCAAATAAAAGACCTAAAACAAAATATTTATGAAATTAAAACCGCCTTAGTTCTGGGCATTAGAGACTATTTTAAAAAAACTGGTTTTACTAAAGCTTTTATTGGCCTCTCTGGAGGAATTGATTCGGCTTTAGTGGCAGTATTAGCGGCCGAGGCTTTAAAACCTGAAAATGTTTATGGAATTTTAATGCCTTCAAAATACTCATCAGCTGGTAGTATTCAAGATTCTAAAATTTTGGCTGACAATTTAAAAATACAAAGCCAACAAATTGCAATTGAAAAAATTCTCGAAAACTTTTTAGGCTCAGCTGGTTTAAGCGAATTGACTTTGGCCGAAGAAAATTTGCAAGCCCGCATTAGAGGAAGTTTATTGATGGCATTGGCAAATGAAAACAAGGCTTTAGTTTTGGCAACTGGCAATAAAAGCGAGTTTGCGGTTGGTTATTCAACTTTATATGGTGATATGTGTGGTGCATTAGCTCCTATTGGCGATCTTTGGAAAACACAGGTTTGGGAACTTGCCAAAATTTGCCCCGAAATTCCGCAAAGCATTATTGACAAACCACCATCAGCCGAGCTTAGACCAAATCAATTAGATTGTGATTCACTTCCAGATTATGCACTTCTAGATCAAATTTTAAAAGGTTTGATCGAAAAAGGTCTTTCAGTCAAGCAATTACAAAACCAAGGTTTGCCGCTAGCGGAAATTGAAAAAGTTTTTAAATTGTTTTCTTCAGCCGAATTCAAACGCAGGCAAGCGCCAATTATTCTAAAAGTTAGTAAAAATGCCTTCGGTAGCGGTTGGTTATATCCAGTGGCCGCTAAATTTTAGCTTTAGTCTTTTCTTCGGCTTTATAAAGCTCATAACTATAACTCGAAAATAAAGTAGGCTTGGCTTGAGCGAGTTTTTGCTGGCAAATTTTTATAGCTTGTTGTGATTTATCAATTCCAATCCAGTTTCTGCCTAATTCTCCTGCCGCTAACAAAGAGGTTCCCGAACCACAAAAACAGTCTAAAACTATTGAATTAGCATTTGAAGAAGTCTGCACAATTGTTTTTAACAAATCTAAAATTTTTTCGGTTGGATAGCTAGGATGCTGTGGATCTTTGAATTCCCAAATATCTTGAATTTTTTTACCTTCTCTTTCGTTTGCATAAATTTTCTTTCGTGGAACTCCATTAGAAGACCATTCAATCAAGCCTTGCTCATTAAGTTGTTCTAGTATTTCTGGTTCACTTCTCCAGTGTCGCCCTTCTGGAGGTAGTATTCCTCTCCAGCACTGTCCTGTTTTACCATGTAAAGTTTGGCCTGGTGCGTGCAAAGGAATAGTAGTATATCTTCGTCCTTTTTCATCTTTTTTCTTGAATAATTTTTCTATATCCTTTTCTGTAAACTTTTCTTTTGTTTCATTCCAAATATATTCACTTGGTGACTTTGTATAAAAAAGTATTAAATCTTTAATATTTCCATATGCTTGCCGAGAAAAGTTTTTAGGATTACATTTTATGCGGGCAATATCATTGCGGAAACACTTTTTGCCAAAAATTTCATCCATTATTATTTTTATATAATGCCCAATTTTATAATCAGTATGTAAATAAATCGAACCTTGATCGGAAAGTAGTTCTTTTAAAAAAATAAGTCTTTCTCTTAAATATTCAAGAAACTCTTCACCAATCAAAGTATCAGTATAAGCAATATCGCCTTCAGATACGGCACTAATTGTATTTGCTCTTTCGGAAGTATATTTAAAAACACCATTTGTTGCAAACGGTGGATCTACATATATTAAATCTATTTTTCCTGCCAGATTATAATCTTGTATTAGTGTTTTCAAAACATTCGTATTTTCACCTTGAATAAGCTTATTAGATGATGAACCATCAGAAGCATTGTTTTTATTAAAAAAAACGGTTGTAGTATTTTTAATAATAGAGTATATTTAAAGAACTGTGTCAATTAATGACTTAGTTCATTGTATCAGCTTGAGAGCTTAATTGTCAACCTCCCTTCAAAAAATATGGCTAATT
>CANLTT010000146.1 GCA_947494115.1 Candidatus Caenarcanales bacterium
ACCTCTTCCTGAGACATTCCTCCCTCAAATGCCTCTATTACTTTTTTCCTTAAATCTTTAGAATATGTCATTTTATTTTTATTATTCACATATTCTAGATCTCTTTAGCGGGGGTTTGCTATATTATTTTCTGTTTAAAGTAAAATATTAAAACTATGACATCACCACAAACCGATAAAATACGCAATTTTTCAATAATCGCTCATATTGACCACGGCAAAAGTACTTTGGCCGATCGATTGCTTGAATTTACTGGCACAATTAGCAAACGTGAAATGACGGAGCAAATTCTTGATAACCTTGACTTAGAGAGGGAAAGAGGCATTACAATTAAACTTCAAACTGCTAGACTAGATTATATTGCGGAAGACGGAAAAGATTATATTTTAAATTTGATTGACACACCCGGACATGTTGATTTTGGTTATGAAGTTTCCCGCTCTCTGGCGGCTTGCGAAGGGGCTTTACTGGTGGTGGATGCGACTCAGGGTGTGGAAGCTCAAACTTTGGCTAATGTTTATTTGGCTCTGGAAAATAATCTTGAAATAATTCCAGTCATAAACAAAGTGGATTTGCCTTCGGCTGATGTGGAAAGAGTGAAAAAAGAAATTGAAGATATTATTGGTATTGATGCGTCAGAAGCCGTTTTAGCTAGTGCCAAAGAAGGAATTGGTATTAAAGATATTTTGGAGGCCATTGTCAAAAGAGTTCCACCGCCTAAAGACAATTCAAAACTACCAGCCAGAGCTTTAATCTTTGATAGTTATTATGATACTTATCGTGGAATTATTGTTTCATTGAGGGTAATGGACGGTGAAATCAAATTTGGAGAAAAAATTAAATTAATGTCTTCCGCTCCAGATAAAGAATTTGAGGTTTTAGAAATTGGAGTAATGAAACCAAAACAAGTAGCCAAAAAAGTCCTCTCTTGCGGGGAAGTAGGTTATATGGCGGCTTCAATTAAGGAAGTTTGTGCCTTGGTGGGCGATACGGTTACTAGCATTGAAAAAGGTGCTAAAGAAGCTTTACCCGGTTATAAACCCGCTATTCCAATGGTTTATTGTGGAATTTATCCAGTTAGTTCGGCCGATTATCATGAATTAAAAGATGCGGTTGAAAAATTAAGATTAAATGACAGCTCCATCAGTTCAGAGCCAGAGACTTCAGCCGCTTTGGGTTTTGGTTTTAGATGTGGCTTTTTGGGTTTATTGCATATGGAAGTGGCAAAGGAACGCTTAGAGAGAGAGTATAATTTAAACCTGATTGCAACCGCTCCGAGTGTAATTTATAAAGTAACTACTCTCAAAGGGGAAGTTTTAGATATTGATAATCCGTGTAATTTGCCAGACCCTGTTCAGATTGTAAAAATTGAAGAACCTTGGGTAAAAGCACAATTAACTTGCCCTAAAGAATATGTTGGTCCACTCATGGATTTATGCCAAGAACGGAGAGGTTTATTTGCTGATATGAAGCATTTAGACGAAAGAAGAACCGTTTTGACTTATGACTTACCGCTCGGAGAAATCTTAACTGACTTTTTTGATATTTTAAAATCTCGTTCTCGTGGTTATGCCAATTTAAGTTATGAGCAAAGTGGTTATCGTGAAGGCGATTTGGTGCGGGTTGATATTAAATTGGCTGGTGATAATGTTGATGCTTTTTCTTGTATTGCCCACGAAAGTAAAGCTTATTTCTTAGGACGCAAATTAACGCAAAAGCTTAAAGAATTAATACCTCGCCAAATGTTTGAAGTACCAGTGCAAGCCGCTATTGGACAAAAGGTAATTGCACGGGAAACAATTAAGTCTATGGGTAAAAATGTACTAGCTAAATGTTATGGCGGAGATATTACCCGTAAGAAAAAGCTACTTGAAAAACAAAAAGAAGGTAAGAAAAAAATGAAATCAATTGGTAGCGTTGAAGTGCCCCAAGAAGCATTTTTAGCTGTTCTCAAGCTTAGTGAGGAGTAGGGGTTTATGAAATTAAGTACAGATTGGATTCAGGCAATTTGTGCAATTTGTACTTTCTTTTTGACTATTTATCTTGCTTGTACAAATAAAGACTTAAAAGAGCAAAATAGTATTTTAAAGAAAAAGCTTGAGATTGATGAACAAAGACGCAGAGAGGAAGTGATGCCGTGGATGGAATTTGATGCCAATTTTAAACACCAAGGACTTGAGCGTGAAAACCTTACACGTTTTACATTTGTTAATAAAATTGGAAAAGGAAAATCTGCTAAAAGTATAAAAATTCTCGTTTGTGAATCTAATGGTTTAAATCTTAAATACGATTTCAAGGAAGAATGGAAGGGGGATCAACAGTTGATAATAGTTAATCTAGAAAATTTTCATAGTCAGTCTTCTTTATTCTTAAGCTTTGTTTTTGAAGATATAGATGGTAATGAATATCAACAAATTTTCAAAAAGCCTGAGAACTTAATGTCTCCACCACAATTAACTGTTCTCAAGCTTGGCGAGGGGTAAGATTGTGAAATTTGAATGGGATACAAATAAAAACAAAATAAATATTCAGAAAGGAAACAGTAATGAAAAAAGAATATGATTTTAGCAAAGCAGAAAAAGGCAAATTTTATACTCCCCTCGAAAATACTCAAATACCTATTTATTTAGAAGATGATATTCTGGAATTTTTTAAAAACAAATTATCTCCAAATCAACCTCTAGAAGAGTTAATAAACAAATTGTTGAGAAATGACATTGATATTATTAAAAATATAGCTGTTTTTAAGCTTGGTGAGGAGTAGGTTTATGTTATTATATGAAAAAAGAATAGTAATATTTGGACTTTTATTAATAGTAATTTTAGCTGGACTTTACGCCAAACGAAGATTATACGATCCGAAACATAAACTAAACCAAGCTAAAATAGAAGTAAAACAGCTTACAGACAATAATAAAATAAACAATGGAGACCTTATTTTTCAGACTTCACTGTCAGGGCAAAGCAAGGCTATTCAACTTGCAACAAATTCAAAGTATTCTCATTGCGGGATTATTTATAAAGATGGCAAGAACTTCTATGTTTTTGAAGCTATACAAACAGTTAAGTGGACACTTCTTGACAAATGGATTGCTCGGGGAAAAGAGGGGAAATATGTTATCAAGCGACTTAAAAATGCTGATCAAATTTTAACTCCCTCAATACTTGCAAAAATGAAACAAATTGGAAACAGTTTTGAAGGTAAAAACTATGACCTGACTTTTGAGTGGTCGGATGACAAAATTTATTGTTCAGAACTTGTTTGGAAAATATATTACAGAGCCGCAGGGGTTAAAATTGGCGAACTTCAAAAACTTAAAGATTTTAATTTGGCAAATGAAACCGTTAAGAAAAAAATGAAAGAGCGTTATGGGAATAAAATTCCTAAAGAAGAGACCGTAATTTCACCTGTAGAAATTTTCAATAGCAAACATTTGATAATAGTTACATCAAATTTGTAAACAAGAGAACGGTATTTTTAGCAGTTCTTAAGCTTAGAGAGAAAGAGTAGGTTTTCCATTATAGCCTTCCCCGATTAAATAGAAGCTGAGATTGTTTTTTGAAAATGGCGAAAATAGGAGGAAAGATCCGAATCTATAATTTTAAGAAAAGCCCAATCTATAGCCGCATTCACTGATTTCTGAACTTGTCTCATTGACTTCTTCACAAGACGCTTTAGCTGAGACCATAACTGCTCAATCGGATTAAAATCTGGTGAATATGCTGGCAAA
>CANLTT010000147.1 GCA_947494115.1 Candidatus Caenarcanales bacterium
GACGGCTGAGGCCAAAGAAAGCATTATAAACAACTTAAAAACCAATGCCCCGACAAAGTTTGCAGGCAAAAAGGTAAGCCAAGTAAGCTATAAAGACGGCATTAAATTAGTTCTAGAAAATGGTAGTTGGGTTTTAGTGCGTCCTAGCGGTACAGAGCCATTATTAAGAGTTTATCTAGAAGCCAGTTGTCCTTCGGCTTTAGCAGAGCTTAAAAAAGAAGCCGAAAAACAATTTGGATCGAGCTCAAATACGCATTAAGAAACTAAGCGTTCCCAATTGTTTTTAAGATAAATTTTAAAGCGTGGAGCTAAATTTGGCCTTGTAAGAGCATATTCGATAATAGTTGTTAAATAACCAAAAGGTGCGCCGACATCAAAACGTTGGCCATCAAATTCTAAGGCAACTAGTTTTTCTTGCTTGGCCAAAATGTTTAAAGGCTCTGTTTGCGAGATTTCACCTTGATAAGTGCTGGGCAAATCTTCTAAAGCGGCAAAAATATCTGGTGTATATAAATATCGGCCAAAAGAAACCACTTTGCTTAGCTCGGTTCCTTGCTTGGGTTTTTCGACCAATTGCGTTACTTTATAAATATTGTCTTTTTTTTCGGAATAACCAATTACGCCATAACGAGAAACATCTTCATCTTTAAGTTCTTTAACGCTTAAAACACTTTTACCAGTTTTTTCGTAAACGCTTATTAATTGTTTGGCGCAAGGAATTTCACTAAAAATTAAATCGTCGGGGTAAGCGACCACAAAAGGTGAATCACCACAAAAAGATTTGCATAATTTTAAAGCATCGGCTGTTCCTTTCATTTCTCTTTGGCGTACAAAATGAAAATTAGCGTTCAGCGGTTCAATTTTATGTAATTTTTCTTCGGAAGATTCTTGTTTTAAAATGCTTTCTAATTCCATTTCATGGTCTAAATAATCTTCTAAAACTTTTTTGCGTCTTGAAGTAATAATCAAAATATCTTCAATTCCAGAATCAATTAATTCTTTAACGGTAAAATCGATGGCTGGAACGTCAATAAGCGGAAACAATTCTTTAGGAACAGTTTTAGAGGCAGGCAAAAAACGTGTTCCATAACCAGCCGCAAAAATAACACCTTTAGTTTTCTTCATAATTGCTCCTAAATTGCCAATTTGTATTTATTAACTTACTTATTTTAATCTGCTTCATGATGATATATTAAATACATTACAATCTGTGAACTTCTTTTCATGCCAAGTAAAGAAATTAACTTAAAAAAACTTTTTTCGATCTTAAATATTCCAGAGCCAAGCGATTATGCACTTTTTTTGCAAGCGGTTACACATAAATCTTTTTTGGCCGATAATTTAGACGAAGATTTATCCAGTATCAATGCAAATCATTATGACCGCTTAGAATTTTTGGGTGATTCGGTTTTAAAGCTAACGATTAATCAATATTTGTTTCGTAATTTTACGGCCTATAATTCAGGCGAATTGACAAAACTCAGTGCTTATTTATTGAGCGATAAAACCCTTTTGCAAATTGCACATAATTTAAATATAAAACCTTTTGTGCAAACAGGCGCACGCATCAAAAGAGAAGCTGTTTTGTCTGATATTATGGAAGCTTTGTTTGGGGCTTGCTATTTAAGCTTTGGCCTAGAGACAGCCCAAAATTTGATTTTAAGTTTATACAAAGATTTAATTATTGAAGCTGATGCGAGCGAACTTAAGGGCAATTATAAAGCCGCTTTGCAAGAATTAGCCCAAAGCAAACAATTGGGTTTACCTGAATATATGGTGATTAAAGCCGAAGGCCCACCGCATAATCCGAAATTTGAGGTTGAAATTAAAATTGCTGGCCAAATTATGGGGCGTGGAATTGCTGGCTCAAAAAAAGAAGCGGGGCAAGTGGCGGCCAAAATCTCGCTTGAAAATTTAATGAATAGTTTCAAAGAGTCTTGAAAAACCAGTCTCAAAACACAACCAAACAACTAAAATTAAATACAAGGAACTAATTTATGGGAAAAAAATCTATATCTTCTAGAGAGTAAAAGTGTTTGTATGATTGTAGAACTTTACGAAAGAGCTGAAAAATTAGTTTTAACCGAAAAGCAAAAGCAGGCTCTAGATCTGTTGAAATGTATACAAACTTATCGGGTTTACCCTTCTATTAGTCAATTACTAAAAAGTAAAACCCAATTAGTTTATCAACTAGATGATGTGTATAAGCTTTGGAAGCGTTTTGACAAAATGAGCCGTGAAGAATTATCTCAGCTCGCCATGGATTTAATTAATGAAATTTGTTGATAACAAAAAGTCCTAGAGATGTTTAAAGACCAATTATGAAATTTATTTGAGATTTTATTGTAAAATTTAGGCATTCTCTGCTGATGGTTAATTTATATGCATTCAACAACTTCACGCCTTTCTGCTAAAGAATTTCATGCCGTTTTACGTTTTCGTGGCTCTTATAAAAATCTTTGTGTTTTGCTTGAAGAACTAGGTGATTTAGATGCCAGTCTCGGTGAAATCAGCTCAGCTGACGGTGAAGGTTATAGACAAATTGAGTTTTTTACTACTTCTAAAGAGGCGGCGGATAGTATTTTTACTAAATTAAAAGTCAAATTTCCTGATTTAAGCTTTTTAGATCGTGTCTTTGAAACTCATCAAGGCGGCAAAATCGAAATTGTAAGTAAAATAAAAGTGCAAACCAAAAGCGATTTAGCAATTGTTTATACTCCTGGTGTGGCTCGTGTTTGTGAAGCAATTGCCGCTAACCCCGAAAGAGTGCATGAACTGACAATTAAAAAAAATACGATTGCGGTTTTTACCGATGGTAGTGCTATTTTAGGCTTGGGCGATTTAGGTCCAGAGGCGGCTTTACCTGTGATGGAAGGCAAGGCCATGTTATTTAAAAATCTAGCGGGAGTAGACGCTTTCCCGATTTGTGTGCGTGGCAAAAGTGTGGATCATATTGTCGACATTGCCAAATCGATTGAGCCAGTTTTTGGTGGTTTTAACCTTGAAGATATAAGTGCCCCTCGCTGTTTTGAAATTGAGCGAAAATTGCAGGCCGAAGTTAAAGTGCCAGTTTTTCATGATGACCAACACGGAACAGCCGTTGTAACTTTGGCCGCTTTATATAATGCCTTGCGCTTAACAAAAAAAGATATTTCTAAAATTAAAGTGGTTGTTTCGGGTGCTGGAGCGGCTGGCATTGCTTGTAGTAAAATGTTCATGGAAGCTGGCGTTCAAAACCTTATTATTTGCGATCGTGTAGGCGCAATTTATCAAGGCCGTTTAGAAGGAATGAATGGAGCAAAAGAAGAGTTTTCTAAAATTTCTAATCCTAATCGAGAAAAAGGCTCTCTGAAGACGGTTTTAAAAGGAGCCGACCTTTTTATGGGCTTGTCTGGGCCAAATTTATTAGAAGCCACAGATTTAAAAGTTATGGCTAGCGACCCAATTGTTTTTGCAATGTCAAATCCAATCCCCGAAGTAGACCCATTGACAGCCGATGAGTATGTAGCTGTTATGGCAACTGGCCGTTCCGACTTCCCAAACCAGATAAATAATGTACTTTGTTTTCCTGGCTTTTTTAGAGGTTTACTCGATAGCAGAGCGACTTGCGTTGTAGAAGGAATGAAAATTGCCGCCGCCAAAGCGATTGCCTCTTTA
>CANLTT010000148.1 GCA_947494115.1 Candidatus Caenarcanales bacterium
TTACCTCTTCCTGAGACATTCCTCCCTCAAATGCCTCTATTACTTTTTTCCTTAAATCTTTAGAATATGTCATTTTATTTTTATTATTCACATATTCTAGATCTCTTTAGCGGGGGTTTGCTATAGACATGGACAGTAACACAATGAGTTCAAATGTATTTATAAAAAAAGGAATCAAAGTCCAACAAAATAATAAATATACCCAACCCAGCCCAGTTTGACCTAAATAGAACTTGCCTGCACCAACTCCACCGAAATAAAAAGACCATAAAGCCGCATTCGTTTTATTTTTCATATATTAAATCAATTAGTATTTCAATAATTTAAAAAATATTAACAGTTTTTCAGGTTCTTAAATATCCTCTTTTTGTTTAGAAACAACCATATTGAAGTTGATCCCAAATATATCTTTCGCTTATTGTTTCTAAAGTCATTATTATTTTGTCTGAATCGCAGATTAGCGCAGACAACACTGATTTCACGGATATTTACTTACAATACCCCCTCCAAACTTAAAGCTCTCTCAAAGCCTAAAGTATCCGTATCATCTTTTAATCTGCGTCCATCTGTGATTCTGAAGTGCTTTTGCAAAAGTTTATTTATTGCTATACAATAGGTCTAACAATTTAAACTAAAAAAGCTTTTAAGGCTCTATAAGCAATTTCAGCGGGAATTAATTCTTTATCTTTTTTAGTGCCAGCATCGTAACTCAAAACAAAACTATCGGTTTCGGCCTGATAACGTTTAGCAACTACCACCCCCAAAGCGGCCGAAGCAATATTGAATTTTTGGGCAAAATAATTTAAATAATAATCTTCCATTTCTATCCATTTAATGCCTTTTGCTTGCCAATTTCGCAAATAGTTTTCATTGTCTTTTTCGTCAATTTGCCCAATAAGCGGAAATGGAGTACGACCTTGTCCCGTCCAAAAAAACTGTGCTGACAAACAAGCCCCTTCTAAAAGCTCTGGAGCGGTTTCTTTTAGAGTGGCAGTTAATTTGGCATTTGGGAAATTACAATTATTTTCATTATAAGCTTTAGTGGTCAAGGCAATGCTTCCCAAAGGCACATCGGCAATAGTTCCACGTGTTCCACTACGAATAACAGCTTTAATTGATGGTTTATGATTAGAATTTGCCAAGGCATTTAAGGCCATAATTTCGGCTAATATAATTTCAATGCCAGCTGAGCCGATTCCATGAGATGCAATGCCAATTTTGAGATTATTTTCTTCCGTAATAAATAAACTATATTCACGGTCGGTTTCACCCCCAGCGATATGACAATAACAAGAAGTTTTAAGTTTAAAGTTTTGATTAAAATGATTTGCCAATTTAAAGGCTCTGACAGGGCTACCAACTATAATTAAACCTTGCAAATTTTCGAGTAAAGCCAATTTATTCATCAAAACAGGAAAATGCACAATATATTCTCTGATTTGAGCTTGAATTGGGCTTAAACAAATATCAGAAACACTTGAGTTTTGCAAACGAAAACCATATGGCAAAAGATCGGCAATACTAAATTGTTTAAACTCGCCATTAGATCTGCCGCATAATATTTCAAAATTGGGATTAGCCTCATATAAAGCTTGTCTACAATCACCGCATGGAAACAATTCTTCGAAGCTTTGCGCACTATAAACCGCTATTTTAAGCATTTTACAATCTGGATAATTCAAATGGGCAGTTTGTAAAGCGTGCTTCTCGGCGCAAACAGAGCGGTAATTTTGGGTTTCATAATTTGCGCCCTTAACAATATGCTCTTGTCCAGCTTCGTCTTGCACCAATAAAGCCGCTCCAACTTTAAAACCAGACATACAAGCAAAAGCCCCCATTGAAGCCTGCTTGGCAGTTTGCATTAAAATAGCGTTTTGCTCAGCCGTTTTATCCACTGATTGTCCAAGTTTCTCCAGAACAAATTAATTTTTGTAAATCGCCCTTACCTTTAAGCTCTTGAACAGAATTAATTTGGTCATGCACATCTTTTTCATAAGCCGAATCATTTACATCTCTAATCACACCGAGAGCGGCAGGTTCAGCCAATTCACCGATTAAAAAATGCAAAGAAGGATTTACTACTTTTTCATCGTGAATCAAAATGTCTTTTTCTGTAATGCCATTAACTCCAAGCTCTACAACCTCTAAAGAAAAGGTATTTGGATTTAAGCGAACACCTTGTTTTTTGTCTTTGCCGAATAATAAAGGCTGGCCATGAATTAAACGTAATTGATTTTGGTCACGGTTTTCAACAGCCGTAATTGAAGAATGCACTTTATCATTAAAAATTACGCAGTTTTGCAAAATCTCTACAAAAGCAGTTCCTTCGTGGGCGGCCGCTCTTTTAAAAGTTTCTTGCATATGTTTAGGATCTGTGTCGATGGTGCGAGCCACAAAAGTAGCCTGTGTACCTAAAGCCACCGAAACAGCATTAAAAGCACGATCTAATGAGCCATATGGAGTAGATTTAGCTTTAGTTCCAATCGCAGAGGTTGGTGAATATTGACCTTTAGTTAAGCCATAAATGCGGTTATTGAACAAAAGTATTTTTAATCCAATATTGCGTCTTATAGATTGCACTAAGTGATTTGCACCAATTGATAAACCATCACCATCACCGGTAACCACCCAAACAGAAAGCTCAGGGTTTGCAAGTTTTAGGCCAGTTGCAAAAGCAGGAGCACGGCCATGAATAGTATGAAAACCATATGTTGCCATATAATGAGGAAAGCGAGAACTACAGCCAATACCAGAGACAAAAACGATTTTCTCTTTAGGGACACCGATTTCTGGCATAACGGTTTGAATAGAAGCTAAAATAGAGTAATCGCCACAACCGGGGCACCAACGCACTTCCTGATTACTGACAAAATCTTTTTTGGTTAAAATTGCTTGACTCATTAATGTTGATTTTTGTATAAGTTTTTAAATTATATTCCAAAATTAATCAGAGAGAGGGAAATCTTATAAGTAAATCGATTTAAATTTTTTAAGCCTTGTCTTTCTAGTAGCTAGTTTCAAGATAATTTTCTTTTGGTTGTTGATGAAAAGATACATTCAGCCCTAATTTGTAACTTAATTAGGGTAAAATGTAAGTCTCACTTCAAAATAAGCTATAAATGCAGACAAATTATATTACGCTTTTGTTTTTGTTATTTATAAATTTGTCAGTTAAAGCCACAGAAGTAAATTCAATTATTCTGCAAAATGAAAGTATTCAAAATAATGATCTTTTGCTTCCAGAAGAAAATATTGATGAAAATTCAGCCGAAGAAATAGTCGAAAGCTCAATAAGTGATAATGATATTTCTTCAATCATTGAGCCTAAAGCCGTAACTTCTTACCGTTCCCCGCTTAAAGCAGTGGCCAAATTTGCTTGGGGTACACCCGTAGACGATGGGATTTTAACTGGTATGCTTAGCTATCATACCGATACTGAGAGTAGAAGACATGATAGATGGAATCATAATTTAGTTGGTTTGCAATATAAAGGCTTTATTGCCTCAACTTTTACTATAGCAAACCCCCGCTAAAGAGATCTAGAATATGTGAATAATAAAAATAAAATGACATATTCTAAAGATTTAAGGAAAAAAGTAATAGAGGCATTTGAGGGAGGAATGTCTCAGGAAGAGGT
>CANLTT010000149.1 GCA_947494115.1 Candidatus Caenarcanales bacterium
CTTAAATCTTTAGAATATGTCATTTTATTTTTATTATTCACATATTCTAGATCTCTTTAGCGGGGGTTTGCTATATATACAGACGGCCGGTTATTTAGCTTAGGAATTATACGTAATCTGGATTCTGCAGAGTTGTTCATGCTGATTAGGATACTTTCATTAATTTAATAAAAATATTAGTGTAATTGAAAGAAGAAAGTCAATACTTTTAATTGTTTGTTTTACAAACCTTAGTAAAATACCAAAAGCAATAACCAAACAAGCGAAAGTTGAAAATTTAAAACTATTCAGGCCTTCACGCAATTTAAATTTTCTGTTAAAATGCTGTCTTTGAGGGATTTTTAGCATGTTAAAACTTGATACAAACTTACTTACTTTTGATTTAAAAAACTTAATTGATTCACAGACACAGGAATTAAGCAAAATTCTGAAAAATCTTGAATCACGTTCAGCTGATCAGCATGATTGGGTCGGTTGGCTTAAATTGCACGAAAACAGCGAAACTTTTACTGAAATTCAAGAATTTGCCGACAAAATTATCGAAAGCAAAAATTTTGAAAACTTGGTTGTACTTGGAATTGGTGGTTCTGCGCTAGGTCCGCAGGCTTTAATTCAGGCTCTTAAAAGCCCACTTTGGAATGAGCTTAACCATGCCGAAAGAGGCGAAGCCTTAAAAGTTTATTTTATTGATAACGTTGATCCAGACTGGGCAAATGGTATTTTGAGCCATTTAAATTTAGAAAAAACTTTATTTTTAACTATTACCAAATCTGGCGGAACCGCCGAAACTGTAAGTGCTTTTTTATGGGCAAAAGCCGCTCTCAAAACAAAGGTTGGCCACGCTTGGAAAGAGCATTTTGTGATAGTTACAGACCCACATAAAGGTGCTCTGCGTAAATTTGCCGATAAAGAAAAAATTCAAAACTTTGCGGTTCCAGCTAATGTAGGCGGGCGTTTTTCGGTTTTTTCTTCGGTTGGTTTGGTTGCTTTGGCTTTGGTTGGCATAAAAATTCACAAATTTCAAGAAGGCCTAATTGCCGCCTATAAAGACCTAGTCGAAAGCCCAGATCTTAATTCTAATTTAGCTATTAATTTGGCTTTGGCTCTCACTCATGCCGATACAAAATTAGGTAAAAGAATTAATCCTCTTATGCCTTACTCTACGCACTTAGCCAGAATTTCTGATTGGTATGTGCAATTGGTGGCTGAATCGCTTGGCAAGAACCCACAAGTTGGCCCAACTCCAATTAAAGCTGTAGGAGCGACAGACCAGCATTCTCAATTGCAATTATTTGCCGAAGGCCCACTTGATAAAATTATTTTCTTCTTAAAAGTGGCTCAATTCAAGAACAATTTTGCAATTCCCTCTGAAGTTGTGGAAGGTTTTGCTGATTTGGCGGGTGAATCCATGGCTCGTTTAATTCATGCCGAAGGCCTCGGAACGGCTAAAGCACTTGCAAAAAAAGGAGTTCCAAGTTTAACAATTGAATTACCCTGCATAAATGAACAAAATCTGGCTTATTTGCTTTACGCTTTTGAGCTTATGACGGCGATTGCAGGCGATATTTATGGTATAGATCCTTTTGACCAGCCAGGTGTGGAATTAAGCAAAAAATATACATATGCCTTGCTCGGCAAGAAGGGCTTTGAGCAATATTTAAAAGAAATTTAAACCGTGAAAACTAATATTTCGATTATTTTAGGTTTTTATTTTTTGGCTATTTGGGCTGGCTTTATTTGCGCTTGGCCGCCTAACAATGCTCCAACTCAGCGTATTTCTTATCAGCCACCTAGCCAAATTAAGTTTTCTTTTAAAGATGGTTTTTATTTTTATCCTTATAAATTAAAAATTTCGTCTGCAAGCTTTCAGCGCACTTTTAGCCAAAACAAAAACAAAATTTGCAAATTTAATCTTTTCCAAAAAGGTTATGAATACAAGTTTTTAGGTTTAATTCCCAGTAATATTCATTTATTTGGTTCTTCTAATTGCCCCAAAGACTTGCATTTGCTTGGCACTGATAAATTAGGCCGTGATTATTTCTCTCGCTTATTGCATGGTTTAAGGCCGAGCTTGTTTACGGGGCTTTTGGGCATTTTAATTGCTTTTCCGCTTGGTATTATTTATGGAGCAATTGCGGGCTATAAAGACGAAACTATTGGCGAAATTATGATGCGCTTTGTAGAAATAATCCTAAGTTTGCCCACTTTATATTTTTTGGTGATTTTGGCCGCCATTTTGCCACCAAGCTTATCTAATGAGCAAAGGCTAGTTTTAATAACTATAATTTTGTCTTTTATTGGTTGGGCGGGCTTAGCTAGAGTAATTAGAGGCCAAGTGCTTTCCATCAAAAAAAGAGAATTTGTGCAAGCCGCTTATTTATTGGGGGCACCAGAGTGGAAAATAATTTGCCGAGAAATAATTCCGCAATTAAGCACTTATTTGATTATCGCTATTACTTTGTCATTCCCCGGTTATGTGCTTGGGGAAACCACTTTGAGCTTTTTGGGTTTAGGTATTAATCAGCCTACGGCAAGTTTGGGCAATTTATTAGGCGAAGGCCGAGAACTCAGTAATTTGTTTTTAAGACCATGGATGGCAATTGGCCCAACTTTGGTTTTGATTTTGCTTACTTGGTGTTGTAATTCGCTAGGCGACCAATTAAGAGATATTTTTGACCCTAAAACTTAAACACCAACTTTTTCAGCCTCTGCGTTAGGTTGTTTAGAGGTGTTTGTCTGGGGATCATCACCTATTTTACGTTCTTTCTTTGTAACTTTACCTTCGGCTCTGTTCCAGCTTTCTTCACCTGTTGTTGAGTTCTCTTTATCTAGTGTATTCTTTGCTTCCTTTACTTCCTTCGAAGGAATATCACTAGTTAGTTTTTCTTCAGGTGGCTTCTCTCCAGTTGGTTCTGGTGTACCGTCATCATTGTACTGTTGAAGTCGAGCAAAAGGTGAAATATTATTGACCCCACCTTTGAAGCTATTGAGGTACTCTTCTGGACTTAAAGGAGTTCGACTTCCATTGCTACTAGTTGCTTGTGTTTGTGTTTGTGTTTGATTGGGAGAATTAGGAGGAACAGAAGAAGAACCAGTGCCAGTGTAAGAATAACCACCAGACGGAAACAACCCATTAGTACGAGTAATAGTAAAATTCATGATTTTTATAAATTTATTTTAAAAGTTTTATTTTATTTCTTAATCTAATTATAATCTTTTTGTGGTGAAAAAGCAAAAAATAATGCTGTTTTTACCGAAGCCGCTAGAAGAAAGCTCTTTTGAATAATGTTCTGAAACTGTTTTTGCTTTGGACTCCAATTTAAGCGCAGTTCTCTTTCAGTTCTTCTGATTTCCCTTCTTCTGATTTCCCTTGAATTGAGCTAAATAGTGATGTCTTTGATTTGCTATCTCGATTGTTTGAAGTTGATCCGAAAAAGGGGACAAATTGAACGAAGAACAAGTCAATAATTAAAAGGAGTTCAATTTATGTCTAAATACGAAAAAGAATTTAAAGAAGAAGCAATTAGATTGTGCAATGCAAAAG
>CANLTT010000150.1 GCA_947494115.1 Candidatus Caenarcanales bacterium
CACAATCACAAGTCTTAAAAACTGACCAAAAAAAACTATTTGAGAAAATTACACAATATTTAAATCACCGCATTGTAAAAAACAAATTTCTTTTTTGCCAGAAGTCTAATGTAAAATTGAAAAATGCAATTAAGTTTAACCACGCCAGCTCTTTTATTTTCGACTATTTCGCTTTTACTTTTAGCTTATACAAACCGTTTTTTGGCTATCGCTAATCTGGTGCGTAATTTGCATTCTCAGTATAAAAGCAAGCCAGATATTACAATTATTAGCCAACTAGACAATTTACGACTTAGAATAAAGTTGATTCGAGATATGCAAACCATGGGCGTTTTAAGCCTGTTTTTTTGTGTGCTTTGTATGTTTTTATTATTTACGGCGCACCAAATCGTGGCTGGTTATATTTTTGGTATAAGTTTGGTTTTGCTGATGTGGTCTTTGGGTTTGTCTACATATGAAAACTATATTTCGACACAAGCTTTAAATATTCAACTCGGCGATTTAGAGGCTATTTAGGTTTTGAGCTTTAGGTTTATCTTAGTCCACCCATTCCCAGATGCTGAGCGTGTTGATAAACTTTGCCTTCGGTTAAAATACTTGGCGCAATTACCACTTCGGTTTTTTGCATTTCAGCAATATTTCTGGCTCCTAAAGTACCCATAGAAGTTTTAATTGCACCTGTTAAATTATGAAAACCATTATCAAGCTTGGCTGGACCTTGAATAATTTCTTGATAAGAGCCAATGCTACCAACTTTAATGCGTGTTCCTCTGGGCAAGGTCGGGCTTGGAGTGGCCATTCCCCAATGAAAACCTCTACCGGGGGCTTCTTCAGCTCGTGCTAAAGGTGAACCAATCATTACCCCATCGGCTCCGCAGGCTAGGGCTTTGCAAATATCCCCAGAAGTAACAATGCCTCCATCCGCAATTATAGTTACTTTACGGCCAGTTTTTTCTAGGTAATGATCTCTGGCATCAGCGCAATCCATAATGCAAGTCGCCATCGGTATGCCAATTCCTAAAACACCTCTGCTTGTACAAGCCGCACCAGGGCCAATGCCAACTAAAATGCCTATGGCACCAGTTTCCATCAAATTAAGGGCAACTTCATAAGAAGCACAATTACCAACTACCACTGGAATAGAACTCTCTTTGCAAAGTTTGCTTATATCCAGAGCTTGTTCAGCCGAAATATGCTGTGTAGAAGTAACCGTTGATTGAATAAAAAACAAATCTGCGCCAGCCTCTTTGATGATATTTTGCAGTTTTAAAGCTTCTTGAGGAACACTCGAAACCGCTACTAAATCGCCAGCTTCTTTCATTTCGCTTATACGTTTGGCAATTAAATCTTCTTTTACTGGCTCTGAATAAAACTTTTGCATTAAAGCCACAAAGCGATCGTCTTGCGAAGCGGCAATTTCTTCGAGGCGAGCGGTAGCATCTTTATAGCGACTCCATAAACCTTGCAAATTTAAAACGCCTAAAACACCTTGCTTGGCCATTAAACCCGCCGACATTGGTGAAACAACGCTATCCATCGCACTAGCCAAAATAGGTGTTGGCAATTTATATTCACCCAATTTAAAACTAATATCACATAAACTTGGGTCTATTGTCTTTAAGCTCGGAGACAAAGAAATTTCGTCAAATCCATATGTTCGTCTTAACTTGTCGTTTCTTTGAGGAGTTGTCATATTTTTTAATTTAATAGTTTCGTCTTATTTTACTTAGATTTTGAAAAATAATTAAAAATACTTTCAAAAATAAATTAATCATTTTCAGCCAGAATTGGGCTTAAGCCAAAAATAAAATTATAATTAAAAAAGTTTTAGATTCACTTAGTTTTATTTTGCAGATTTTTGAGAAATTTCTCTGGAATAAAAACGAAAAATAGCCAAGATTAACCATAAAGGAATTTGTATTTGCGGTCTTAAAATTACAATATCAAAGAAACCATCAACTAATAACCCCGTCAAGCTAAGCAAAAGCGCAAAAACCATAAAAAATTCTTCAGAAGCCTTAGAAACATTTTTGAGAATATATAAACCTTTTTGCGCAATAATAAAAATTAAATACAATAAAGCCGCTAAGCCAATTAAGCCCATTTCAGACGTTAATTCTAAAAATAAACTATAAGCTCCCAAAGCACTATAATTAGAATCCATATAAACGCCGTAGGCCAAATAAAAAGCCTTAGAGCCAACTCCGATACCAAAAATTGGATTATCTGCAATTAAACGTAAACAAGCTTGCCAAACGTGCAAACGAAAAGAATTACTGCTGTGATCGTAAGAGCTAAAAATAGAAGTTAAGCGGTTTAAAATGCTGGCTTTAGACAAAATATAAAATAAAGCCGCCATTAATGCGCTTGCAAAACCACCAATTAGCCACCAATTACGATAAAAAACAAGCAAACCTAAACCAATTAAACCAAATTGTCCAGCTAAGGCAATCCACGCTCCACGGCTACCAGTCTGAAAAGTTAAATAAACCAAAAGCAAAACCGCCAAAACTTTAAGCCCTTTAAAAATCAAGGAGAAACCCCCTCCGCCCCCTTGACAAGGGGAACTAATAGTTGTTGAATTTGCAATTTTAGTTTCTTTTACCAAACCCGAACTTTTTTTATGGCTAAAAACAAAAGGCAAAATCAAAGGCCACAGAGCCAGCAAATAACCCGCCAATAAATTAGGGTTCAATAAAGTGCTATAAATGCGGTTTAAATGTTGGCTAGGAGCAATATTTGGATCTTCCCAAGTGGCCAATTCTTCCGCACCAACAAAAACTTGGCTTAAACCTTCCAAAGCCACCCAAGAACAGCCAATTAAAACCGCTCCAATTAATAAATAAATGTCTTTTCTGCTTTTAAGGCAAAAAACAAAACTAATATAAATTAAAAAATACAAAAAATATTTTATAAAACCGCTTAAGCTTTCTTTCCAAAAACAAGAAGCCGCCGTAGAAATAAAAGCCGCCAAAATTAAAAAACAAATACTTAAATCTATTTTGTCTATTTTAAAACTGCCCGTGAATAAGCTTTGAGCCTTGTCTTTGGCCTGAAAAAACAATTCATAAATTTTAGAGCCGAAGGCCGCCAAAATAAAAAGGCCACATAATAAAGCTAAACCTTTTCCGCCTTCGCCCGCAAACTGAGGTAAAGGCAAACAAGCCAAAAGTAAACAACCTAAAAAAAGCGGAATTTGTGCCAACAAAGTTTTAAACCTTCAACTAGTTTAATTTAGCTTTTTGCGGGTAAACCTTCAAGCCTTAAACTCACTATAAAGACCTTAGCAGTTCAAAAACTAACCCCAGCCTCACGGCGTCCCCTGAAGAGGGGCACTCAATATTATTTTCTTTTTTTATTCTACTCTAGAAACTTTAGTGGCTGACTTCCCTCTTTAAAAGCCCCCTTTCAGGCAGGGATTTTGCATGAGTTAAAGTATTTTAATTGGGTGAAGAAGCCTCTCTCCCCAGCCCTCTCTCCTAAAGGAGAAAGGGGGTATGAAGAGTCGGATGACTCACTTAAAACAAGAGAAGCAAAAG
>CANLTT010000151.1 GCA_947494115.1 Candidatus Caenarcanales bacterium
TTCAGAACTGGGCAATGACCATATCTCAATTAGCCATATTTTTTGAAGGGAGGTTGACAATTAAGCTCTCAAGCTGATACAATGAACTAAGTCATTAATTGACACAGTTCTTTAAATATACTCATAAAAGCTGAAAATCTTATCATAACAATAATATTATGCTCTTATATTCAGCTTGATATTATTTATGATAATGGTGATTATAACCTAAACCCCTTGAACCAACTGCTCTGCTAGCGGTATTGCTAAATTCTAAAAAGCGTTTGCCCGTAAAATTGGCTTGCCCTAAAAACAAACAAATGGTTGAACTATAAACTATAAAAAACCATTTTAATATTTCATTCATCGTCTTCTCCTCCTGTGTATGGCGAAAAATCGCTCTCAGACCAACGTTTAACTTCAAAATTATATTCAAATATAAAATAAAGTATATAAGGAATAATTAGTAAAAGTAAAGCAAACCAAAAATTGCCCCAAGTTGGAACGCCTCTTTTTAAGGTTAATTCAAAGTTTTCAACGGCACTATTTGAAGATTCCAAATTTACATTCAAATGGTAAAGTCCGTCTGGAATATTGGTAAGTAAATTTGCGCCCTTTTTATTTCCTTCGGACCAATAACCGCCATCTTCGCCAGGCTCAAAACCAGAATAATATTCAATTGATTTTTCAAAAGCATAAACCTCGGCCGTTTTTTCATTTACTAATTCACCTTCTATGCCCAGCCAATTATTGCTCAAATTCGGTGCCGTAACCAATAATTCTAAATTTTTCAAACCGCCTTTCAGCTCAATCGGTGGGGTTATTATATTTTTACTTTGGCTTGTAAAACTATTTTGATATACCACTCGACCGTTTGCAATGATAGTCTGAAAAACTTGCAGGGCAAAAGCCAAACCCAAAAATAAAATCAATAAATTTTTTACAGTTTTGCCTTTGGCGGCATAAATCGAAGGCTGATTTGCGCTAATACCAGCTTTAGAGGGCAATTTGTATTGTAAGTCGAAAGCTTTTTCAATTTCGATTGGCTCAATATATTCACCCAGAGACCAATTTTCTTCCCCAACCGTTGTTTCTCTGGAAAGCATATAAGGCGGATCAATATAATCACTCAGAGAAGCTTTGTCTGTGGTTTGAATGCGCCAATAAAATTCGCCCAAAACAAAATTTACTTTGGCCATACCTTGACTATACAAATAATATTTATGTTCAGCTATTTTGGCAATTGAGCGCACTCCAGTAAATTCAGAGCCTATTTGCGGTTTTTCTTTGAGCATAATTACAAAATTCCAATGCCCCTCCGCTTCAGTCAGCCATCTATAGCCATAACGTGGATTAAATAATAAATATTCTTGCCAACAATAAGCATATTGCAAGTCTTCTCTTTGCATAAAACCAATAATTTCCCATTCATGGCCTTGCAAAAAACCCCGAGAGCCAAGCTCTAAAAGTGGTTCAACCTTAATTTGAGCATTGGCTTTGGCAATAATTTGATAATTTTCATCGGTTAAATCAATCACCGAATGGCAAGATTCACAAATTGCACTTACAGAACGGCCAATTGCTCTTACCGTTACACTCGCTCCGCAATTTTTGCATTCAAAGTTTTTAATGGTCATATCGCCATCCTTCAATTTCTCTTAAATTACTAAAATTAAAATCATCAAAATTCAAGTATTCTCCCAAATAAAGCCGTTTAGCGGTTAATTTAGTGGTTAATTGAGCGGATGCCTGTTCATATTCTAAATTGGCAAAAGAAAGGCCATCAGCTGAGCTTAAATCAATGCTGGTAATCGTGCGACCCACTGGAGCCAAAAACGGTAATTCGCCTTCGCTACCAATACAAGTGGCTTCCTTGATGTCTTCAACCTGAAAAATAGTATTTTGGAATTTATATTTTTCACCAATTTTAACTTCGCTCGCAAAAGGCAAATTAGAAGCATTTGAGGGTCGTGAAAACATATAAAAACCCATCGCTTCTGCTAGCCAAGCTTCAAGACCATTTGGCAATAAAACAAACCATTCATTCCAAAAGCCATTTTCCCATTTAAGGCGTAAACGGCCAATTAGTTCAAAATGTTGTTGTTTATAAAAACCTTTAGTGCCTAGGCAAAATGGGCTTAAATCTTCTTTCAGATCAGACATTTTGCCATAAAGTTCAAGGTTTAAATCGTGCCGAACTGTCGTAGACTTGCAATAAGAGCAAATACCATAAATAGAAGCTGTAGACTTAAAAACAATTTCCGCTCCACAAGATGGACAAGAAAACTTAAGCATTATTTGATATTTTTTAGCAATTCAGTTTTTTTAGCATCAAACTCTTCCTGAGAGATAATTCCTTGTTTAAGAAGTTCATGCAATTTATTTAAAGTTTCAAAAGTATTATCAGTTGGGCTACTTGAATTATTGTTATTTGAAAACGCCGAATTAAAAGCTTGCCCTAAAACCGCTCCAGCCCCAACACCAGCACCTAAGCCCGCCCCAATTCCAGCCAGCCCACCTTCGTTTTGAGCGGCAAGCGGTAAACTTTCGGCCGCATTAAACTGCACATATTGCTGCATATTGCCAATCATTTTCATGGAACTAGATTTGTCTAAATATTTGGTTAATTCCTCTGGGAGCGTTAAACTTTGCACAAAGAAAGTATTTAAACTTAAACCATATTCGGCAAAATGCTTGGCCAAAAGCTCTTTTAAAACCTCTGAAAATTTAAGTTGATTAGCGGCCATATCTAAAAAAGCTTGCCCTGAAGAACCTAGCTCAGAGGCTAAAGCGGTTAAAACCATCGAACGCAATTGGCCTTCAAGTTGGGAAACAGTATAAACTGCTTGGGTTCCGCTAATTTTTTTAAAGAATATAGCTGGATCGCTGATTTGATAAGAATAAGTGCCATTTGCCCGAATACGAATTGCCCCAAACATATTGTCTCTAACCACAATAGGAGCTTGTGTTCCCCAACGCTGATCGATTTGTTCACGAGTTGAAAAGAAATAAACATCCGACTTAAAGGGCGAAGCAAACATTTTGTCCCAGTTAAGCAAATTTGTTAAAATCGGTAAGGTTTTTGTACTAAGCGTGTACAAGCCAGCTTCAAATTTATCGGCAAGGCGGCCTTCATTTACAAATAAAGCTAATTGCGACTCTCTGACGGTTAATTGCGCACCATTTTGAATTTCTTGGTCTTGCATGGGATAACGAAAAGCCAAAACACCATTTGCTTCTTCTAGCCATTCGATTACATCAATAAATTGTTTCTTTAAAAATTTTTTAAACAAGCTTTTCTCCTTTGCAAAACTCTTACTATGGCTTAAATATAAACCAAAACCCTAGAGTTTTTATTTTTTATTTGGAACAAACACATTTAAGCCAAGTCTGAAAGTTATAGGTAGTGTATAGCAAACCCGCATTAGAGAGATCCAGAATATGTGAATAAGAAAAATAAAATGACATATTCTGAAGATTTAAGGAAAAAAGTAATAGAGGCGTTTGAAGGAGGAATGTCTCAGGAAGAAGTAAGCCGTGTTTTTAAGATTGGAA
>CANLTT010000152.1 GCA_947494115.1 Candidatus Caenarcanales bacterium
TTAATTGCCGAAAAAAGAGCCGAATTGAGCAAAGCCGTTTTGCTTTCAGGGAGCGCAACCCCAAATATAGTTTCTTTTCATAAAGCTCAAAATACTAATTCACTTTTGCAACTTAATAGCCGTTTTCATCAGGCCGAAATGCCAGTTGTGCAAATTATTGATATGCGCCGTGAATTGGCCGTTGGCAATAAATCAATTTTTTCAAGGCAATTAAAAAGGTCTCTAGAAGAGTGCATACAAAAAAAAGAACAAGCCATTTTGCTTTTAAACCGCCGAGGCCATTCAAATTATGTTTTTTGCCGTGATTGCGGTTATGCCGTTTTTTGCGATAATTGCTCGGTTCCAATGGTTTTTCACCTGAATCAAAATATTTTGCGCTGTCACCATTGCCACGAAGCGAAAGAAGTTTACAAAATTTGCCCCAACTGTCAAAGCCCACGCATAAAGCAAACTGGCCTTGGCACACAAAAACTAGAACAAGAAGTTATTAAACATTTTCCAACCGCCGAAGTTTTGCGCCTAGACCGTGATGTTTCAAGCAAAAGGCATGGCATGGACGAAATTTGGGAAAAACTAAATACAAATCCCGATAAATGCCAAATTTTGGTTGGAACGCAATTGGTAGCCAAGGGTTTTGATTTGCCCAGAGTAACTTTGGTTGGGGTTGTTCATGCCGAAGGTGGGCTTTATATGCCAGATTATAGTAGTACCGAAAGAAGTTTTCAGCTTTTAACACAAGCCGCTGGTCGAGCTGGAAGACATCAAAAAATTGGTAAAGTAGTTTTTCAAACTTATAATCCCGAAAATGAAGTTATTCAATTTGCCTCAAAACACGATTATAAAAGTTTTTATGAAGACGAAATTGATAAACGAGAACAGGCTTTGTATCCGCCTTTTGTGCAATTAAGTCGTCTTTTAATTTTGCATGAAGACCAGCAAATCGCCGAATTAGAGGCCAGCCAAATTGCCAAACTAATCAAAACTGAATTTCCAAATATACAAATTTTAGGCCCAGCCTCTTGCCCAATCGAGAAACTACATAAATTATATCGTTGGCATATTTTACTTAAAACGCATGAACTAGATATACTCAAAATTTTACAAGCAAAGATTATAAATAATTTAAAATTAAAAGCCCGTCTCAATCTAGATATTCAGCCCGTGAGTTTATTATAGTTTTTAAATATATGAAAGAAAAAATAATTATTTTAGAAAAGTTTATTAGTAAAAATTTTTTAGTATTTTTAGTTTTGAGCTATATTTTGGCTTTGCTTTTTCCGAGCTTTGGCCAGCACATTAGAAATATTTCGGTTGGAAAAGTTTTTTGGTTTGATGGAAGCACTTTAAGCCTAACTTTGCCTTTATTAATGCTGGCTTTTGTTTTGTTTAATGCTGGCTTGGGCGTTAAAATCAGCGAAATAAAAGAAATTATCAAAAATCCTAAACTTATAATTTTGGGTTTGCTGGCTAATTCGTTAATTCCAATTGTTTTTATTTTTTCTATTAGTAATTTTTTGCATATTTATTTAAGTTTTTCGCAGGCTCAAAGCACAATTTTGGGTTTGGCTTTAATTGCTTCTATGCCAATTGCTGGCTCTTCTTCGGCTTGGGCGCAAAATTCAAATGGCAATTTATCTTTAAGTTTAGGCTTGGTTTTAGGTTCAACCTTGCTGAGTCCGCTCACAACACCTTGGGTTTTAAAACTTTTAGCCAGCTTAGCCGAAGGCGATTATGCTTTAAAACTATCACAAGTAGCCGATACTGGCACAAATAGTTTTTTGATTTTATCTGTGGTAATTCCTTCTTTGGCTGGCATAATAATGGCTCAGTTTATTGGTGAAGAAAAAATTAGCCGCCTAAAACCTTTTTTAAGACTTTCTAATGCGGCTAATATGTTACTTTTAATTTATTCTAATGCGTCTGCAGTTTTGCCAGAGGCCTTTTTTAAGCCAGATCCCAAGTTTTTATTTGCCAGCTTAATTATTAGTTTAAGTTTATGTGCCTTGGCTTTTGGTGGTGGTTTGGTTTTGTCTAAAGTTTTAAAAGTGCCACCAGCCGAAAGAAGTGCTTTAGTTTTTGGTTTGGGTATGAACAATAATGGCACTGGCTTGGTTTTGGCTTCCTTGGTTTTAAGTGAATATACTTCTATTTTATTACCGATTATTTTTTATAATTTAGGGCAACAATTTATAGCTGGGCTGATAGATTCACTTTTGTTTAGCAAGAAAGCCACCCAAACTTAATTTGACTAAAGCTTATCTTCTTCCAATATTTCCTGTTGAATTATTGTTCTTAGGTTTATCACCATTACCTCGTCCTGTAGCTCCTATAGGTCCACTATAGTAATCTGGTCTTACATTATTGCCATTAATTATAGTAGTGGTAGGATTTGGAGTTGGGGGTGTGGGTGAACCAATCACAATTTGGTTTGGATTGATTCTACCACCATCACCAGCAACATTATTCAGGTTATTTCCATCACCAACATTATTAGTTATAGCAACATTATTCTGCGGATTATATGAGTAAGGATTGCCAACGGTATTATTTGAGTAACGATTGCCACCTAAACCAAATAAAGAACCAATAGAACCCAAAGCACTAAAAGGCGAACCACCGCGAAAAATACTACTACCAACATTTAGCACATCCCCAATTATATTAGGAATAGGTAGTCCAAGTGAGCCAAGAATGTCAGTAACTGAACTAAGAACAGGAAGCAACATACCTAAACCCAATCTTCCTCTCGATTCAGCTTGAGGCAATCCATTCAATCTTGCATAAGTAATGTTTAAATCATCAAAACCGGGTGTGCCTGGAATACCACTTATTGCATTACCTAAAGCATTATAGTCGCCCTGAGAATATGGGCTGAGGCTAGTTGCAGTTGCGGGAGTGAGAGTACAATTATTAGTACCCCATGCGCCAGCCACACATTGTTGTTGGTTTTGGCCACCACTAGCACCACCACCAGTACCCGAAGAATATTGACTCAAATTATTCAATTGACCTTTAGAATCAAGCACAGTTGGATAGTTTTTACCAAAAATTCTTTGGGCAATTAGCTCTTGAGCAGAACCTGGTGCAAAACAAGGCCTATTATTATATTGTCCGCTACTAGCCTTGGTCAAACATTCATTAGCAATACTTTGTTCTTCTGGGTTGAGGCCTGACAAAAGACCAGAACCTTGGCCTAAGCCTAATTGTCCATTTGGATTAAAAGGATTAACACCCAAGCGTGATAGACTTTGCTGTAATGCTGGATTAGGGGGCAATGTAGAGTTTAGATAATCTTCAAAAGTCGAATTGTCTGCGGAGGGAAAATTGTTATTCCCATTTAATTGGCCTAAATTATACCTGGGATCAACATGAAACTGCTCTGGTAATGGGTTATTTGAGGTAAATGGATTAGAACCAACTTGTCTTCCCAATGCAGAACCAGCTTGGCCTCCTAATAAATTGCCTAGAGCTTGTGGCGAACGAGTAGGTAAATTAGCATTTGGGTCTAA
>CANLTT010000153.1 GCA_947494115.1 Candidatus Caenarcanales bacterium
TAGACTGCCAGATAAAAAAGAAATTGCTTGGAAAGATTTAATTCGGGGTGAAATGCGAGTTAATACCTCTGATTTGGGCGGAGACCCTGTTATAGCCAAAGAAAACGGCGATATTTTATATAATTTTGCGGTGGTTATTGATGACCATGATGCCAATATTACTCATATAATACGGGGCGAAGACCATTTGCATAATACGGCTAAACAAATTCCTCTTTATTTGGCTTTAGAATGGCCAGTTCCAGACTTTGCTCATGTACCGCTTATACTCACCGCTAACCGCGAAAAATTGTCTAAGCGCAAGCATGGAGATATTGCCAGTATTTCTAAATATATTCACGAAGGTTATCTTCCAGAGGCAATTGTGAATTATTTGATTGCCATGAGTTGGCAGTTTTCGGCGGATAAAGAAATTTTTGATTTTGATGAGGCGGTTTCGGTTTTTGATTTAGCCAATATCAGCAAAAGCCCAGCGGTTTACGATCCGCAAAAATTGCATTGGTTTTGCAAAGAGCATTTTAAGCGGCTTTCTGCCGAAGAAGTGCTAAAAAGAGCTAAGAATTTTTTAGACCGTGAAGGGGTGTTTTTAGTGGAATATTCAACTGAAGAACAGCTCCAAATGGTTTCTTTAATTAAAGATGGCTTAATTACACTTTCCGAAATTCCGACTTTATTAAAACCATTTTGCATTTTGCCCGAATTTGAATATTTAGAACCAACAGCCAAAGCTTGCCTTGAAGAGCCAGAAGCCAAGAAAATTTTAATTACTTTAGCCGAGATTTTAGAATATCTAAGTGAAATTAATATTCAAAAAACCCAAGAAATTTTGGCAGTTTTGTCCGAAAAATTAGGCATAAAAAAAGGCAAAAAACTTTTCTGGCCGATTAGAGTAGCAATTTCGGGTAATGTGCATGGCCCAGAATTAACTTCAATTTTTGCTATTATGGGCATTAATCGTCTTAAAGAAAGAGTTAAAAAAGCCTTAGAATTTATTGGCTAATAAAAATAAAAATTGGCTAACAAAAATAAAAAATTGGGCAAATAACTCTTAAGGAAACATTTTCATTAAAAGACTCGTCATCACCATTAAACAACTTGTCTTTCTGATATTGCGTTCTTGCAAAAGATTATAAAATCAAAACAAATTAAGTAATAATAATGCCAAATAAATTCAAAGTCATTCAGCTTTTTTCTTTTTCTCTGCTAACTGGATTGGCTTTTTATAATATTTCTCACTTAAATTTTTCTTCTAATTATTACCGTTCTGGCAGTTTATCAGCTAATATGCCTCAGCCAATGGTGGCTCCGATGACACCAAGCATGAACCCAGATCCTAGCATGTATTTTTCGCAACCAAATAATTCTCCTTTACCAGGGCAACCTTACCCAATGCAACAAATGCCGCCCGAATATGGTATGTCTCAGCAAATGCCAATGCAACAAATGCCACCGCAATATGGTATGCCTCAACAAATGCCGCCCGAATATGGTATGCCTCAACAAATGCCAATGGAGCAAATGCCGCCACCAATGTATCCTCCCGATATGCAAATGCCACCAGAACAAATGCCTTCAGGTAATGATCCTGCTGGTTTAGACCCAAATGACCCAGTACAACAGGCTTTATCTTTGCATCAAGCTGGTCGTTTTGCCGATGCTATTCAAATTTATGAAAGTATTATCATCAATAATCCGCCCGATCCACGCATTTATGCAAGCATAGCCGATTCTCATTTTCGTTTAGGTAATACCGAAAGAGCCTTAAAATATGCGGTAGAAGCCTTAAAACTTGATCCAAATTATGCTTCTGGGCATTTGCTTTTGGGCACTATTTTGGGTGAAATGGGTGATATTATCAGGTCTGTAAGAGCATATGAAAAAGTCATTTTACTTGATCAAAATAATCCATATGCTTATTACAATTTAGGGCTTTTGTATTATAAAAAGTCAAATATAAAAATGGCTCTTGAGTATTTAGAAAGGGCACGCGATTTAAATCCTAATGACCCCAAAATTTGGAACAATCTCGGTGTTGCTTATTATGATAATGGACAATTTTCTAAAGCTGGTTCGGCTTATTCTCAGGCTTTAGGCCTTGATCCAGCTTTTGAAACCGCTAGACGCAATTTAGAATTGGTTCAAGGAAAATTACCAACCATGAGCGCCCAAAGCACCAAAAAAGTTATTCGCCACACGAGTAAAGGTAAAAGAAAAAGCAGTTCCAAGAAAAAAGTCGTAAAAAGTACCAAAAAATAATAAGCTAAAAAGCCTTTGATTCTGCTAATATTTGAAAAGTTGCGTCCTTAGTTCAGTTGGTAGAACGCAGGTCTCCAAAACCTGATGTCGAGGGTTCGAGTCCTTCAGGGCGCGGTTTTTATAAATTTCAACCATTCCACTCAATATCGGCGGTAGTGGCCTGCAAAATTGAGATTTTTTGTTTATAACTGATAACTAAAAGTTCAAAAAAAGCCAAAAACTGCCCCCAAAAAGGCCAAAAATCTTTTAAAGAAAATATTGCTTCTTGGGCTTTAAATAAATCTTGAAAAAAAACAAAATGATTATAATTTTTCTGTAAAAGCGAAGGTTTAAAAACACCATATATAAACATTGGTAATATAAGCATATTATTTGAATTATGAGCTAGACCATGAATACCGCTTGTTAAACGAGGATTGCATTCTAGAATTTTAATTTGCCCCGTGCAATCTTGAATATAATCAAAAGAAATATGCCCTGTAAAATTAAGTATCTTAACAATTTTTTGTACAAAGTTTTTCATATTTTCTTGATCCTGATATTCAAAATATATGCCAGCTCCTTGCCCAGCCCTATATTTAGAAGAATAATTTATATATTGTTTTATGGTGCCTTGATCTGCCCAAGCATAAGTACTATACTCAGAGCCTTGTATATATTCTTGCTTTATCCAAGAATGCATTTGTACTTTTTTTAATTCTGCCAAAGTTGGCTTTATAAGAGTTTCAACAGCAAAACGAGAATATATGGGCTTAAATACAAAATTATTATTGTTTAATTGTTTTTTGTCGGTAATTAATTCGGTTTGAGGTGTAATTTGTGGCTCAAAATTGCTTTGCAAAAATTTAAAAAACTTCCATTTATTATGCAAAAGATCTAAAGTATTTAAATCTTCACATAAAACGGTACAGTTTTTGAATTCATGACGGTTTTTAGCTATATAAAAAATTTCTTCACAATTAGGAATTAACAAATCAATTTTTTCTTTTTCGATAATTATTTTTAGATTATCAATAAATTCTTTTTCTGAATGGCGAGGTGAAGCTATTTTAAAATTTTTATGAATACAATTAGAAAACCTTGTCAAAGGAAAATTCAGACTTTCAGCCAAATAAATTTGATTTCCTTTTTGTTTCAAAATTCTGATCAGTTCAAGCACAGCTGGAGC
>CANLTT010000154.1 GCA_947494115.1 Candidatus Caenarcanales bacterium
CGGGAATTGCATTTAATTCTGTTTGTGTAAATGGAGTATTTTTGATGGTTAGCTTGTCTCCTTCTTCTTTGTAAGCTTCCGCATTAACTATTTTGGCTTTAATTTCATCGTCCTTAACATATCCTTGAACTGACTGAAAGCCCTCTCCTGTTGCTGGGTTGTAAATCTGGAAACTGTCTCCCGATGTCAAACCTACAGATTCAAGTAATTTATAACTTTGTCCTTGTTTTTGCCCCACGGCAATGTTCTTTAGTGCCCAAGTTTTTAAAATTCCTGTATTTATTTCAACATTTTTGTTTTCTTGATCATCATCAGCAATGCTAAGTTCTACGATGTCAGCACCTGAAGAGCCAGCTGATTGTTCTTTTTCGGTTTTATCATCTAACCATTGGGCTATTTCTTCTCTGGTTTTGCCACCCGAGGAAGCATTAGCCTTAAAAAAACTCGACCAACCGAAGTTAATACTCATTTCTACTACACTTTCCGTACAGCTCTGATATTTCCCACAATATCCCTTTAATATTAATAATTAATTAATGGGTATTTCCTGATATAATCTTTCTTTTTTTACTTCTCTCTCGGTCTGAATAGTTAGCACTTTTTAAAATCGAGAATACTTCATAATGTCTTTCTCATGAATAAAAACACTTTCAAAATTGCGATTATCGGTGCACCGAATGTTGGCAAATCAACTTTTTTTAATAAGCTCCTAGGAGGCCGCCGCTCAATTGTCGAAAATATACCAGGTATTACAAGAGACCGTATTTATGCCGACTTTGACCTTGCCCGCTGGGGTTATGGAATTGACAGCTTGCCTGTAACCTTCATAGATACAGGTGGTTTATTCTTTAAAGACGATTCTTTATATGCTGGAGTAGAAAAACAAGCCGAATTGGCACGCAAAGAAGCCGATTTGATTTTGTTTATTGTTGATGGTCGTGTGGGTTTAACCGCCACTGATAGACAAATTGCCAAACTTTTAAAAGTCCAAAACAAAAAGATTTTATTAATTGCCAATAAACTCGATTCAGAAGAATTAAAAACTTTGGCCTCGGAATTTTATAGTTTAGGTTTAGGTGAGCCAATTCCTTTTTCTTCTTTGGGAGAAAGCTTTGGTGACTGTGTTGAATATTTGGTAAAGAAAATAATTGAAACTGGGCTTGCTGACGAATTTTTGGGCAAACACCTCGAAAAGAAACCAGACAATTTAATTAAAGTTGCCATTTTAGGCCGCCCCAATGTCGGTAAATCGAGTTTATTAAATAAATTGGTTGGCTATGAAAGGTCTTTGGTGCATGATGAAGCTGGCACAACCCGTGATGCATTAGATACAGAGCTTATATACAATGAACAAGAATTTTTATTGATTGACACAGCTGGCCTGCGGCGCAAATCAAAAGTTTATGGCGAGCTTGAGCGTTTCTCGGTGGACAGAAGTATTAAAGCTTTGGTACGGGCAGATATTGGAGTTTTAGTGATTGATGCCGAGCAAGGTGTAACCAATCAAGAGCAAAAATTGGCCTCTTTAATTCAAAAAAGATATAAAGGTTGTGTAATCGTTTTGAATAAATGGGATTTAATCGAAAAAACTGACCAAAGCTTTGAAGAATATACTCAGTTGGTGAGAGGACAATTGGGTTTTGTAGATTATGCTCCTTTGGTGATTACTAGCGCAGAAACTGGCCAAAGAGTAAATGAAATTTTAAACGCTTGTATTTCGGTTCATGAAAATTTATTTAAACGCATTAAAACTGGTTTGCTTAATGTTGTTCTGCGTGAAATTGTTTCTATTAATTCGCCAGCCAAAGCGGGAGCTAAAAGTTTGCGCCTTTATTATGGAACTCAAGTTGAAGTAAATCCGCCGACTTTTGCGATTTTTGTAAATGACCCAAAAAACTTTAATGAAAATTATCAACGTTTTCTCGAAAAATCCATACGCCGAGAATTTGGTTTTGAAGGAGCACCGCTTAAATGGCGCATTAAAAAGTCTGAAGGTAAAGTGAAAAAAGTTTAAAAACCAACTTCCTTTAATTTTGTGCTAAATTTAAAACCTAAATGGCAGACGTTGCCTAGTGGTTAAGGCTCCGGATTGTGGTTCCGGCTCTCGCGGGTTCGAGTCCCGTCGTCTGCCCCAGTTTTGCTTGGTGGATTTGCGCCAGTTTTAGAGAATTCTGTTAGCATAAAAATATCTCTGATTTCTTTTTTATTATGCAGAAAAAATTTAGCTTTTTGCTTTTGGCATTATTTTTGAGTAATTTATTTATTTTTGCTTCTTCTAAAGCCCACGAAGACGATCTTTCTTTTAAATCGAATCTTTTATATATTTCGGGTAATGGCCAGTTTGCGGTTTCACCCGATATTGGAGAATTAGTTTTAGGAATTGAAGCTGATTCAACCAGTGCGGCTACTGCTCAAACTAAAGCTAGTGCGGTTTTAACTTCTTTTATTGGGCAACTCAAAGGAATCGGTATTCAAGCAAACGAAATTAAAACAATTGAAAATTCTCTAATGCCCATCAGAGACTACAATAGCAAAAAACCACCTTATAAAATTTTGTCTTATACGGCTGTGCAAAAAATTAGAATTCGCATAGCTGGAGAAAATCGCCTTAACTTGGTTTCAAGAGCAATTGATTTAGCCACTCAAAACTCGATTAACCGCATTGAGTCTATTTCTTTTAGTACTTCGCCTGAACTTACCAGAGAAGCCAATAAAAAAGCTTTAGGCCTTGCCTCCGAAGATGCTTTATTAACCGCAAAAGAAGTTTTAAACAAATTAGGTTTGTCTTTAGTTCGTATTAAAGAAATTCGCTTAAGCCCAGTCAATCGTGGTTATATGCCGCAACCAATGGCAATGCACAAATCGATGATGGCAGAAAGTGGTGCCGCCCCAGAAGTAAGTAATGTAATGCCAGGTGAATTATTACTTGAAGCGCACGCCGATTTAGTGATTGAGTTTAAGAATTAGTTTTAGTTCATTTATAAAAACAACAAACCAAGGTGTATTAGTTTTAGTATATAAATTATTTTTCCATTGTTTAAACCATATATTTTGATATTCAACTTCATCATCATTTCTGGCAATGGTATACGCTAATTTTATAGATTTGTTTTTTTGCAGTTTTGTAGACTTTTTAATTTCTGCTATTGCAATTGGTTCGTCTATTGGCAGACTTTGAAGAATTAATAAAAGATTTAATTTTGTGTTTATATCAGGATAAATACTCAAAACCAATTCGTAAAAATCATTACCTTCTTGAATTAATCTTAATAAAGAGTCTTTTATTTTTAGCTCTTTGTTTTTTAATTTATCTTCTTCATAGTTTCTATATAGCAAACCCAGACTAAAAGGATCTATGTATAATTTTAAAAAAGTGTTCAAAATAACCTGACGGATCTAAATTAATAAGCTGCTTAAAAGCCTG
>CANLTT010000155.1 GCA_947494115.1 Candidatus Caenarcanales bacterium
TCCTGAGACATTCCTCCCTCAAATGCCTCTATTACTTTTTTCCTTAAATCTTTAGAATATGTCATTTTATTTTTATTATTCACATATTCTAGATCTCTTTAGCGGGGGTTTGCTATAGTAAAAAAAGAGATGAGTATGATTCTAAATTAACAGAGCGTAACAATAAAATTACAGCACTGGAAAATAATAGAAAATGTCTGAAAGACAAGAATTCGGAAATACAGAATCAGCGGAAGAAAAACAATGATCCTGTCGTGGAGGAGGAATTAAAACAGAAACAGAGTAAAAATGAGGAGGAAGTCGAGAGACTTTCGCAAGAAGGAGGTGAGATTAGTCGTGGTGATGTTTATTATGGTCGTCTTCTTTCTGCATTGGAAAATTTAAATAAAGTTGTCAAAATTCTAGAGCAAATCAGAAATAAAATTTAGTTTTTTGATTTTCATTTTGTGTTTATAAACTCTTGAGGACTTAAGCCAATATCTTTAGCAATTTTTCTCAGTAAAACAGGCGATATATCTCTGCCTTGATGCATAGGAACTGTTGTACCGCGACCGTCTGAATGCCTAAATTGTTTATGTGAGCCTGCCTGACGAACTTCAATAAAACCCAAACGATTAAGAATTGTTATTACTTCTTGCGGCTTTAGAATTGGTATTTGACTCATTAACTTTTAATTTTTAACTTATATTTGCACTATAGAAAAATGGCTTTTTTGATACTTTTTAACTTGTTGAAAGTAATTGAGTTCCAACAAATTCGCTTTCTAGGTCTGGGTCTCCATCTTGCAAAATCATTTGAACGACTTCTTCAAGGTTTTTTTGTAACTCATCCAAAGTTTCGCCTTGTGAGTGTGCACCCGGAAAGCTTGGAATATAGCCGACAAACAAGCCTGTCTCTTTACATTTTTCAATAATGGCTGTATAAGTTTTCATAAAATAAATATGCCTTAGTAAGTTTATTTTAAATCATTCTGTCTTTCTGCTGACCAAATTAGCACTAATTAGTAGGTTTTTTAAGATTTATTAAGTTGTTTTCCCGATGGTTTCATTAGTCAAATTAAAAAAACTCTTTGATTATTGTTTTTGGGTTTTATTTTTAACTTATAACAAATTATAAATAATTCCAAGTATAGAAAATAAAAACAAAAGACCAATCATTACTTTAGGCCACAACAGCTCTAGGCGCAAAACTAAATAACTAATAAAACTACTTAAACCTAAAAAAGCCAATAAAAAACTAATAGAAAAAATCAAATACTTTCTTTTGGCAAGTTCAAAATTTGTGTCTGAGCGAGTGGCTTCGGCTTGAATATCAGATTGTTCTTTTTTATAACGAGTAATTTCACGGTCTAAATTGGAAGTTAAAATTGGCAAAAGAGTTTTTGTTTGGCTTGGATTTTGGCTCATAAGCTCAGAACTTAAAGCTAAGCGGTTTTTTTCGATTTCATATAATTTACTCTTTAAGCTTTTAAAATTATAGTGATTCCATAAATTGTTTCTAGTATTTAAATGCAAATTAATACTTTGACGAGCCTGATCGGCTAATAAACCCAAAAAACATATTATAAAAAACATACAAAAAATAATTATAAAATTTACGCACTTGTTTATATTATTTTGGTTTTGAGAAGACATAAGCCATCCTTATTTGTGAAATACAATATAGCCTAAGGTGGGCTTGCTTGATTATTGTAGATTATTTGTTATTTTTAAGTTTAAGTTAAAGAGTTAGAATTTGTCAAAACAAAAGTAAGCAAAAAAACAAGCTAAAACCAATTCTTTTCCAAAAACTCACAGATCTATTCAAAGTCCAGAGTAATCGATTATGGTTTAGGGTATGGTGATAAAAATTAGGCTCAATAATTAAAAATTTAATTTACTATTCTTATAACCAAGTAAAATTGTTTGAGTTGCAAGGTAAAGATGAAAATATGAGAAAATTGTGGGCTTATTTTTTGATTATTGTTTTGGTTTTTGGCCAAATTTCTTGCTTTGCGATTACCAAAGAACAAAACTTAGAACAACTCGAAAAACAAATTTTAGGTATTACGCATACTAAAGATTCGCCTGAAGCCAGATTAAGCCGTTTAGAAGAAACTGTTTTTGGCACAACTAGCACTGGAAGCCCAGAAAGCCGTTTGCAAAAATTAAATAAAACGCTCGAAATTCCTAAAGCTAATATTCCAGAGTCTTTTGAAAAAGAAATTGAAGAAGAAAATCAAGAACAAACCAAAACCCAAAAAACTCAAACTGCTCAAAATAAGCCAGAAACCAAAGTTCAAATTTTAGCTAATTCTTCCGAGGTTGCTGAAACCATGCTGAGAATTATAAATCAAGAGCGGTCTTTTCGTTCTTTGAGAGCTTTAAATAAAAATGCCTTAGCCGATAAAGTTGCTTTGGAACACGCTAGTTATTTAATTCAAACTAAACAATTCTCGCATTATGGCGCAAATGGCCGCAATCCAGATCAAAGATATACACAAGCTGGCGGAACTGGCCGAATAGAAGAATTAGTTGATGGTTTTTTTGCCTCTGTTGATGAAAAGGGCAATCTGATTCCGATTACGGTTACAAATAAAACCGCCGAACAGCTGATGGACGCTTTTTTAAAGGTGCCAGATAAATCGGATATTTTATTTAATCAAGATGCAAATACGGTTGGAATCAGCTTTGTGGTTTCACCAGATAAAAAACAATTGGCCGTAGTGGTAGAAATTTTGGCAGATTATGTTTCTTTAGGCGATTTGCCACCTATTAAGTCTTTGCCAAGTAGTTTTCCGATTAGTGGTTCAGTTGGTGGTTATTATAAATTTGCTTGGATTGGTGTCGCTAAGCGTGATTTAAATGAAGATACTGAAAGAGTAGAACTTGAGCCTTCACCTTATTTTCCGCCAATTGACAAAGTTATTTATGCCGATCGTTCAGCCGAAAGAGCCAAATCAATTGCTAAAACTGGTGGTTTGCTTTTGGCCATGATAGCCGCCCCTTTTACATATGGAGCCAGTATGTTGGTAGCGGATATATTAATGCAAAGCATGGCTCAGGCTTATCAGGCACAAGATGTCGAAGTTAGAGAAGGTGTAAAATCAAGCGAAAACAGTTTTAATGGCTCAATAAATATTGGTGAATGGGGGGCTGGAACATATTACATCAGCATTTGGGCTTTTCCTAATGGCTCAAAAAAACCAGTTATTGTAAGTCGGCGTACGGTTTATGTTAGCTGATCTTTAGAATCAGGGTTTTTTGAAAGTTTATATAGCAAACCCCCGCTAAAGAGATCTAGAATATGTGAATAATAAAAATAAAATGACATATTCTAAAGATTTAAGGAAAAAAGTAATAGAGGCATTTGAGGGAGGAATGTCTCAGGAAGAGGTAAG
>CANLTT010000156.1 GCA_947494115.1 Candidatus Caenarcanales bacterium
AGTAGATTCTACGGTAGAAGCTATTGATCAGGCTTTTAAGCAGCTTATTAATTTAGATCCGTCAGGTTATTTTGAACACTTTTTTAAAATTATACATAGATCCTTTTAGTCTGGGTTTGCTATAGTGCTGATTCCACGATGAATATTAACTTTGCTCTTCAGATGGGAGAAGTAACCATCGCATGAATTTGTGGTTTTTTCGATTTTCAAGGCTGGAAATTTTTCATAAGTAAAAAGATAAGGCAATTGAGTTTTGATTGAATTAAAAGCCGATCTGAGCCTTCCGTGTACAAATTTTCCTGATTCATTTCTCTCTTTCAAAAAGTTTTTGTACTTCTCTTTTAACTTAAAATATTTATTTGTAAAACTCTCTTCTGATGAAGCTTTAAGCTCTAAAATTAATTTCCTTAATTCCTTTCCGCATTCTGTCTTTGGCTTTCTAGTCGTGTATTTTAATACATTTTCAATTAAATGAAATTGGCATAGCTGTATTGGAGCGTCTGGAAACATTCTTTCAAGCAATTGAATTACTCCTCTTCTCCCATCAATTGTGAAACTAGAGAGTTTGTATTTTTGACTTATCTCTTTCAGACAGTCTTCGCAATAAATTATTTTTTCTGAATCTTTAAAATCATAGTGAATGTTTTTACTCTCGCTTCTGAAGAGGAATAAACAGAATTCTTTTTTAAAATGACTAGCATCAAAAACTAAACTTATTTCTTTCTTATCGCCTAAATCACTCTTCAATTCAGCTAAGTTTAATTTGTCAAAGTATCTCCTCAAAGTCTTGGCTGATTTACCATATTTCTCTTCCAGCTCTGAGTAAGTGAATTTGTGAACTGTATAATCTTCATATGCCTTCAGGTAATCAATTTGATTTTTCTTGGAAAACCATAACCCGCAACTTTTGCATTGAAAGCGAGCTGTTCCTTTTTGATTCCCTTTTTGATAATTTTAGTTGAATTGCATTTTAAACATTTTTTTCTTGACATTTTTTATGTACTTTTAACTTAGTACATTCATTTTCTCTTAAATCACTCTTTCTGTCTTTATTCTGAGAATTTATCAGGTGCTATTTTGTCCCTTAACTCTAATTTCCTTATGCCACCGAATACCACTGGAACATTTTGGAATAATAATGGATCATACCCACAATACAATGGTCAACAGTATAAAGTAACAGAAAGGACTTATTAGATATTTTAAATAAAAAACTAATGGCCTTTACGCATTAAAACTATTCTAATTGTGCGCAAAATAATATCCAATTCGAGCCAAAAAGATAAATGCCTAATATAAAAAAGGTCAAATTCTAGTTTTTGGAGCGAATCTGAAGGTGTTGCCAAAGGTTCATTCACTTGCGCCCAGCCACTAAGCCCCGGCAAAACCGAATGACGTAAATCATAATATGGAATTTGTTTTCTTAAACTTTCCACAAATTCGGGTCTTTCGGGGCGTGGGCCAATTAAGCTCATTTCGCCTTTTAGAATATTCCAAAGTTGAGGTAATTCATCAATGCGAGAGGCTCTAATTAGGCGGCCAAAAGGGGTTATGCGTGGGTCTTTCTCGGTTGTCCATTGAATGCCAGCTTTTTCGGAGTCGATTACCATAGAACGTAATTTATAAACCGTAAAAATTTGTCCACAAAGCCCAACTCGCTTTTGCTGATACAGCGCGGCTCCTTTAGAGGTTAATTGAATAATTATACTGCTGAAAATAATTAAAGGTATAACAGCTGGAGCTAATAAAAAAACAAAAGACAAATCAAAAATTCTTTTTGCTCGCAGTAAAGCCAAATTAGCAACCTGATTAAAAACTTGCCCATTTAAAAACCAATTATTGGGTAAATGCAATAAAGGAACCCGCGAAGTAAGTTTTTCGTAAAAAGTGCCAATTTCGATTACTTCAAGGCCTGCAAATTTGGCTTTAATTAATTCATCAATAATTTGCTCTGATAAAGTTTCTGAATTTAAAAGTATTAATTCTAGATTTTCTTCTTGAATAATTTGGCTTAATTTTTGAGCTTGAAAATCGTCAATTTTATAATTTAGTAAAGAAAAAGCTTGATAATTATGCAAAAATTTATTTTCTTTGGCCAATTCATCGGCAAGCGGCCCAGAGCCTAAAATCAAACATTTAATTGGTTTTATTAAAGCTAAATATTTAGGCGAAAAAAGTTGTATTAAGACTAAACGAATACCTAAAGAAAAAATACAACTTAAAAAAGTCGCCATTAAAAGCACATCTCTACCGAGCGAAAACTTGGTCCAGTAGCAAAAAATGGCTATATTCAAAAAAACCAAAATAGTACAAATTGCCAAAGGAATAGTTTGTAATGTAATCGCTTTTTTGTGTTTGCGAGGAATACTATATAAATCTGCGATTTGAAAAATAACTAATTGTATAAATAAAACAAAAACTAAAAATATAATCCACAAAGAAAGCTTTTCAGTCGGCAAAAAACCACAATTACGATACTCAAAAAAAATATGCGCTAATAATAAACTAAAAAGAAGAATCGCATAATCTAAAGCGGCTAATAAAGTTTTTTTACCTTTAATTAATAATATATTTAACATAATTGCTATTTTAACCTAAGAACAGGCCGAAACATTAAACTCATTCATCAAATCACTCATAGAAGAGCCTTGCAGAAACAAGTTTAAACTTTTTAGAGCTTTGTTTAGGCTTTTATTTAAAATTTCTTTTTCGTCGTCTCTAAATTTTCCTAAAACATATTTGCTTCTTTTTTCGCCGCCTGGGTCTGGGCCAATACCAAATTTTAGGCGATTAAATTCTTTATTGCCACCCAAATGCTCAATAATCGATTCAATTCCATGCTGTCCACCTGCTCCACCCTTGGCGACCCAACGTATTTGACCCAAAGGCAAAGCAATATCGTCATGTACAATTACTAAATTTTTCAAATTGCTAATTTTATACCAGTCAATTAAAGCTCTTACGGCAAAGCCAGATAGATTCATATAAGTTTGTGGATAAACCAAATATATTTTTTTGCTGGGAATAGAGAAAATTTGGCTTTTAAGTTTTTTTACCGAAACTGTGTGTATTTGTTCTTGACTTTCATAATGGTTTTTAAGAGCATTCAAGATGGCAAAGCCTGCATTGTGCCTTGTATCTGTGTATTCATTACCAATATTACCCAAACCAATAATAAATTTAGAATTCATCTTAATAAAAAAAATACTTAGGTGATTTTACTCTTGATTGCCTATAAAAAGCTGTTTCAGTTAAAATTAAATAACCAAGCAAAATAAAAATGCCCGATAAATATATAGATTTATTAACTGATTTTGGCTTTAAAAAAATATTTGGAACTCCAGCCAATAAAAATT
>CANLTT010000157.1 GCA_947494115.1 Candidatus Caenarcanales bacterium
TTACCTCTTCCTGAGACATTCCTCCCTCAAATGCCTCTATTACTTTTTTCCTTAAATCTTTAGAATATGTCATTTTATTTTTATTATTCACATATTCTAGATCTCTTTAGCGGGGGTTTGCTATAGAGACAGGCTGAATAAGTCTTTTAAGTTTTTTAAAGCCGAAATATCGTTAATTTGGTTTTCATCTAGAGACAGGCTGAATAAGTCTTTTAAGTTTTTTAAAACTGAAATGTCTTTGATTTGGTTTTTATTTAGAGACAGGCTGAATAAGTTTTTTAAGTTTTTTAAAGCCGAAATATCGTTAATTTGGTTTTCATCTAGAGACAGGCTGAATAAGTTTTTTAAGTTTTTTAGAGCCGAAATATCGTTAATTTGGTTTTCATCTAGATTAAGTAAGGTTAAATTTTCTAAATTTTTCAAAGCTGAAATGTCTTGAATTTGATTATTGTCGACCCAAAGATGATTTAGATTTGTTAAACCCTGCAAAGCCGAAATATCTGTGATTTGATTTCTATTCAGGCTAAGCTCAGTTAAATTGTGTAAATCTTTCAAAGCTGAAATGTCTTCTATTTGATCCTTAGAAAGATAAAGCACACTTAATTTATTTAAATTTTTCAAACCTGCTATGTCTTTGATTGAATTCTCGATAAGGCCAAAATTTCTTAGGTTCTTTAAGTCTTGCAAAGCAAAAATATCTTGTATTTGATTTTGTTGAAGATAAAGTTCGGTTAGATTTTTCAAATTGACTATAGTTGATAAATGCTTGTCTCTTACTGCGCATTTGTAGAGGCTTAAAACATTAATTTCACCCCAAATATTAGTAGTATAACCAGAATTGGTGTAACCCGAACAAGTTGAGCGTATTTTTTCTACCTTCGGGATTTTTACATTTAAAGCCGTCTCTAATTGCTCTATAACTTTTAGATCTTCTTTGTTGGTTTGGCTTTTATAGCAACTTGCACTACCCAAAAGCAAAAAAGTGAACAAAGAAAATAAAGCTCCTAATCTTAAGACAGCTTTGAAATTTTTATTAGATTGAGCAATATGTTTCACAATTTATTTATTTATTTGGCTTTTTTGAGCATTTCAACAATTGATTAATTGCTCTAATTCATGAATTTCTTTAGGCATTTCAGCTGTCAAATTCTCACTGTCGTCTTTGGTGATCAAAATATCGTCTTCGATTCTAATACCAATTCCTCTAAATTCAGCTGGAATAGTTTCATCCAGAGCGTCAAAATACAAACCCGGTTCAATTGTCAAAACCATATTGGGCTTTAGATAACACTTTTCGGGATACGACCCAATATCATGCACATCAAGCCCCAACCAATGACTAGTTCGATGCATATAAAATTTACGAAAAGTTTGTTTTTCTAGCACTTCTTCTAAGCTTCCCTTCAAAAGCCCCAAATCAAGCAAACCCTCACTTAAAATTTTGGTGGTTTCACGGTGAATTTCATGAAAACAAATATTTTTTATTTTAGTTTGTTCAATAGCGGCTTTCTGGGCTTTTAGAACCAAATTATAAGCATCTTTTTGGGCGGGCGCAAATTTGCTTTCAATCGGAAAAGTGCGGGTTAAATCGCTCGCATAATAGTTTTTTTCACAGCCAGCATCAATCAAAATCAGCTCTCCTTGGCGTAAAACAGATTTATTTTCGGTATAGTGCAAAATAGTAGCATTTTCTCCACTGGCAATAATTGATGGATAAGCCCAATCAGCACCATTTTCTTTAAAAAAGCCTTCTATTTTAGCTTCAATAAAAAACTCATTAATACCGTGTTTGGCTTTGCTAAGAGCTAATTTATGCGCTTGAACCGTAATTTTTGCGGCCTCCTTCATTTGAGCAATTTCAAAATCATCTTTTATGAGCCTTAATTCACCGAGCAAATTTTGAGTGCTAGTTAATTTATAAATGCGGCGATTTTTTATAATTTCTAAAACACGCTCTTGGTGAGAATTTCCAAAATCAAAATAAAATTCTTCAAGGCCACTTAAATTTTTCTCTAAAAACTCTTCTAAATATTTAATTTCAGAGGCTTCACAGATTTCGGTTTGTTGTTTAGCCGCCACTGGTCCAGCACGTCTTCCAGTCCAAATTTCTTTATCTTTTTCTTGCGGTTGTACAAATAAAAAGCTTTTAAATTGTTCTTGTTTGGTTTTTAAAATTAATAATGCCGCTGATGGCTCATTAAAACCTGTTAAATACCAAAAACTGCTATTTTGCCTAAAACGATATTCAACGTCATTATTGCGCTTTTGCACTACAGCCGACAAAAACAAAGCCGCTGAGTTAGTGCTCATCAATTCGGCAAACTTTTTTCTACGATTTAAATATAAGTTCATGGAAAGCCATTTTAGCCTATCTATATAAAATAATCTTTTTTCTTTATTCATAAATATCTTTTCGGTTTGGCATTTTTAAATAGGTTTATAATTTGTCTAAGTGTAAAAATTTTAATTAAAATGGCAAAACCCAAAAAAACAGATAAAGCAGACAAAACAGATAAAGCAATAGAAGCTTCTAATCAGGCTAATAATGCTAATAAAGTCGAAAAACTTAAAGCCCTTGATTTAGCCTTAGAACAAATCGAAAAAGAATTCGGCAAAGGCTCAATTATGAAATTAGGTGCGGCTCCTAAAATTAAGGTTGATCCAATTCCAACTGGCTCTTTAAACCTTGACCTTGCCCTTGGTATTGGTGGAGTGCCAAAAGGAAGAATTATCGAAATCTATGGCCCTGAATCTTCTGGAAAAACCACTTTGGCTATGCACATTTGTGCCGAAGTTCAAAAACAAGCTGGAATAGCCGCTTTTATAGATGCAGAGCACGCCTTAGATCCAGAATATGCCAGAAAACTTGGTGTGAACGTTGATGAATTGCTTGTCAGTCAACCAGATACTGGCGAACAAGCCCTCGAAATTGTCGATCAATTGGTGCGAAGCAGTGCTGTCGATTTAATCGTAATTGATTCAGTAGCCGCTTTGGTTCCACGTGCCGAAATTGAAGGCGAAATGGGCGATTCTTTACCAGGTTTGCAAGCCCGCTTAATGAGCCAAGCTTTGCGTAAAATTGCGGGGGTTACCTCTCGTACTGGCACAACCATAATTTTTATAAATCAGCTCAGGCAAAAAATTGGCATAACATATGGCAGTAATGAAACCACCACTGGCGGAAATGCGCTTAAGTTTTATGCTTCGGTTCGTTTAGATATTCGCCGAATTGAAACTCTCAAAAAAGGTGATGTCGAATTTGGAAACCGTGCAAGAGTAAAAGTGGTCAAATTCGACATCATTTATGGTGA
>CANLTT010000158.1 GCA_947494115.1 Candidatus Caenarcanales bacterium
CCTCAAATCTTTCACTAACTTCATCTTGGGTCATTCCCTCTTCAAGAGCCTGAATTACCCTCTTTCTTAAATCCATTGAATATGCCATTTCTTTATTATACTGCTTTGTTTATGGGGAACGCTATAGCACCTGAGCAAATTGGGTCTACCCTCGATTCTTCATTTGTGTGATTATTTTATCAGTATGGGATAATTTGCGTATCAAAGCTAATTCGCTCATTCACCAAGCTATTTCCAATAAAATCTAAATCATTATATGCAATAATATCACCTTGAGTATTTCGGATATCACTTGCCCAAAACCCAACCTTAAGATTTTTATGGTGTGATTAAATTTTTAATTAAAAACTATTGCTATACTTTGATTCTCTCAATTTACCCTGCAAATGACGCTTTTTTCTGATTATCACAATCATCCGCTCGGACATGACCCAAACCGCAAATATTCGCTTGAACTTTTGGGCGAATGGCTTGAAGTAGCACAAAAAAAAGGCTTAACTGATATTGCTTTCACTGACCACGACCGTTACCATGAAGGTGTCAATTTTGATGACTTTGAGCGTTTTTACGAAACTTTACCCGCCAATATTAAGTTTAAACTTGGGATTGAACTTGATAATGACCCTGAAACTTCTCTAGCTGGCAAACGCTGGATCGAAAAAAATTATGATAAGCTCGATTTTGTGCTGGGTTCTGTGCATTTTATTGGAGAATGGGCTTTTGATCATCCATCATACAAAGCAGAATTTGAGAATTGGAATATAAATAAATTATATGAAACTTACTTCAAAGAAATTCAAAAAACCGCTAAATCTGACTTGGTTGATGGTTTGGCTCATTTGGATTTAATTAAAATTTTCAACTATCTTCCTACAGCCGACTTAAGCTGGGTTTTTGAAGAAACTTTAGAAATTATCAAAAAACAAAATAAAACCCTCGAAATTAGCACTGCTGGTTGGCGTAAGCCCATAAACGAAATTTACCCGTCAGAGCAAATTATTGCCATGGCTCGCCAAAAAGAGATTCCCATTACAATTGCTTCTGATGCTCATGCCCCAAACCATTTAGGCGAAGATTATAATCGTTTGGCTGAAATTTTAAAAAAACATAATTTCAAAGAAGTTGCCATTTTTGAAAAACACAAAAGAATTATGCGGCCTTTGAAAGACCTGTGAAAAGTGTTAAATTGATTTCATCATCAAGATATTTTCCAGCTATACCCTGTTCTCAGACGGTAGAAATTCCATTTACAACCAATCTAGTATTTACTTTTCTTGGTCTACCGCCCTTTTTTGCTTGAGGAATAAGTACTGAAATAATTTTCTACTCTTCATTATTTAAATCTGTTTAGCCGATAATAACTTTTTTATTTCTTCCTTCTCAATGTATTCTTAGATCGGGAGGCACGATTTTAGCATTCAAACCGTCTTCGCTGACATTAATAAGTTGTTTTTGATAGACTGTTTTTCCTGTTGCTTCATCAAAATGACTTGTTGTTGCTTCTATTGTATAACCCTTAATTTGTGCTTGCGTGTAATTCATGTTTGGATCTCGTACTCCTAAAGAACTATCACTAAAAACAGTATTTTTAAATGAATTTATACTTTCAAATTTAAAACCACCACCTGCGCCAATTCTATTTTCTAAAGTTTGTTTTACAAGAGAAATAATATTTTCTGGAAGCTTATTTGCTGGTTGAGGTACAGATATTAAGTTGCTATTTGGTGGTTCTGAAGGCTTTGTAATACGCTGTCCTTTTATCTGCCAAGGATTCCGAAAGGTTTCTAGGATTGGTAATCTACTTATTCTATCTTGTGCTAAAGGTTTTGTGATTGTATTCTTTGGCGGTTGATTTGCTTTTGCTACTGTCTTATTTGCTACTGTTTTATTTGAAAATAATTTGATCAAGTCTTGTCCTATACGAACCATAATGATTGAATAAAATTAGGAATATATCAGATTTGTACCCATCATTAATAGTCTTAACAAACAATGATTACCCTATAAACCAAAATCTGTCCTGCTAAAGAAAGTGTGTATTTTTATCTTATGCTTTTGTCTTCCCCTAGCAGTAAGTCTTTTTCGTAATGCATTATGGCAAAACCAAGAAGAAACAATACAATCGAAAACTTGAATTGAGTGTCCCCATCAAGGGAACAGCGCAAGCAGAGGGCTTATTCTAGTTTGGGAATTGCTATAACTCTCAACCGACCAGTGTATGCTTTATTTCAATTCTTTTGACTTTGCAATATCAAATATTTTTTGTTTTAAAATACTCAAACTTTAACCACGATAGTTTTAACGATAATGTCATGCAAAGTTTGTCTACGCTGATTACAAAGTTGTATTAAATAACCAAGAAAAAAAATAAAACCACTTAGATAAGAAGCAAAATAACGCCCAGTGGCTCTTCCAAAAGAAATAGTTTGACCTTCTAAATTGACAACTTTAATACCCATACATTTTTTCCCGAAAGTTGCACCCTCTGCCGAACTAACCGTTTTAGCAGAATAAAGCCACACACCCAAAATAGACAGAGGAGCGTAAAGCAAAACACCATTTCCTTTAAAAAGTAAAATACAAATAAAATATAAAATTCCGCCAGCTATACTAAGTATGCCTCCGTCTATAAGATGGGCAACAAATCTTTGCAAAAAGCCAGCATAAACAAAATTAGTATTTTTATTAGTATGAGTATTGTGATTTTTATTAATTTGAGTATTTTTATTGGTAGAAATTATTTGATTTGAATTAGAATTATCAACTTTTTCAAAAGAACCTATCAAATTATTAGAATCAGAAGTATTATCCTCAAAAACTACTTTAATATCTCCAAAGGTCAATTCATCGCCAATTGCTAATTTATAATAAGTATTTTCTTTAAGCTTTTTACCATTTATAAAAGTACCATTTGTACTTCCTAAATCGCTTAAGCAAAAGCCTCCATCTTGGGTTTGCGCAATTTGAGCGTGATTCCGAGAAATACTTGCATCTGGTATAGTAATTTCGCAGTCTGCACGGCCAATATTACATTTAGGTATAACTATTTCAAAAACTTCTTTTGATGAGGATAAAATTAAATTTGGCATAATTATTTATAAAAAGTATTCTAAAGGTTTTATAAACTATAGCACTCCCCGTTTAAATAGAAGCTGAAATTGTTTTTTGAAAATGGCGAAAATAGGAGGAAAAATCCGAATCTATAATTTCAAGAAAAGCCCAATCTATAGCCGCATTTACTGATTTCTGAA
>CANLTT010000159.1 GCA_947494115.1 Candidatus Caenarcanales bacterium
GAATACATAGAGATTTTCTATAATCGGGAAAGAAAGCATTCAACCTTGAATTATCTGTCCCCTCTTCAATTCGAGGAGCTTTACAATATCTCTAAAAAGTTTGTCTCCTAAATCGGATCAACTTCACCCTTTTTCTTTTGTATAAAACTTTTTAAACATCTTTAAAACTAAAAACTTCGTAAGTATAAATTTGTACTTTTTCGGTGGGTATTTGCCAAGCCGTTGGTGATTTTAATTGGGCTTTGCGGGCTAATTGGTTTAAAAAATCGATTTTCTGCGGAGTTTTTTCCCAAACCTGTGGCAAAAAAGTGGCCATTTTATTGAACTGCTTTAAAATAATGCCGTGTTTGTGCGGGACAATCTTGTCTAAAAGCTCAAATTGATTACGACAATGCACAAATTGTATATTTTTAAGAATAGAAACTTCAATTTTAATTTCGGGTAATTCCTCTAAAGTTAGGGGCTTAAAACGTTCATCTTCAGCGCCAGCTTTTAGACAATTAACAACCAAATCTTGATGTAGCGGTTTATTGGCTTGCAAACTACCCATACAACCTCTTAAATTATTATTCAAATACAAAGTTATAAAACAGGCTCCGTCTTCATTGAGTTGCGGGTATCTTTGAGCTAAAGCACTAATATTAGGAATTGTTTTTGAACTTAAATATTCCTTTAGGCAAAAATGCAAAAAACCTAAAATTTCTTTTTGAGCCTTGTCATTCAAAGATTTTTCGAGATTAGCATGCAAAAAAACTTCGACAATTTCGTTTATATTTTTTTTGTTTGCGCCCGCCGAAAAGCTGATAGCTGAATAACCAGAGGTTTTATTTTCTTCGGATGAAGTGGAATAATGCAAAAGTTCAGCTTGACACAAATTAGCTTGTTTAGTCCGCAAAAAAGCACTAATTCCAATGCGGCCTGAAGCTTCAATTTGCAAAATCCGGTCTGAATCACGGCTTAAAATGGTTTCAATGGCTTTTTCGTCTTTTTCGGCCGTGTTTTGTGAATTGTGATAATGGCTTAAATTGCTACTTAAAACCAAAAGTGTTTTATCGTTAAGTAAATATTGCAATTTCTTGGCCAGCTTTTGAGGATGAATTTGGCCATAAAGCATTAAAGTAATCGGATAAGAATTTAACGGTATTCCTTCTTCTAAAAGGCGATATTGCAAAAAAGGCAATTGAACTTCGGCGGAATATTCTTCTTCAAATAGTTTTTCATTAACTTGAATTCCAGAATGTAAAGAAATTTCTTGTCTTGGAGAAATACCCAAAGGACTTTCGCTAAAAGCTTGAGGGTAAACAAATAAACCTTCACAGTGCTTTTGCTGAGCTGGAGCCAAAACAATAATATTATTATAATAAGCTGGCTTAAAGTTTTTATAAGCATGAGCAGAGGTTAAACCAGAATATTGATAAGGCGCAGATGGCACAATTAAGGCCTGAAAACGGTTTTTAGTATTAGTTTTATATTCGGCTCTGGCTAAATTAAAAAGACCAGTCAGCATTTCATGCAATTTTTGTGAATTACTCGGATAAAAAAGACCAGCCGTGCTTGGTTGAAAAATATTACTAATAATAGTCATAACTTAAAAACTTTTCACTTTAAAGCTATTTACCCCGCTCAAACTAAAAAAGCTACGTCTTAAAGTCTATATACTAAAATTAAAATAAAACTTCCCTCTGAGAGCACAAATTAAGGCCAAACCGAAAATGTCCTAAAGTGTCTCCATAGTAATAATGAGAAGTTCCATCACTTTTAATATACTCAAAAAATTCTTGAGGATTATTAACGGTGGCTTTGGTTTGTAAAAAATGACTATAAATTGTTTCAATATGTTCGATAGCTTTATTTACCAATCTATCATCAATTAAAGCTTGTTGTTTGGTTAAATAAAGCCCTTCAAAAGCATGAGACAAAACATAAAACCGATAAAGTTCATAATAGGGATAATTTTTATAAGCCTTTGGAATATTTTTAGAAAGAACCATAGTATGAACTTTGCTCATAAATTCATTCAATTCGGTTGTAAACTCGGGGCTTTGCGAAAAGTATAAACCACTTAAATGGTGGCCGCCACCGCAAGCCGATTCAAAAGATGAAGTTTGCTCTAGTGGTTTCAAACTTGGATATACTGACCGTGCCATCCAATACCAAGACAATTCTTCATTAACATTATAAGTATTAGTTTTATTTACGGTATCAGTATAAACCTTTTCCCATGGGGTTGAATTTAAATATTGTTTTATACTTTGCCCAGAATCAATATTAGTATTAAGCGAAACACCTTTTAAAAGCCAATAAGCTGGGTATTGCGTAATATGAGCTTCGCCTGCAAAACTTCCATAACCAAGTTCAGAAGAAAATCTTAAAGGTACTTTTTGGGCAAATTTGGTCATTAGCTCATTATCTGGCTCGCCAATAGACAAATGAAATAAAAACCACCAACAAACATTATCGCTTAAGCCGCATTTTAGCTTTTTAAAATAATTTGCCATTTCGTCTAGCTTTTGCATAGATTTTTGCAATTCTGGCTTTTGGCAAGTATTTTGGGCTAAAACCGAATTAGCAAAAAGTATTAAATTTAAAAATAAAACTATTAATAATTTTTTCAATTTGTAATCTCCTGATATTGAGTATAAGAAGTATTGTTTATAATTGGGTATTGGTTTTCATTATTGCCAGCTGATGGAAGCTTTATGACTGCAAAATTAGTATTCTCACTTACTTCAAAATTTGGTTTCATTTCGTTTTGTGCTAAAAGCAAGCTGTTTTCGTTAAACTGTTTGGAACTTTTAATATAAGAGATTTCGATTGGAATTTGTAAATTTATAAAAAAACTTTTGGGCTTAGTTATTTTAGGCTTGTTTTTATAAGAAATATCTAAAGAAGGGTGTTTTATGAGTGCTGGCTCGGGCGTAAGACTATTAGAACTTATTGCTAAATTAGCCAAAACAAGTGCATTAATACAAAGATTTACAATTGCAAAACAAAAAATTAAACTAAAGTATTTCATTTGTATATAGCTAATCTAGACTAAAAGGATCTATTTATAATTTTAAAAAAGTGTTCAAAATAACCTGACGGATCTAAATTAATAAGCTGCTTAAAAGCCTGATCGATAGCTTCTACCGTAGAATCTAGTTTTTTCTTTCCTTCT